>CAIUWO010000071.1 GCA_903902895.1 Candidatus Hydrogenedentota bacterium | reverse complement strand
TTGCCGTCCCCGCCCGTGCGGCTCGCGCCGTGGCCGCGCAGGTCAACGGCAATGGTCATGAACCCCGCCTGGCGCAGCGTTTCGGCAAAGGCAGCCCACGAGTCCTGGCTGGACCCGTAACGGTGCGCGAGCACAACTCCGGGCGGGTCCACGCGGTCCGGACGGAGCAGTTTCGCCGCCAGCGTCAGCCCGTCATCGGTGCGCAGCACCGACTGCTCCTGTGCCAACGGCTTGGGGCCCGAACAGCCCCACAACGCGGCCGCAAGCGTGAGAATGAGCAGGCCACGCTGAAAAAGAGCGGAGGGACGCCGTCCCACGGGACGGACGCCCCTCCGAATAACTGCCAGTTCAGCCAAGCTTGAAGACGCTCTGGAGCTTCATCGCAAGGGCCATGTCGCCCTTGATCTTCAGTTTTCCGGTGAGGAAAGCCATCTGGCCGTTCAACTGGCCCTTGAGCAGAGCGAGGAAGTCGGCGTCCGACATCGTCAGTTCGATGCTCGCCTTCTCCGCCGCGCCTTCGCTGACGACGACGTCATCGTTGGCGATGGCAACCGACCACACCTGGGGGTCGTCGCCGGTGATGTTGAACTGGTAAGTCGCGGTCATGCCCGCAACCTTGCCCTTGTCCACTGTGGCGGCGACGCCTTCAAAAAAAGCACGAACTTCCGACATGGTCCTGTCCTCCGAGGTTAATTCCGCTGTCCTTGACCGCCGCCCGGCATACTTGTCCGCACGGCAACCGGTCGCGTGGCTTATAATTTAGCACATTTCCGCGCTTGCGCCAACAAATTCCTTGCCGCTACTCCACCTTGTCCCCGCCCTCCTGGGAAAGCTTGAACACGTAGGCGTGGCGGCAGGGCATCTGGTCGATGTTCAGGACCGGCGGCGTGACCACGATTTTTCCGTTCTCAATGCGCGCGTCGAGGGCTTTGTCCACGCCAAGCATGGCCGCAGTCACGGTTTTCGCGTTGAGCACGTTGTCAATCGACAGCCCGTCGCCCGGCCACTTCAGGCAAATGGCGTAGACCGCGCCGCCCTTCCGGGTGAACTTGACGTCATCCATCTTGGGCGCTTTGGTCCAGCGCGTCGTGCCGTAGATGGCGTCGCCGTTGACCTTGAGCCATTCGCCCATGTCGAGCAGGCGCTGCTGCATGATGTCGGGGATGCGGCCGTCGGCCGTGGGGCCGATGTCGAGCAGCAGGTTGCCGCCGCGGCTGGCCGTGCCGATGAGCAGGTGCAGCAGCTCGGTGGCGCTGCGGTAGTCCTCGGCGGCCTCGTTGCGGTTGTAGCCGAAGGACTTGCCCATGCCCTGGCATTCCTCAAAGCGGCCCTCGTCGATCATGTGGCCGCCCTTGGAGATGCCGCCGTACTCGGGTGTGGCAAAGCCGCCGTGCTGGTCGCGGCATTCCTTGCCCCAGCGGTCGTTGACCACCACGTCCTTGGGCGCCTTGGAGTCATTGAACAGCCAGGCGAGGAATTCGGGGGCGCGCCAGGTGGCGCTCGGATGGTCCCATTCGCCGTCCGGCCAGATGATGTCGGGCTGGTAGCGCTGGACGAGGTCCTTCAACTGCGGCAGCATGTGCAGGTCCACGTACTTGTTCACGTCCTCCTTGTACAGGGGGTTGTACCACTCGTAGATGGAGTAGTAGAAGCCCATGCGCAGATTCTTCTTGTGCACCGCCGTGATCAGGTCGCCCGCAAGGTCACGGTGCGGGCCGATGTCCATCGCGTTCCAGTTCCAACTGTGCTGGTCCGGCCAGAGTGAGAAGCCCTCATGGTGCTTGGAGGTCAGCACAATGTACTTCGCGCCGGACCGCTCAAAAATGTCCGCCCACTGGTCCGGGTCAAACAGTTCCGCCTTGAACATTGGCGCAAAGTCCTGATACTGGAAATTGGCCCCGTAAGTCTTCTCATGGAATTTCCAGGTCGCGCCGTTCTTGTCCTGCATGTGGTTCCAGTACCACTCGGCGTAGGCGTCCTTCGCGCCCCATGACGGCACCGAATAGACCCCCCAGTGGATGAAGATGCCGAACTTCGCGTCCTGGAACCATGCCGGACTGGGCCGCTTGTCTAAAGACTCCCACGTCGGCTTGTAGTCCTGCGCGGACATGATTGTCACCAGTGCGATGGCCGTAAGTGTTCCCATATGGCGCCTCCTTGCGTTTTGGTTCAATGCAGCCCAATATCCTGCCATGGTACCCCCTCACCCCGCTGCGCGTCAATGGGAGAAACGAAGTGAACTCACGCAAAGCCGCAAAGGCGCCAAGAGGCAAGGGGAGCCACCGGTCTTCTTGGCGGCCTTGCATGAGCCTCCGGTTTCCCCAATTAACGCGCCTCTTGACATGAAGACCATATTCAGTCTGTATTTGGTCATAACCAACTGGAGATCGAACATGGGCCTGGCGCGGAAAATCAAGCCGATCAGTTACCTCAAGTCGCACGCCGCCGACATCGCCCGGCACCTGGGCGACAGCGCCGAACCACTGGTGATCACGCAGAATGGCGAGGCAAAACTGGTGGTGCAGGACATCGCCTCCCACGAGGCAACACAGGAAACCATGGCGCTGCTCAAGATTCTCGCGCGGGGCAACCGCCAAATCGAGGAGGGTGGGATCGTGCGCGCGGACGCGGCCATCAAGCGCCTAAGCAGCGGCCGGGCCGGCGGGTGCTGGGGTTCACTGTATTCCTGACCGCCGCCGCCGAGCGCGACCTTGCGGACATTTTCGACTATGTTGCCGCGCGTGACACACCCTCGAAGGCGGGACATGTTCTTGACCGCATCGGCCTGATGCTCGATGGCTTGGCCGAGTTCCCCGAAAGGGGCGTGTTTCCGAAAGAACTCGCGGCACTCGGCATCCGCGAGTACCGGGAGGTGTTCTTCAAGCCCTACCGTATCCTCTGCCGCGTGACCGAAAAGTGCGTGCACGTCTATCTCGTCGCGGACGGGCGCAGGGACATGCATCAGTTGCTGGAGCGCCGCCTGCTCGGCTCATAACTGCTGACAGCCGTCATGCGATACGCACTGAAGTGGTAATGCCACAGTTCTCACGCGGAGGCACAAGGTAGACACCTGCGCAGTTCTTCCTCTGTGGCTTCTCGTCAAATCTTGTTCTTGCCCGGACCCGCCGATGACTTTGAACGCATGCGCGTCGCGCCTGCCCATGCCAGCGCCAAGGCAAGCGCCGCAGTTCCACCCACACCGCCGGCGGGCACCCCCGGTTCGTGGTCCGGGTCGGGCGGAATGCCCAGAAACCGGGCGGTTATCCTCCGATGGGTGGACAGGTCGACCTGGAGCACCCCGCTCGAACCGCCGTCGGGCACGCCCAGCCACCGTTCAAACTGCCAGCCGCGCCCGGGCGTGGCACGCACCGTCACCGTGCTGCCGCGCGGCAGAAGATATTCGCCGTCCGGCGGGTCAACTTTCCCGTAACCGTCCACCGCCAGCGTAAAGACAACGTTGTCGCAGGGACCACTGGCGCTGATGTGCAGCCCCAGCTCGTCCAGTCGGGGCAGTTCTTCGCAGGTGAATCCGTCGCTGAGCGGGTTGTCCTGGAGCAGCACCGTCATCTCACCGCCCATGTCCCGCCACAGGTTCACCAGGGGGGCCACATCGGTGATGGCATTGCCGCGCAGGTCAACCTGCCGCAAGGCCCCACAGGCGCCGATGCCGGCAAGGCTGCGTATCTGGGAACCCTGACCCGACCATTGAAGCGATGAGAGCCCCGCCAGCGCGCTCCGCTCAATGGTTCCGGTCCATTGTCCCAGCGCCATCCGCACCGCACATTCCAGGGCCGGGTCCGTGATGACTGCGCCGGGGTCAAGCGGCAGCGTGCCGCTGCGCACCAGGTCGGCATATTCGCCGGGAAGAATGAACGTGCCGCCGTCCATCTGGATTTGGTCCAGGATCGCCGTATACTCGCCCCACCGGTCCCAGAAGGACTGCTGCGACGGATGCTGCTGCAATACGACCACCGGGGGCGCGGGGTCATGCGTCTGGAGATAGGTGAGCAGGCTCGGGCTTCCCGGGTTGCTCTCGATCTCGCCGCCGCCTCGGTGGAGATTCTGAAGAGTCGTCCCGGCCAGACCGAAGAACCACACGTCCACCTGGCCCAGCGTTTCAAACGCCCGCTTCGTGTTTGCGTCGACCTTGTTGAAAGGCGCGCCGAAGGTGCGCATGCGGAACCCGTAGGTGTCCAGAATGGCCTGCTGTGCACGGGCCAGATGGTCCAGCTGTTCCGCCTCGGGTCGGCCCTGAAACTCGTAGGTTGTCCCGGGCGGGTAAGCCGTGTCATTCACGCCGTCTACCGGGGAGACCTCGGCAGACAGCGCCTTGGCTGCGCCGGGCAGATAGTAGGCGTGGTCGTAGCCGTGGCTGAAGAACTCGAACAACCCGCTGTCGTGCCACCCGAGCACCCTGGTCCGAAGGTCCGGAGAGGGGTTGACGCATCCGTCCGCAATCATTCCCGGTGCGGCTTTCACACCGCGCCGCCTGAGTTCCTCCAGGCAATCCGCAAACCGTTGAAAACTCACCGGGGAACTGAGGGCAAAGTCGTCGGCCTTGAGAATCACAAACTGCTGGTACACCTGCACCGGCGCCGCGCATTCGGCCCAGGGTCCCTCGGGCGTGCTCACGACAAGGTGAACAAACGCCCGGCACGGTATGCCGGGCGGGACATATGCATATGCGCCGGGACCACTCTCACGGATTTCACCCCCACTGGCCGTCCATTGAAATTGGGCGCCTGCGGGCGCTTCAGCCGTCCACTGCAGTTGAACGGCGGCGGTTTCACCGACCCGGACCGCGGACGGGCTCAAAGAAAGCTGGACCGGCGCGGCAAGCAGCGACGCGACCAGCGTCATCGCGCCAGTCATGCCCATAACTTCCTCCTGAGTGGTTCTGACCAACGACTGACCCCACCGCGACGCGTGGACCGCAACACCGTGCAGCCCGGCAAGTGGTGCATTCCAGGGTCAAACGCCGTTTTCTGCAACAAAACAGCGACAGAAGGAACAGGTACGGCTTGCGCTTTATTTCTCGGGCACATGTCGCGGCGGTTCTTGTCCCATGCGAAACCCTACCGGAATAGTGAAATGGCCCTTCTGAAAAGGCGGCGGGATGCGTGCAAGACGCATCCCGCCGGCAAATGGTTGTTTTGGATGCCTGCGCTCAGGCGCGCGGCTTGTGGACGCTGAACGCGAGCAGGGCCAGCAGGGCCAACCCGAACAGGAACATGTCTGCCAGACGCCCCTTGAGCCCGTCGAGCGTGAAGTCGGCCTTGGCGCAGGTGCACCCGCCCGGATTGGCGGCGATAAGCTGGTTAAGGTCGTCCTGCGTCAGTTGACCGTCCGCGTCCACATCCAGCATGGAGAACTGGTCGCGCGTAAGTCCGCGAACCGCCGCGGAAGCCTCGGCGAAAGACAGCCCCCCGCTGTTGTCCGTGTCTGCCGCGGCAAAACCGTCCAGAAGCCGCTGCGCCGCCGTCTTGATATTCGCGGGCGGCGCTGCGGAAAACTCCGCGCCAACCGTTTTGACCGCGTTAACGACCAGCGTTGCCGGATTGGTGGTGCTTCCCTTCAGATCTCCCGTCCACGCCTTGAACACATACCCGTCATTGGCTGTTGCCGTCACGGTCACCGTGCTGCCCGACGTATAGCCGTCCTCGGGCTGCCTCGGGGTCACCGCAACGGCTCCGTTGGTCACCGCACTCACCGCCACGGGAAACCCGCTCATCTTGGCAAAGTGCGCCGTGATGCTTCGATGCGCGGCGGGGACGACACTCAGTTTGGGCGAACCCGGGACCGCTTCCGGCGCGCCTTCCCACGAGACAAATTTCCATCCCGGCGCGGGCGTTGCGCCCACGGTGAGAGGCGTGTTCCGGGGCACCGTATGGTCACCGGAGGCCGGGTCCAGCGCGCCCTGCCCGTCCACGACCAGCGTCAGCAGCACGTTGTCGCAGGGGCTGGTGGCGCTGATGTGCAGCCCCTTGGCGTCGAGCAGGGGTATTTGGTTGCAGGTGATGTCGTCGCTGAGCGGGTTGCCCTGAAGCAGCACGTTCATCTCGCCGCCGATGGCCTGCCACAGGCTAACCAACGGGGCAATACTGGTGACGTCGTTGCCGCGCAGATCGAGTTGCCGCAGCGCCCCGCAGGCGCCGATGCCGCCAAGACTGCGAATCTTGGAGGCCTGGTTGGCCCATTGGAGCGTCGTGAGCCCCGCAAGTGACGCCGGGTCCAGGGTTCCCGTCCATTGCCCAAGCGCTGCGCGCAGCGCGCATTCCAGCGCCGGGTCCGCGATGGCTGCGGTCGGATCGGCCGGGAGCATGTTGTGCATCATGAGATCGGCGTATTCGCCGGGCAGAATATACGTGCCTTCGTCGGTGTGAATCTGTTCGAGTATGCCGATGAACTCGGACCAGTTGTCACGGAACGCCTGCCCGGCCGGATGGTGCTGGAGCACCACCAAGTCCCGCGACAGGTCATGCGTCGTGGTGTAGGTGCTCAGACTGGGAACGCCTGTGCTGGCCTCGATCTCTCCACCGCCGCGCGACACGGAATATACGTTTGGATCGGGCGGGCCGAAATACCACATGTTGAACTGGCCCAAGGCCTGAACGGCCAGCTTCGTGTTCGAGTCTATCTTGTTGAACGGCGCGCCGAAGGTGCGCATCTGGAATCCATAGGTGTCCAGAATGGTCTGTTGCGCCCGCGTCAGGTGGTCCAGTTGCTCCGCATAGGGACGCCCCTGAAACTCATAGGTGGTGCCTGCCGGATAGTTCTTGTCCCGCAGGTCGTCTCCCAGCGACGCGGCGTCCGCCGTGCCTTTCATGCCGGTGGGGAGGTAGTAGAGGTGGTCATAACCGTGGTTGAAGAACTCAACAAGGCCGCTTTCGCGCCATGCGGTCACCTTGGCCACCAAATCCGCGGTGGGATTGACGCATCCCGAGGCGAACATTCCCACCGAGGTCTTCACGCCCCGCGATCCGAGCGAGTCAATGTACGCGGTGTAGCGCTGAAGATTCCCCGCCGACGTGACGCCAAAGTCATCCGACTTGAGGATAATAAACTGGCGGTACACCTGCACAGGCACTGCGCACTCGCCCCAAAGCCCCTGTGCCGTGTTCACCGCCAGATGGATGAAAACCCTGCCCGGATCGGCGGGGGCAACATACACGTAGCCGCCGGCGCCGTCACTGTGCGCATCGCCCGCGGTGGCCGTCCATTGCAGCGTCGCGCCTGCCGGCATCGTCTGGCCCCATGTGATCACGATATCCGCCGTGGCACCCGCGCGCACGGCAACCGGGTTTACCGATATTTGCACCGGCGTCGCGAATATCGACGCGGCCAGTGCCATTGCCATAATTGAACTCATGAAAAGAAGCTCCTTTTGCCGATGCCCCGCGCCCAACGGACTGGGTTATGGTATCCAGTTTAAAGACTCCTGCTCAAGAAGGACAGGAAACGCATGAAGGGCGTTTCATTCCAAGGCGCTGTTTCTCGAGGTGAAACCGCCGTTCGGAAACAACCAGAGCAGCCGATTCCCAACCGGTGCCGGGCGTTCTTGCCGCAATCAACGTGGCGGAAGCGGAAAGGCGGTTCATTCTTTCTTCGGGGTCGGTCCCGCGGGCGCCTTTGTGACGGGTTTTACCGGCTTGTTTTCGGATATGGGGACGAAGCGCGCCGTAATGACGCAGTAGGCGGGCAGGAGGAAACTCACTTCCTCCTTGTCTTCCATGCCTGGGGCGCCGTCCCAGGAACCGACTTTCCAGCCCTGGGCGGGCCGGGCGCGCAGCGTCATCATCGACCCCCTGGGTTTGATGTAATCCCCCGGCTTGGGCTCGACGCTTCCCTGCCCCTCGGCGAGCAGGGTGAACAGGACATTGTCGCAGACACCGGAGCTGTGGATGCGCAACCCCTGCGCCTCCAGTTTGGGGGCCTGTTCGCACAGGAATTTGTCGGGCAGGGGGTTGCCCTGCGCCGCAACATCAATTTCCTGGTTGACCGCGGCCCAAAGACCCGACAGGGACTTGACGTCTGTGATCGCATTGCCGCGCAGATTGGCGTCGCGCAGGTGTGTGCACTTTTCGATGCCCGCCAAATCCTCCTTCGCAAGCGGTTTCTTCCATTTGTCCAGCGCCATGCGCATGGTGCATTCAAGGGTGGGATCGGGGATCAGCGCGCGCGGCTCCAGGGGTAGCGTGCCGCTGCGGCACAGGTCGGCATATTCGCCGGGCAGCATGAAAACGCCGCCGCCGGCCGTCACACGGTCGAGGATGTCGAGAAACTGGTCCCAACCCTTCATAAAGGGTTCCAGCGGCGGGTGATGCTGCAGAACCACCATGCGGCGTTCCGGGTCGTGGCGCTTCAGGTAGCAATCCACGCCGGGAACACCGCCGGGCCCGTTTTGCGAAGACACGGTCCGGGTAGGCAAGGCCCTTTTCCGCCCCTTTCCAGCTACTTTGAATTGCCCGGGGATTCCCCGGCAGGGGCCGCTGACGGCTTTTCCGTGATGTCGGGCCAGGGGGCGCGTTCCCCGTCTACGAAGGCGGTGGCATGGTCTTTGGCTTCAAACTGGACGTTGTCAAACCAAATGGTTCCCGTCCCGCCAAAATTGCCGAGCACCACGCAGGCCTGCTCGCCGGCGGGGGGAAGGTCCGCTTCACGGTCCAACGTAACGGTTATCTTGTGCCATTGTTCTTTGGTGCCGCTGAAAACGACAGGATTCCGCCACCCCAGCGGAGAGCCCTGGGCGTTCTTGCTGAGATGTCCATGCCCGTCAAAGGCGGCTATCACTACTTTGGCGGTCTTCCCACTTTTGGGTGGTCGGCCGACAATGCTCTTGTACCGGGTCATCAGGGAAAGGGTGTAGGTCCTGGGCGAGTCCGGCCCAGGCGGGGGCAGCGCGGGCAGACACAGCCGCGCGGTGCCGGGCCCGTCAAAGCGCAGGGCGTGCTGTCCCGCATGGGCCTCATCTGCCCCGGTTATGACCGCACCTTCCCCGGGTCGTGCCGCCGCGCCTTCTTCGCGCTCAAATCCGCCGTCCTGGATGAGGTTCACGGTCGGTTCGTCAATGCGCCAGAGCCGCAGCGTTTGAAAAACGGCGGGGTCGCCGTGGCGCTTGGTCATCGCGCCGGCAAACGTCCCGCACGCGGCATTTTCCGCTTGTCCGGAACAGGCGCCGAAATCCTGGAGCACCCAGAAGGATGCGTTTGGATACTGCCGCGCGTAGCCGTCCACCGCGGCCATGGTGCCCGCGCTGAACTGGCGCAGTTTCCCCTTTAGCGCCGGCGCCACGACCCACTCCGGCTCAAGGGCGCGGTTCAGGGGCGCCTGAAGCCGGTTCACCCAAGCCCCTTCGGGCCAGCTCTCCGGCGGGCAATGCAGCACCACATCGTTGGCGGAAGCGCCGCTGGACATCAAGCGCGCGACCGACCTATAGGCGCCGCGCCACTGCGCGTCCGCACGCCAAACCCATCCGATGCCCGCGGCGCCGGCCAGAAGCAGGCAAAGCAGGATCAGCGCCGGGATTTTTGCCCGGCGCGCCGTGCCGGCCGTCCACCGCACGGCACCGAGCAGATGCGGCAACAGCGGCGGCGCGGGCAAAGCCTGGTTCTCCACCGGCATGGGCATGGGGCCGAAGGAGAAGCCGGCAAGGCGCTGAAGCGAGAGGACGATCATCTGGACCGACAGGCCCACGCCCAGCAGGGAAAGCGCGTTGATCCAGGTTCGGACCGACATGGTGTGCCGCAGGGGGGCATCGTCATCGACGCCCACGCACACCACGAACTTCAGAAAGACATGCGCCGCGAAGTAGACGAGCAGGAAGCGCTGCCAGGTTCTGCGAAAGACGATGAAGGCAAGGGCCCAAAAAGCCACGAACGCGGTGTGCGACCACTCGCCGAAAATCATGCGCCCATCCACGCGGCAGAAATTCCGGAACAGGGGGGCGGTGGGCGCGTTCTGCTGCGCCTCGGGGTTGTAAATGAAGTTGTAGGGGTTCCGCCATGCCCACCAATAGCGGTCTTCCGCGTTGGCGAGAAACTGGCGGGGATTGAGCCGGATGGCGGCCAAAATGGTCCTCACCGTAAGCTGACGGTAGTAATACTGGTCGCCGCCCAGTTCGTCGGTGACCTTCTTGCCCAGGCTCCAGGGCAGCCACGCGTTTTTTGCGCCCGAATTGAGCGCCTCCCGGTAATGCCGCTGCATCACGGCGACCTCGGGGTCGTCGGTGATGTCCGGCGCCTCAGCAATCGTCTTTACCACAAGGCTCTGCCTGGTAAACGCGAGGCCCATGCTGTAGAAGAAGTGGCCCGTTGCGGCCTTGTTGTGAAGGCAGCATGCCCCAACAAGCGAGGAAAAAACCAGAAAAAAGACGCTGCAGACGAGGGTGGCGCGGCGCCATGGAAACACGGACCTGTTCCACCAGAGCATCCCCGCCAGAAGCGGAAACGCCAGCGCCCCAAGCAGCAGGCAGTCGGGACGTATCCACGCGGCCCAGCCCGCGGCCAGTCCGGCCAGACAGGCCGTGCTGACGGTGGGGCGGCGGAACATGCCGACCGTTGCCGCCAAAGAAATCCAAGTCCAGAAAGTTGCGGGGAACTCGGTCATCAGGACCGACTGGGAACACACCGAGGCGATGTCCGCCATGTACGCAAAGGAGGCGAGCACGGCCAGCCATGGCATGGCGCAGAGCAGCAGAACCGCCCCGTAAATGACGACCGGCAGCAGGCAGCCCATGAAGTCGAAGACCCGCATGGCGGCGCGTATGACCCGTTTGCCGTCATCGCTGACCTCCTCCCACTTTCGCCCGGGAACCAGCACCTTGTCAAAGTCCACGCCGATCCACCACGCCGTCACCCGCAGGCAGACGGGAAGGCCCGGTGTGCGCAGGTACACGTTGGCCTTCTCGTCCGCAAGATGCTGCGCCAGCCGGAAATAGCTGCAGGTGTCCGGGGCGACGAGTTTTGTGATGTCCGTGTCTTCGATGGGGCGCGGATGCACGGACCACTGAAACGCCATGGACGTGAGCAGCACAATGACCGCCCCGGCAAACGCGAGCAAACGTGAACGCATGCGGCTCCGGCCGGACGGCGCGCAACCTTCGGAAGCGTCCATCGCTCCTGAGACCGGCCCCGTCATTCCCAGTCGCTTTCAGGAAGCAAGCCCGCGAACGCAATGTCACACACCGCCTCGCGGGGGGCGGAAACATGGCAGATACTGGTCATGGGACCCTCAGTCCGTTGAAAAACGGTAAATGGTCTTTTGGACGTAGGTTTCGCCGGGACGCAGAATGGCGGTGGGCCAGCCCTCGGTGTCCTGCCGGTTCGCCGAGTCGGGGAAGTGCTGCGTCTCCAGGCAGAAGCCGTTGCGGTAGTTATAGACCGCGCCGCCCTTGCCGGTGTTGGTGCCGTCCAGGAAATTGCCGCAGTAGAACTGCACGCCCGGCTGGGTGGTCCACACCTCCATGATGCGGCCCGACTCGGGCTCATGCACTTTGGCGGCCAGCGTCAGTTCGCCGGGCTTCTCCTTGTCCAGCACCCAGTTGTGATCGTAGCCCAGGCCGAACTTGATCTGCTCGTCGCTCTCGTCATTGACGCGCGCACCGATCACTTCCGGCTTGGTGAAGTCCATCGGCGTGCCCGCCACGGGCCTCAACTCGCCGGTCGGAATGAGCGTGCTGTCGACCGGGGTGAAGCGTGACGCGTTAAGCATCATCTCGTGTCCGAGTATTTCGCCCGCGTTATGTCCGCGCAGGTTGAAATAGGCGTGGTTGGTGAGGTTGATCGGCGTGGCCTTGTCGGTCTTCGCCTTGTAGTCCAGCTCAAACTCGTTGCTGTTGGTCAGCCAGTAGGTCACCTCGCTGTCCAGATTGCCGGGGTACCCCTCCTCGCCGTCGGGGCTGCGGCGCGAGAACTTGACGCCCACGGCGTCGCCCCGGCGGACCGCCTCGGCGTCCCACAGCACCTTGTCGAAGCCCTTAAGCCCGCCGTGCAGGTGGTTCTCCTCGTTGTTCACGGCCAGCGTGTAATCCTTGCCGTCGAGCGTGAACTTGCCCTTGGCGATGCGGTTGCCGACACGGCCAACGAGCGCGCCGAAGTAGGGGGTCTTGTCCAGGTAGGCGGGAAGCGAGTCGTAGCCCAGCGTGATGTCGGCCATCTGGCCGTCCTTGTCCGGAACCCACAGCTCGGTGACGATGCAGCCGTAGTTGGTGACGCACATCTTCATGCCTTTGTCATTGGTCAGCGTAAAGAGCGTGGCCGGCCGGCCGTCGGGCAGTTTTCCATAAGCATTCTTTTCCACGGTCATCTCCTTGCGCACTTGCGGTGTGGCGTTTTCGGCGGTCAACAGGGACAGGTCGATGTACTGGCCGCCGCCGTCCTGGTGGCAGTGGACGGCGATGACATTTTCGCCCTCCTTCAGCAACTGCCGGGCCTTTTCAGTCACGTCAAAGGCCTGGTAGGTGTCGTTCCAGCCGGCGCCGCTCCAAAGCTCCTCGCCGTTCAGGAACACCTCGGCGCTGTTGTCGTGGTGGATAATCAGCTCGGCGCGGGCAAAACCGGTCTCATCGCAGGCAAAGGTCTGGCGCAGCCAGATGTCGGCGTCGCGCCAAACAGTGCGTGTGCGCCGTTCCCAGCCGTCCTTGCGGCCGAAGCCGCCCTTGCCCTCTTTCCACGCGGCATCGTCAAAGTCGGCCGATTTCCACTGCTCGCCCGGGTCGTCCTTGGTGTGTTTCCAGGGTTTCGCAAGGTCGCCGTCCGGGTTGGCGCCCACCAGCACATTCCAGTTGATTTCCGCGGCCGGCGCGCCCAGGGGCGGCGTCTGCTCGTAGGCGGCGGCGCGGGCGTTGGCCTCGCGGATGCGGGCCGTGTCGAACTTCGGCTTGCGGTCGTAGGTGTAAATGCCGTTCTGCTCCTGCTCGACATTGGTCAACTGGGTGTAGCAGAAGCCGAACATGTACCGGTTGTCGAGCAGCGCATCGGTCAGCCCCTTGTGCCGTGCATAGAACTCGTCCATCGTCTTGGGGGTGTTTCCGTAGCCCCAGCCCTTTTCCTCCACGCTCCAGCCGATGCCGCCGTATTCGCTCACAAAGAACGGCACGGGCTTGGAAGCGCCGCCGGTGTAGCGGGAAGGCAGCAGCGTCTCGCTACACTGAACATCCCAGCGCGTCTTGAAGGTTTCGGGATTCTGGTCGTAGTCGTGGGCGTCCATCACGTCCGGGTCCGGATGGCCGTGGTGCCAGCCGCTGGAGTCAATCACCGGCCGGGTGGGGTCAATGGCGTGGGTCATGTCAACGATGACATTCTGGAGCGTCACCGCCTCGGGCGGCGTCTCATTGAACGGGCACCAGCCGATGATGGCCGGGTGGCTGTAGTCGCGCTCGACAATCTCGCGCCACTCGTTCACCACGGGCAGTTCGCATGCGGTGTTCTTGTAGTCCAGCCCCCAGTTAGGGAATTCACCCCACACGAGGTAGCCCAGTTTGTCGGCCCAGTACAGGAAGCGCGGCTCGAACACCTTCTGGTGCAGGCGCGCGCCGTTGAAACCCGCCTCCATGGACAGTTCGATGTCGTGCTTGAGCGCCTCGTCACTGGGCGCCGTCCAGATGCCGTCCGGATAGAAGCCCTGGTCCAGCACGGTGCGCTGGAAGACGGGCTGCTTGTTGATCAGCAGCGCCCGGCCCTCAATCGTGACCGTGCGCATCCCGAAATAGCTGTCCAACTCGTCGACGTCCGTCCCGTCCGAAGCGGCCAGTGTCAGGTGCAGGTCATAAAGCAACGGTGAACCGGGATGCCACAGGCGCACTTCCGAAAGAGGCAGGTCAATTGTGGCCTGGCCCCCGGCGACGGCCGCCTCGGCCTTGCCCACCTCGCGCCCGTCCACCTTGGCCAGTGCGCGCAGGGTCATGCCCGCCGAGGCGCCCTCCACATGCATCCAAAGCCGCGCCCTGGCGCGGTCGGGGTCAGGAGTCACCCGGAATTTGTCGACATAGGAGGTGCCCACGGCCTCAAGCCACACGGTCTGCCAGATGCCCGTTGTGCGGGTGTACATGCAGCCGTGGCTTTCCGGCTTCTGGGACTGTTTGCCGCCCGCCTGCACGCCCGAACGCACATCGTCAAAGGCGTGGATGATTACGGTGTTCTCGCCGGACTTGAGCAGCGGCGTGATGTCGAAGGCAAAGGCCGCACTGCCGCCGCTGTGCGTGCCGGCCGCCTTGCCGTTCACCCATGCCGTGGTCTTCCAGTCGCATGCGCCCACATGCAGCAGCACGCGCTTGCCCGACCAGCCCACCGGCACGTCCACGGTGCGGCGGTACCAGACATTGCGGACGAAATCCTTGCGCGCCAGGCCGGACAGGGCGCTCTCGCGGCAGAAGGGCACTGTAATCTTGTCGGGATATTCGGCGTCTTCGGCGAGAAAGGACGCGTCGTTGTCGTCGGTCTCCGTGAATTCCCATTCCCCGTTCAGGTTCATCCACTGGGCGCGCAGCATGTCCGGCCGGGGATGTTCAGGCCGGGGCAGGTCCGCCGCGCCGGCCGCGCCGGCCGTCATCAGGGTTGCGCACACGCACGCCGTTAGATACCGCGCCATAATCTCTTCTCCATGGTTGGGAACCAGCCAATTGTCTTTCAAAGCCAATCCACTATCTGACACGTCACGACCGCCTGGCCCGTCATTGCGCGCAGCAGGTTCGTCATTGCGAGCGCAGCGAAGCAATCTCTTGTAACCAGCGCCCAAGGTATGGGCAATCGCGGGCATGAGATTGCTTCGCTTCGCTCGCAATGACGACGCAAGCAGTCTTGACGGCCTATTTTACTTCTTTGACCGTCCATTCCAGTATCCCGCCGGAGAAGTCCTTCTGCAGGCGGACCTGGACCCGCAGTGCGGCGGTCTTTACGGGTTTGAAGGAAACGTCGTTCAGGCAGTCCTTGTTGACCGCATATTCTCCGTCCCTTTCCACCTTGCGCCAGTTATCACCGTCCTTGTACTGCACCTGCCACTTTTCGGGCACGCGGCATCCACCGTGGGGCCCGTCGTCGAACCAGTAGACACCGCAACCGGACACGGTGGTTTCACTTGGAAAGTCGTATTGCACCCATTCGGTGCCGCCCTTGTGGTCCCACCAGGTGAAGCGGGAGACGGATTCGTCCGCCGAGCTTTTCGGTTTCTGGCCGTCGGAAAGGGCCGCAACGCTGTCGTTCGGGTTCACATAGGACGCGGTGGCGGCGCTCTTGGACATCAGCGTCGCCGGTGGGGCGGGCACCGCCTTGTCCGCCGAGCGGGCCATCCACACGGCCATATTGCCGTCGCCCCGGTGTCCCCAGGCGTAGTTGGGGATCGCCACCAGGGGGTGTTCCGCCTCCACCACCGCGTTGTCGTCGTTTCGTTTCAGCGCGCGGGCCGAGCCCGTGATGACCTGCACGCCCCGGAGCAGGTCGCCCCGGAATTCGGTGGAAAGCGGTGTGGCGTCGGGCAGGAACAGGCTGAGCGCGCGGCCGCCGTTGTCGATGCCTTCGGAGCAGAACACGATGGGCCCGCGCTCCAATGCCACCCGGCCCCGGTCATCCTCGACGGCTTCGTTGGCCAGCACGCGCCGGATGGGCATGTCGAGCGTCAGCTCCACCTTGTCGCCCGGATTCCATTCTCGGCGGAGGACGGCGTACCCCTCTTCCAGTTGAAGGTCGGCAGGCTTGCCGTTGACCGACAGCTGCGGCACCTTGGAGTCTGGGTTGAGGTAATGATACAGGTCGGACGGCACGGGCCTGCCCTGGGCCCAGCCGGGGATGCGCAGGCGCAGGTCAAAGGTCGTGGCCTTGTCGGGCGTGATCGTCATCGCGACGGCGCCGTCCCAGGGATACCGCGTTTCCTGGGCGATCTTGACGCTGCCGAAGGAAGCGTCCACCCCGGCCTCGCCGCCCATGTACAGGTTCACGTAGATGCGGTCCCTCTCCACGGCATAGGCCGCGCCGGGCAGCGACGGAACGAACCGCACATCGTTGGTCGGGCAGCAGGAGCAGCCAAACCAGGGCGAACGCTTGTAGCCGCCTTCGACAATGAGCGGGTTCGGGTAGAAGAACGTGTCGCCCTCCATGGACAGCCCCGACAGGAAGCCGTTGTAGATGATCCGCTCGAACACGTCCATGTACTTGCCGTCGCCGTGGAGCAGAAACATGCGGTGGCTCCACAGCGCGTTGGCGATGGCGGCGCAGGTTTCGCAGTAGGCCGACTGGTTGGGCAGTTCGTAGTTCGCGCCGAAGGCCTCGCCCTCGCGCTTCGCCCCAACGCCGCCGGTGAGGTACATCTTCTTGGAGACCATGTTCTCCCAGAGCCGGTCAATGGCGGTGATGTATTCGGGGCTGCCGGTGAGCGCGGCCACATCGGCCGCGCCGGAGTAGAAATATCCCGCGCGCACGGCGTGGCCCACGGCCTCGTCCTGCTGGAGGATGGGTTTGTGGTCGGAGCAGTATTCGCCCCAGAGCTCGCGGTGCTCCCCGTTTCCGTGCTGGTCGACAAAGAACTTGGCCAGGTTCAGGTACTTCACATCGCCCGTGGCGCGGTAAAGCTTGGCCAGCGCCAGTTCGATTTCCGGGTGGCCGCAGATGCCGTAGGTCTTGCCGGGACCGAAGGTGCGGTCCAGCAGGTCGCCGCATTTGATGGCCACGTCGAGAAAAGTGCGCCGGCCCGTCGCCTCGTAATGCGCGACGGCCGCCTCGATCATGTGGCCCATGCAGTACATCTCATGGGCGTCTTTCAGGTTCGCCCAGCGCTCCTTGCCGCAGTTGGCGGGGTGTTCCGGGTCAATCGTGCGCGCCGTGTAGAGGTAGCCGTCCGGCTCCTGCGCCTTGGCAAAGAGCGCCACCAGGTCTTCAAGGTACTTGTCCAGTGCCGGGTCGGGCTGGAGCGCCAGCGTGTAAGCCGCGCCCTCGCAGACCTTGTAAACGTCTGAATCATCGAAGAAAATGCCCTTGTGCCTGCCGGGCTTGAGTTTGGCCGCCTTCTCGAAGTTCTCGATGCGGCCCGTCTCCTCGCACTTGCGCCAGTTGGCCGGCAGCGTGGCGGTGCGGTTGGTTTCCAGCCGCGGCCCCCAGAACCCGCCGGTCACGCGCACCTTGTTGAACTTGACCGGCGTGATGGGATAATCCTGCGCGGGAGCGCCCTGCGCCAGGGCCGCCACGCCCGAAAGAACCGGTGTCAGTGCCATGACCAGCGTCATCCTCCAAAAGCCCATTGCTTCGCCTCCGTTGGGTTGGGGTCGCGGACCCGGCAGAGGCGCCGGACCGGAGCGTGTCAATATACCCGGATTAAGCCCCGGGAGCAAGCGCTTCAAGGCCCGGTCTGGCACGGCTGTAAAATGCTACAATCGGGGCATGGCGAGGATGCTTATCATAGGCTTGGACGGCGCGGACCCCGCGCTGGCAGAGCGGTGGATGGACGAGGGAATGCTGCCGAACCTGCGCGCCCTGGCGCGGTCGGGCGCGCTGCTGCCGCTGCGCAGCACCATGCCACCGGCCACGTTTCCGGCGTGGACCACCTGCGCCACCGGCGTCAATCCCGGCCGCCACGGCGTGTTCGATTTCACCGACATGCCGCCCGGCGGCTACGCGGTCCGTTTCGTGAACCGCACTTTCCGGCGCGTGCCCGCCGTGTGGAACGCCCTTTCAGACGCGGGCGCCCGGGTGGGTGTGCTCGGCGTGCCGGGCACCTACCCCCCCGAACGGGTGAACGGGTTCATGGTGTCGGGTTTCGACTCGCCCGTGGCCACATCCATCGACCGGTCTTTTGTGGAGCCGCCGGAATACCACGACGACGTGCGGGGGTGGCGCTTTGCCGATTTTCAGGAGCACCGCACGGGGCCGGGCTGGCATCAACGGGCGCGCGCCCTGCTGCTGGCCAAGATAGCGGACAAGGAAGCCGCCGCGCTGCGGCTGCTGCGCCGCGAGCCGTGGGACTTCTTCATGGCCGTATTCGGCGAGACCGACACGGCGTCGCACCATTTCTGGCGCTTTGGCGACCCCGCATCGCCGCGCCATCAGGCCGACCCGGCGCTGGCGAACACCATCCGCGAGGTGTATGCCCGGCTTGACGGGACCGTGGGGCGCATGGCGGAGGCGTCCGGCGCGGAGCATGTGCTGGTCGTGTCGGACCACGGGTTCACCGGCGCGGGCACGGGCGTGATTCATCTCAACAACTTCCTTGCGGAACGCGGCCTGCTGCGGTTTTCGGGCGGCGGGGGAAGCGCGCTGAAGGCGATGGCGCTGCGCCTTGCGCCCGAGCGCGCGCGCGGCGCGCTGTTTCGCCGCTTCACAGGGCTGGCCGCGGGCGCGGAAAGCCGCAGCCGCTTCGGCGGCATTGACTGGTCCGCCACGCGCGCCTATTCGGAGGAGCTCGACTATTTCCCCTCCATCCGCGTCAACCTTGCGGGCCGCGAGCCGCTGGGCACGGTGCCGCCGGAGGACTATGACGCCTTCGTGTCGGAACTGTGCGCGGTGCTGGAGGCCTGGGGCCCGGTCAGGCGCGCACTGCCGCGCGCGGCGGTGTATGATGGCCCCCATGTGGACCGCGCCCCCGACATTCTTATCGAGCCTGCGACCGAAAAAGGCTACCGCCACGCCTGTTTGCGCGCGTGCGGCGGGCCGTCCTTCCGACGCATGGACCCGGCGGAATACGCCGGCGGAAAGGAACGGGGAATGAACGGCGTGCACCGCAGTCCGGGGCTGCTCGTTAGCAATACGCCGGTCACAAAGTCCGACCCGGGGCTGGAGGACATTGCGCCGACGGCCCTGTCCGCGCTGGGCGCGGCCGGACCGCCGATGGAGGGCCGGCCGTTGTGGGGCCTTGCGCCGGAGCGCGTTTCCCCCGCCGGGCCCATGCCGCCGGAACGGTCCATGAGCCCCGCAGAGGAGGCTGAAATGGCTGCGCGGCTGCGCGCCCTGGGGTATTTGGAATGACGCTGAAGATTGTCATGGCCGGGGCCTGCCCCTATCCGGTGCCGCAGGGCTCGCAGGTGTTCCTGGGCGAGACAGCCAAGTGTCTCGCCGAGCTCGGCAACGATGTCCGCCTGGTGGTGTATGGTTACGGCAATGATCAACCGGACGATCCCGTGCCCGTGGTCCGAGCAATGCGCCCGCCCTTTGCAGGGTCCTCCACGGCCCCCGGGCCGCACTGGGGCAAGCCGCTCCATGACGCGGCGCTGCTGCTCGCGCTGCGGCGCGCCGCTCGCGACGCCGACGTGGTGTGCGCGCACAACTACGAGGCGCTCATCGCCGCATTGTTCAGCAGGCGGCGGCCCGTGGTGTACTTTGCGCACAACGCCATGGCCGATGAACTGCCCTACTACTGCTCCCGGCCCGAAAGCGCCCGCCGCGCGGCCCGGCTGGGCCATTGGTTCGACAACACCTTTCCCCGCCGCGCCGCGCGGGTCATTGTGCCGCACCGGCGGCTTGCGGGCTATCTGGTGCTGCGCGGCTGCGACCCCGCCCGCGTGACCGTCATACCGCCCCCCATCGATCACACGCCGTTTGACGCCGCCCTGTCCGCCGTCCCGGTCGCCCTGCCGCCTGTCCTGTACACCGGAAATCTCGACGCCTACCAGAACCTGCCCCTCCTGACGGCGGTGATGGAGCGGGTGCGGGCCGAAAAGCCGGAGGCCCGGCTGGTGGTCGCTTCGGCCGCGCCGCCCGACCTGCCCGGCGCGGAGCATCTGGCTGCGCCCGATTTCGAAGCCGTGCGCAACGCGCTGCTGGAGGATGTGATTGTCGCCGTGCCGCGCCTGTCGTGGTCCGGCTACCCCATCAAAATGCTCAATGCCATGGCGGCGGGCCGCCCCGTGGTGGCCTGCGCCAGCGCGGCCTGGCCCATTACCGACGGGCTAAACGGCCTCGTGGTGCCTGACAACGACGCGGAGGCCTTTGCCGACGCGATTCTGCGCCTGGCCGAGTCCCCCAAACTGCGCCGCGACCTGGGCCGCGCCGCCCGCGAGGCCGTCCTGCGCGACAACGCGCCCCATCTAGTGGCCCGCCAGATTGAGCGCGTAATTGAGGAGGCCGTGGGGGAGTCCTGAAAGTGACAGGCATCGGTTTCCGCCCAAACCACGTTCCTTCCGCCTACTTTGGCGGGAACACCTGGAACTCGTAGAACGTGGGACCGTCGGTGGCCTTCAGAACATGCAGGCGCACTTTGTTGGTGGTGACCGGGTCGAAAGCAGCTTCGAAAGCGTCGCCGATGTGCTTGCCCCTAAGGACCGGTTTCCACGCGCCGTCCAGGAAGGCCTCGACGGCGAAGTCCTGTACGCGGCGGATGGCCTCGACAATGGCCACCTGGCCGATGCGGACCGGCGCGCCGAGGTCCACCTCCAGCCATGCCTCGCCCACGCCGGCGTCGGTGGCCCAGCGTGTTTCGGGGTCGTCGTCCAGCCCCTTTTCAGGCCCGTACTGGTCGTTCATCTTTCCGAAGACATTGGAAGCGGTGGTTGGCTTGCCGTGCACGAGCGAACCGGAGGGCTGTTCGGTGATTTCCAGGTCCGCGACCGGCTTGTCAAAATCGATGGCGACGATGGTGTCGAGGGGATCCATGCTGTTCTTGTCCAGCGCGATGCGCGCCTCGCCCTTGTCATTCTGCGTGACCTTCACGTCGCCGCCCGAGAGCGCCTTGAATCCGGTCATCTTGCACGGGATGACCGGAAGGTCGATCACTTCCGTTTCCTTGGCCAGACAGTGCACGAACACGGTGCTGCCCTTGGCCGTGCAGGCGCCCCATTTGCCCGGCCGCCAGGGGCCGCCGCGTGTGCCGTAGATCGTTTCGCCGTTCTTCTTCAGCCACGCACCCATTTCACGGAGCCGCTCCTGCTGGCGCGGCTCAATCTGGCCGGTGGGCATGGGGCCGACGTTGAAGAGCAGGTTGCCGTCGCCACCGGCGCAGCGCACCAGCGTGGACAGGCATTCGTCAAGCGTCTTCATCTTGTCATCCGGCTTCCAGGCCCACTGCTGGCATATCGTAATGCATGATTCCCACGGGCGGCTGCGCTGGAAGCGGCCGATGGTCTGCTCGGGCGTGTCGTGGTCGGCGGGCAGGCCGAGGCGGTTGTTGATCACGATGCCGGGCTGGAGCCTGCGGATGTCCTTGATCATGTCCTCTGCCTGGTATTCTTTGGCGTTGCCGTTGAGCCCGTCAAACCAAATGATGTCGACCTTGCCGTAGTTGCTCAACAGTTCGCGCACCTGGTTGTGAAAGTACTCGGTGTAGCGCGCGCCGTTTTCCCGGCGGTAGTCGGGGTGGTGCCAGTCGGGCGGCGAGTAGTAGTAGCCGATGGGCATGCCCGCCTCGTGGCAGGCGGCGGTCAATTCGGCGACGATGTCGCGCTTGAACGGCGAATTGGTGATCTTGTAGTCCGTGTACTTCGAGTCAAACTCGCAGAAGCCGTCGTGGTGCTTGGTGGTGAACACCATGTACTTCATGCCGGCGTCCTGGGCAAGCTTCACCCATGCCTTTGCGTCGAACTCGACCGGGTTGAACTCCTTGTAGAGGTTGTCATACACCTCGACGGGAACCTCGCCCCTGCCGGCCTTGAGTCGGGGTCGCTCGCCGTCGCGGGACCAGCCGATCTCGGTCCCCTTGATGCTTACCGGTCCCCAATGGATGAACATGCCGAAGCGTGCGTCGCTCCACCATTGCGGAATGGGCTGGGTGCTGGGGTCGCTTGCGGGGGCTGCCTGCGCCGAGGCGAAGAGGGGGATGAAAAAGAGGGTGGAGAGCATTGCAAGACCAAGGCGTTTCATGTCCATGACAGGGCTCCTTGCCGGTTGTCCTTTCGGTTATTATAGCCGCGCGCGGGAGGCGGGTACAGCCACCCGTTTCCAGGGAGGCCGACCACTTCGCACCCGCGCCGTGGGTGGAAATTGGCGGCCGTCCTCCGGGGCGTTGTCTCATGCGTTGATTAAGGGCACGCACCGGATTATGGACTTTGTCCGGAAAACGAGGGTCCCGGGCGGCAGGGAGTCACAATTTAACTGTTGCATGTTAAACTATAATGGTGGTTCGTTGTCGGGCCGACGGTGAACGGGTTGACGCATAATCCGAATTATTTGTTCCGCAGGGAGCAGGAAAGTGGTGGCATGAACGCCAGGTTTGCCTATTTTGGAGCAGGGACGCTTTGCATTTTGGCAGTGTTGTCGGCAACGGGGGCGTTGGCCGATCCCGAGGCAAGGCAGTGCGCACCGCAGGTCGTGGCGGAAATCCCGGGCACCGACGGCCGCACCGTGATCTCCGACACGCCATGGGTGCCGGGATTGGGCGGCGAGAAGGTTATCTACGGCTCCGACAACCGCATTGATGTGTACCAGGAGACCAGCGCCTCGCGCAAAGCGCTGGCCGGGTCTGTCTGCGCGTTGCTGTCCGCCTCCCAACTGACCCCTCTCGGCGGCGGCGGCTGGCATATCAGCACGGGCGCCTATTTATACCAGGGCAAGCCCGCCTGTGCGGGCGAGCCCTTTGGCAGTCAGCCGACAGCGGCCTTCTGCACCGGATTTCTCGTGGGGCCTGATATCGTGGCGACGGCCGGCCACTGTTACAACTCAACTGACTATGTCGGCGTGCGCTTCGTTTTCGGCTTTGACATGACCGACGCCAGCACGCCCCAAGTGGACCTTGCCGAAGACCAGGTGTACACCGGCGTTGCGGTGTTGGGACGCCAGTTGAACTCGTCCACCGGGCTGGACTACGCGATTATCCGGCTGGACCGCGCCGTGACGGCGCCCGGTGCGGTCTCCCTGGCCATCCGCCGCGACGGGCTGGTGCCGCTGGCCACGACGGTCGGGGTGATCGGCTATCCTTCCGGACTGCCCAAGAAGATTGCCTTTGGCGCCACCACCCATGTGACCGAAAACACGGCCACGGGCTATTTCAAGGCCAACGTGGACACCTACGGGGGCAATTCGGGCTCCCCCGTCTTTAATGCCGGCACGGGCGTGGTCGAGGGCATCCTCGTCCGGGGCAAC
>CAIUWO010000070.1 GCA_903902895.1 Candidatus Hydrogenedentota bacterium | reverse complement strand
GCTGAAGGATGTGCGCGAGAAGAAGACCGTCGAGGTGCCGACGCATTTGCAGGACACGCACTATAAGGGTGCCAAACGTCTGGGCCGGGGACAGGAGTACCAGTACGCCCACGACTTCGAGGGCGGCTACGTGCCCCAGGCCTACGGCGTACCCCGGGGCACCTACTATCACCCGTCCGACCGGGGCCACGAGGCCCGCATCCAGGAATACCTCGCCGAACTGGACCGTCGCGACGCCGAAGCAGAAGATTCACTTTAACATGGATGGACAGGATGAACAGGATAAGAACGGGAAATCTTGGACCGGCATAGTCGGAATCAAAGCGCCGGGTCACACGCTCTTAGGTCCCCCCTGGAGGGGGGCAGGCCCAAAGGGCCGGGGGGTGTATTCCCCGTACGCATCAGAATTGTCAAGGCTTGAGAAGGATTTCGGGTATGGGAGTACAGTGATTAATCCTGTATATCCTGTGCATCCATGCCCATTCGTCTTCCAAAGGCAAACGGAGAAAACCAACCCATGAGCGACACCACGGAAGTCACGCCCCCCCGGTCACGCCGCGCACCTTTCCTCTTGGGCTGCGCCACCGGCATCATACTGCCGGTGCTCTTTGTCGTGGGTTTGGTCAGCCTGACCTATCTCAAGCCGGTGCAGGACTTGTGGGTGGCCAAGAAGCAGGCCCAACTCAGGACGGTCGCCCCCGGTTCGGGACTCTCCGGAGATTACTCCCTGAACTTGGAACAGGTCAACGGCGCGCCCCTGGCCCTGGAAAGCCTGAAGGGCAAACCGGTCTTCCTGCATTTCTGGAGCCCCACCTGCTTTAACTGCCTGCCTGAACTGGCCGGGCTCAACAAACTGCACCAGTCTTTGGAAGGGTCGGGAGTCGCCTTTGTGGCCGTCGCCATCGCGGGCTTTGACGAACTGCCCGCGGTTGCACGGGAATACGGGCTCGGCTTTCCGCTCTATTCCTGCAAGACCGCCCTGCCAGCGCTGTATCAGGGCGGCACGCCGGTTTCTGTCATCCTGAGCCCGTCGGGCGACGTGGTGCTCAAACACAACGGCTCGGCAAAATGGGACTCCCCCTCCATCACGGCGCTGCTAAAGGGTCTATCGGCGTTTACACCCCAGCCGGCAGCGCACTAAGCGCAGTTCTTGCAGTGTTGTCTCCGCCATATCTTTGTTCATAGAACAACTCCTTATTACAAAGACCCCTTGACAGATGTCTGCCTATGGCGGTACACTTTATAAAGGTGGTGTGGGCCACCTTCGCTGCGGTGGCGGCGGGAAGGAATGTTGGTTCAGGTATTCGCTGAAAAAAACGGGAGGTAAGATCATGGCTTCTTTCATTTACTCCAGTGCGTCAAGGGTGGCGTTGTGTCTCCTGCTGGCCGTCGGGCTGCTGGTGATGCCCGGATGCGGGAACACGCCGGTCCCGGGTGTCGTCGGCATGGAAAAGTCCGCCACCGAGGCCGCTCTCATCGCGGCTGGACTGACAGTCGGCACGGTGACGGAGGAATTCAGCGCCACCGTTCCCGCGGGGCAAGTCATCAGCCAGAACCCCTCGGCCGCAATGCTCGTGAATGCCGGCGCGACGGTCAACCTGGTAATCAGCAAGGGGCCGCAGCCGGGGAACGTGCCCAACGTGGTCGGCCAGACACAGGTGGCGGCGACGGTCACGCTCACGGCCGCGGGACTGAAGGTCGGCACGGTCACCAAGGAATTCAGCGACACCGCCCCAACGGGCCAGGTCATCGGCCAGAATCCCGGCGCCGGAGCGCAGGCAACTCCCGGAACGGCGATTGACTTGACGGTCAGCAAGGGACCGCAACCGGCCAGCGTGCCTGACGTGGTCGGCCAGACAGAGGCGTCAGTGACGGCGGCGATTACGGCCGCCGGCTTGAAGGTCGGCACCATCACCGAAGCATTCAGCGACACGGTCCCGGCGGGCCAAGTTATCAGCCAGCACCCGGCGCCAACGGCGCAGGTAAGCCCCGGAACGTTCATCAACCTGGTAGTCAGCAAGGGTCCGGAAATTATCACTTCGGTAACCGTGCCCAACGTGGTCGGCCTGATGTATGAGACCGCCTGGGACATGATTCAGGCGGCGGGACTGTATTCCTACGGGTACTACGAGGTGTACAGCGAAACGGCGCCCGTCAGTCAGGTGCTCAGCCAGGAACCCGCCGCCGGAACGCAGGTGGACCCCGGCAGCTTTGTTCAAGCGACCATAAGCAAGGGACCGCGCCCGGACAATATGGCGGTTGTCCCCGACGTGGTCGGCATGCCCCAGGCGGAGGCCGAAGCGGCAGTCATCGCGGCGAGACTCACCGTCCGATCCGTCAGCGAAACCTTCAGCCTGACGGTGCCCGTGGGCGATGTCATCAGCCAAAACCCGCAGGCCGGTTTTGAGACGGGACCGGGAATTGGGGTCGATCTGCTCGTAAGCAAGGGCATGCTGGGCGGCACCGTGGTAAACGTGCCCGACGCAAATCTGGCAGCCTGCCTATGCGCCCTGTGCGGACTGCCCGTCGGCACCCCCCTGACCGATGCATATCTGGCAACGCTGTGGTCTCTGCCCACGGACAAGCTCGGCATTGCCGATTTGACGGGGCTGGAATATGCCGTGAACCTGAGGAGCATTCATCTCAGCGGAGAGCCGGTGACGGACTACAGCCCGCTGGCAGGGTTGGCGAACCTGGAGGAACTGTGGATTTTTCACCCCCCGCTGACGGACCTCAGTTCCCTGGCAGGAATGACGTACTTGAAGAGTCTGGCAATTTTGGGTAGCAAGGTTGAGGACCTCAGTCCGCTGGCAGGGCTGACGAACCTGGCGCAGCTCGGCCTGTGTTCCACCTTGGTGAAGGACCTCAGCCCGCTGGCAGGGCTGACGGAATTGGAGCTGCTATGGGTACAGGGAAGCCAGGTGACGGACCTCACTCCGCTCGCAGGGTTGACGAGCCTGACAGAACTGCGCCTTGACAGCAGCCAGGTGACGGACGTCGCTCCGCTGGCGGGACTGACAAAGTTGACAACGTTGTCGCTGAGCAGTAATCAGGTCGCCACTGTCGGGTCCCTGGTCTCAGGAACCATTTTCACCGATGTGCTTTATCCCGCAAGCTTGAACCTGAAAAACAACCCGCTGCTGCCCAATACGATTGCGGTGGAAATTCCCGCTCTCGAGGCGCGCGGGGTAACAGTGGTGCATGATTGAGCGTGGCGCTCCCGCATAATGCGGGACCTGTTCCGATGAAAGCGGTCTGCCGGCGACCCATCCGGGAATATTTAACGTAATACTTATAATTCATTGACACACGGCACCCCGCCTGCATATAATGTCACGGCAACCGTAAGGCTTTTTGTAATAGGAACTTCCGGTAGGTTGAGGTCGGCAGACATTCGGACATAAAGGCATATACGCGCCCCCAGCGGGCGGTTCGGGTATTCTCGCCATGAAACACGCGGCAGCAAAGCTTAACAGGCCCCTGGGGCTTCCAAAGAGACCCCGACTGTACGGGTGATTTGCGGCCGTGTGTGTCCGACTGCGCTCCTCCTGCCTGACGAACCATAACCAGGTGTTCCCATGCGGAACCAGGAGGTAGGGTGCATGCCGTTTGACATTGTCATTCCAATAGCGTCGGCCGTGGGCGGACTTGTGGTGGGAGTCATCGTAATGATGTTCGTCGCCCAGTTCCGTGGAAACAGTTTTGTCAGCCGGGCCAAACGGGAGGCGGCCCAGTTGATCAGCGAGGCGGAACGCAACGCCTCCTCGCTCGTCAAGGACGGCAAGAACGCCGCCAAAGAACTCGAAATCGCGCTGCGTGAGAAGCTCGAACTGGAGAAGCGGGAAGCCCGCCGGGAAATGGGCGAGGTGGAACGCCGCCTTGTGACCAAGGAGCAGGGCCTGGACACGCGCGCCTCGGCGCTCGACAAGACCACGGCCGAAATCACGACCCAGGAACGCAATCTGGTCGCCAAGGAAAAGGCGAACGAGAAGGAGCGCGAGCGCCTGAACGGCCTGATCGCCGAGCAGACCAACAAGCTTGAGGCGATCGCCGGACTCACGGCCGAGCAGGCCCGCAGGGACCTGTTCACGCGCCTTGAAAACGAGGTCAAGCGCGACTGCGCCCTCGAACTCAAGCGCATTGAGGATGAACTGCGCGAAAACGCGGACAAGAAGGCCCACTGGATCATCGGCGAGGCCATCCAGCGCTGCGCCTCGGACCACACCGCCGAAACAACCGTTTCCGTGGTGGCCCTGCCCAGCGACGACATGAAGGGCCGCATCATCGGCCGCGAGGGCCGCAACATCCGCGCCCTGGAGAACGCCACCGGCGTGAATGTCATCATCGACGACACGCCCGAGGCGGTGGTGCTGTCCGGGTTTGACCCGGTCCGCCGCGAAATCGCCCGCATCACGCTGGAACGCCTTATCCAGGACGGGCGCATCCACCCGGCCCGCATTGAGGAGGTGGTCGAAAAGGTCACCGAGGAACTGGCGCGCACGATGAAGGAGCGCGGCGAGGAGGCCTGCATGGAGGCCGACGTGCACGGGCTGCACCCGGAGATCATCAAGCTCCTGGGCCGTCTGAGCTACCGCACCTCCTACGGCCAGAACGTGCTGCGCCACTCGATGGAAGTGTGCCACATCGCCGGCCTGATGGCCGCTGAACTGGGCGTCAACATCCACGAGGCCAAGCGCGCGGGGCTGATCCACGACTTGGGCAAGGCGCTCACCCACGAGGTCGAGGGCTCCCACGCCGTTCTGGGCCACGACCTGTGCAAGCGTTACGGGGAGCCGGAGACCATCGCCAACGCCGTCGGCGCGCACCACGGCGAAATGCCCATGAACACCATCACCGCCGTGCTCGTGCAGGCGGCCGACGCCATGTCGGCGTCCCGTCCCGGCGCGCGCAGCGAGATGCTGCAGAACTACATCAAGCGCCTGGAGCAGCTGGAGCAGATTGCCGACGGGTTCCCGGGCGTGGACCGGGCCTTCGCCATCCAGGCCGGCCGCGAAGTGCGCATCGTCGTCCAGCCCGACCGGGTCAGCGACGCTGAGGCCGTGCAGTTGTCCCGCGACATCGCCCGCAAGGTCGAGGCCGAGATGACCTATCCAGGCCAAATCCGCATCACCGTGGTGCGCGAAACCCGGTCCGTCGACATCGCAAAGTAAAGCAGAACCAAGCCTTATAACAACGCCCCCTGCGCAAGCCGCGCGGGGGGCGTTCTTTATTGGGTGACCGGGAAGGCTGGCGTTGTCCGTGGCCCTATGGGACCATGACCCCCGGTTCCCCCCAGCATGCCCAGTCGTATCCGAAATCGCCGTCGGCGTCCGTGATGAGCGCCAGCACCGCGGTCTTGCCCGCCCACGGGCCCAGGTCGGCGCGCAGTTCCTGCCATGGCCCGGCAAGGGCCCTTGCCTGAGCCAGTTCGACGCCGTTGACCTCCACCCGGAATGTTGCCCCCTTCGACTTCTCCGCGCCGTCACGCAGCCCCACCCACGCATGGAACACTGCGGGAGCGCCGGGCAGCGTCAGCGGGAGCATTATTTCCGTGCGTCCCTGGTTGGGCGGGTGCGCAAACAGGCCGGGCCGCTTCACCCCGCCAACGCTGTTTTCACCGACGGTCAGTGGCGGGACATTGGCGGGTTCGGTCACGGTGCCGTTGACGACGTAAAACACCTCGCGCGGTGCCGCCGTGAGGTCGACGGGCAACGCGGCCGCGGCCGGGCGTTCACGCAGGAGATAGACCGCTCCGGGAAACCTTGCCGGAATCGAGACGCGTTCCGCTGCGGGCGGCACAGGGCATTCGCCCACCGCCGACAGGGCCACGCTCCATGGACCGGGGCCGGGCACGAGGGTGATGTCGGCCTCCGCCTCGGCACGTCGCTCAATACGGGGATTGAACCATTCCGCCCAGTCGTAAGCGGGGTTCTTGTTCGGGCCGGGGTCGATGGACAGGGTAAGTTCCACCTTCTTTCCCGCAAACTCACGCACATCCAGCACGAGCGGCTGCTGTGTGCAGGTCGCGTTCAGTACCGCTGCGGAGGACTCCCCTTCGTCGGCTGTCACGGTCACGCCGAAATTCACGCCGTCGGAACGGTCTGTTCCCTCGCCCCCGGTATTGAGCGCCACCATGGCGATAAACCGCTCGGCATCCCCGGGCAGCGTGATTGGGACGCGCATGTATGCGCTGCCGCCGGTGCCGATATAGGGCGGATGGGCGGACAGGTGGTCGCCGATGCCCTCAAAGCGCCCGCCATTGGCCGCGTGAAGTTCGCCCCGTCCCTCCGCGATGGCACCGTCAAAAGACTTGGTTCCGCAGACGGCGTCGGGCATGAGGTCGCCAATGCGCAGGTTGATGTCGCCGCCGGTGCGGGACCGGGCAAAGGCGATGGTGCCGCGGCATGCCGCCGACTCCACGGCAAATCCCGTCGGAAATGCGGAGGCGATGCGGAAAGCGGTCTTGTCGGGAGCGCCCCCGCGATAGGGATACCATGCCGCGGGGTCCAGGTTGAAGGTCTGCGCGCCGTCATGGGCCTGCCAGCCGTCCACCGTGCCGGCCCCCTCGACGGCGCGCGTTCCGTAAAGCGTGCGGATAACATCGCGATCCTCGCAGACAAGCCGGCGGTCCGTTGTGTAGCGGGCAGGCACACCGTCAGCCGTGCGCAGCGGGAAGGCCGTATCGGCAGACCATTCCCCGTCGGGGTCGGGTCGCACCCCCTTGTCCTGCCAGAAGCCCACCTCGTCAAAGAACTGCGCGGAGAATCCCGTCGGCTGCTGCAATGCGTTCACGCTGGGCACCAGCGTGGGTATGACCGCATAGTTTCGGTAGGCTTCCTGCCACGCGCCGTATATCTGGCCGCTTGTGGGCGCGGCGCAACCAAGATACCCGTAGATGATGGTGTAAGGCCCCAGCAGATAAGAACTGATGGGGTGCGTCATGTGCAGTTTCTCGACGCTGAAGGTGCCCTTTGTGTGGTCCATGCCGAACACATGGCGCTGGGCGAAGGCTTCCATGCGGCAGGTGACCTCGTCGAGCCCCTCGCCGCTGAGCGCGATGTCGGGCAGCGCGGCCCGCAGGTCGCGGTGCAGCGCGACACTCCCCTCGATCATCGTCATGCCCTCCACCAGCCCGTTGTGATCGTTGTCGATGCACAGCGTCTGGTCGAGGTGCAGCGCGTCGATGGCATGCTCGCGGCACAGTTTCGCATACCGCTCGACGAGCACATCACGCCAGGCCTTGCAGGCCGGGTTGATATAGGCAAACTTGATGGGCGGGTCGGCATCGCCCCAGTACCACCACTCCGGCTCGTGCGCGCCCCACGGGCTGCGCACCTGGTAGGGCTCGAATTGCGCGTAGAGCGGGTTCAGCGGGTCGCAGCCGAAGTAGTTGCAGTGGAGCATTACGCGGAAACCCAGCGCGTGGGCGCGCGTGACAAACGGGTCGAGACGGTCAACCGGCTGGTCGTAGGTGGGATAGTCCCGGTCATAGCCTGCCTTGCGCCAGTCATAGGCGTAGAGGAGCGTCTGCTTCGGGTCAAGGCGCAGCGGAAGCGCCTCCAGCGTGGGCAGGTCGAGCGGCATGATCACGCAGGCGCGGATGTCCCTCACCCACGCGGGCTGCTGCCGTTCCACGGGAATGGGGGCAAAGGTCTTCTCCATCCAGTCGCGGTACCGCCTGGCCGGGACGCGCCAGTCTCCCGTGTATGCGCCGACACGCCACCGCAGCGGGCCCACCTCGCGCTTGTCGTCGAAGGGTGCGTTGGCCATGGTCACAAAGGACAGCCGCCAGCCGTCAGAGGACCGTTTCACGGCCAGCCGCTTGTACCCCGGTTTGGGGTCCTCGGCCCAAACGTAGAAACCGCCGTTTGCACCTTCCACAATCACCAGGCCCGCCTCCCAGAGCATGGGATAGTCAAAGGACATCTCCGCGCCGGGCGAATTGCGGGTGAGCCGAAGGCCCGAGAAGGCGGGCACAATAATGTTCATGTCAAGCGGGATGCCGCCCACGGACCATTCCACACCCCACAACCCCGGCGCGGGCGAGGTGGCGCGCTGGGAGACCACCAGTTCACCCGAGGCCGCATCAAAGGCATAGCCCTGCTCGATGCGGGCGCCTTCGGGGGCGCCGCTTGGGGTTAGCGTCTGCTCGCTGTCCGGCAAACCGGTCCCGGCGGCGCCGTCCCTGGCATCGGTAACCCAATAATCCCCTGCCAGGGTGTGTGCCCCGGCCCGAAAGTCTTCGGAAGTGCCCTGGAAAAGCGTCGTGCCCTGTGTGTCGGCAAGGGTAGTCAGCGCCCCGCGCGTGAATTGCGCGCGCAGTCCGGGCGTTTCGTCCGCGGCAACCGCAGGCAGCGCGAACAGGACACCCATGGCAAAAGAAACGAAACGGCAGAGGCGGAATGCGCGTCTAATATCCACTGTGACAGATCCTCGCGGTTGTCGGCGCCATGGGACCGACAGAACTATAGGCGGCGCCGGACGGGGGGATCAATTGGCCGCGAGGAACCTTTACCCATTGCATGGGGATTACAACAACCAGACGGCAACCGTTTCCCGGCCAAGAGCTTTACAAGGATGCCCGCATGTTCCACAGAATAAAACTGCACTTCAAGCGGTATTTCCTCACGGGGCTGTTTGTGCTGCTGCCCGTCGTGGTGTCGCTCAAGGTGTTTGTGTGGCTGGTGACCTACGTCGACGACCTGCTCAAACCCCTGCTGCAGGACGTTTTGGGTGAGTACTTCTTCGGCATTGGCATCGCCATCATTATCGTGCTGCTTTTTGTGGTGGGCATGTTTGCGCAGAACTACATCGGCAAACGGCTGGTGCGGCTGGTGGAGCTCATATTTGACCGGCTTCCCTTCATCCGCACCATCTACTCCGTGGTGCGGCAGCTTATCGAGCCGTTCTACTCGGAAAAGGGCAATTCCTTCCGCCAAGTGGTGCTGATCGAGTATCCGATGGAGAAACGCTACTCGCTGGGCTTCATCGCGAACGAGGATGCGGGCACCGTGGACGGCGAGAAACTGGTCACCGTGTTCCTTCCCTCAAACCATCTTCACCTGGGCTACCTGGTCATCATGCCGGCGAAGGATGCCATTCCGGTGGACATCGGCGTCGAGGACGCGCTCAAGACCATTGTGTCCTGCGGCATCGTCATCCCCGGGAAGTTTGAACTGGAAGCGGGGCGGCTGGTGGACCTGCGCAGGGAAGCGCTGCCCGTGCCGGCAGCTCCGGAATCTCCCGCGTAGCCGACCCTCAGGTGTCGCGCAGCAGAAAACGCCGGATGGCGGTGGCGCGGCCGGTAATCTCATCCGCGTCCACAAGCACGGCGGAAAAGATCACGGGGCCGCCGGCGACCTCGAACTTGCGCGGCATGGCCGTCAGAAATTTCTCAATGACGGTCCTGGAATCCACGCCGATGACGGAGTGGTAGGGGCCGCACATGCCCGCGTCGGAGATGTACGCCGTGCCATGGGGCATCACCCATTCATCGGCGGTCTGCACGTGGGTGTGCGTGCCAAGCACCGCGGAACAGCGCCCGTCAAGATACCAGCCCAGGGCCACCTTTTCCGAGGTGGCCTCGGCGTGGATGTCGACCAGAATAACCTTGGTCTGCCGGGACAGCGCCGCGATTTCCGCATCGGCCTGCAGAAAGGGGCAGCGGATGGCGTCCATGAACACGCGGCCCATGAGGTTCACAATGCCGACCGTGCGCCCGTCGGGCAGCGTGTGGAGCAGACTGCCGCGGCCGGGCGTGCCCTCCGGAAAGTTGGCCGGACGCACCACGTCGGGCATGCCCGAAATGCCCGCAACCATCTCGTTCTTGCGCCACACATGGTTGCCCAGCGTGAACACCTGCACACCGAGCGAGCGCAGTTCCCCAATAAGCACGGGCGTCACGCCGAGCCCCGCGGCCGCGTTCTCCGCATTCGCCACAATGAGGTCCGTCTTGTGCCGTTCACGGATTTCAGGAAGATGACGGGCCACGGCCTGGCGTCCAGGCCGACCCACGATATCGCCTATGAATAAGATGCGCATCCCGTTATTGTAGCCGCCCGCGGGGGCCGGGTTCCAGCGGTGGAATTTGTCACAGGGGGCGCGCTGGACAAAGCGGCGCCGGAAATTGAACAATGACGCCGCCGCACGGAGGCGCAACAGTCTTCCGAAAGAGATACCCAAAGCATGAACGAGCCCGTCAAAACAGCCAAACTGCCGCTTTTCAAGGTGCTGCTCTACTCGCTGCTCCCCACTGTGCTGCTTCTCGGCGCGCTTGAGGGCGGCGCGCGGCTGCTCGAATGGGCGCGCCCGCCGCTGCCCGCCGACTATGGCATGGGGTTCGACGATGACAGCCGGGTGTTCATGCCCGCGGGCGTGCTGCGCCCCGTGATGACCACCCGGCCGCAAAAGGAAATCTCCTTCGTCAGACAAAGCTTCCCCATGCCGAAACCGGCCAACACGTACCGCATATTTTTTCTTGGCGAGTCAAACATCAACTACGTCCGCTGGCAGCTTGAAGACCTGTCCGAACGCCTGAGCATGGCCGACACCAGGGGGCGCCGCTTCGAAATCATCAATGTGGGGGGGTTGGCCTACGGTTCGCACCGGCTGCTCCGGGTGGCGCGGGAAATCATCGATTACGAGCCCGACCTGGTGCTGATATACATCGGGCACAATGAGTTTGAAGAGCTGGAGCAGCGCGAACTGGCCGCGCCGCAGCGCGCCGCCGTGCAGCGGCAGGTCTACCGCTTCGCGTTCATGCGGCTGCTGCGCGACACGGCAGCGAACGCGCGCATCGCGTTCATGCGGTTCCGCTTGTTCTGGGCCAACCTGCCCCCGGAGGTCAACTACATGGCCACTTTCGGCAGGGACTTCAGCGCCGGGGAAATCGATCTTCGCATGGCCGAGTACCAAAAGAACATGGGCGACATCCTCGCCCTGTGCCGCGACCGGCACGTGCCCGCAATCATGGGCGTCATGGCCACCAACCTGTGGAGGCCCGACCTGCTCGACAAGTACAAAGACGCCGGGAACGAGATTGCCCGGCTCTACGCCGCGGGCGATTACCAGGGGGGCATGGCGCTCGCCCGGAACATGCTGCGCACCACGCCGCGCCACCAGGCGTCCGACACGGAGAACGGCATCATTCGCGATCTGGCGCGGGAATACGGGGTCGTCCTCGTGGACATCGAGGCGGCCATCGCCCAGGCCGAACCGCACGGCGTGCCCGGCGAAACACTGATGTTCGACAACTGCCACGTGAATGAGGAAGGCAAGCCCATACTTGTCCGGGAATTTGAAAACGCGGTGCGCAAACGGGTGGGGCTGCCCGATGCGCCCCGCTAACCCGGACACCCGACCCCGTCATTGGCAGCGTTTTGCCACCGTGCGGCCCGCCGGCGCGGCAGCCACAACAGACACCGGAATGACAGGATGAAAAACGCCGGACACCCCGTGAGGACGTCCGGCGGAATAAAGTCCGTTATTGGCCTGCCGCTCAGCCCGAGCTGGTGCGCGCCAGCGAGACCATCTTGTCATTGTCAAAGGCAACGGGGCGGCTGACCTGGTCGCCGACCTGAACCGTCAGCACATCCTTCGAGACGGAGTAAATGCTGAGGTTTGTCCTGGGGGTGCTGTCGACTATCTGCAGGGCGCCGAAGCCAATCCATGACCTGGTGACCATGAAGTCTATCTCCTTGGGGTCCTTCAGGGCGTTAATCTTGTAGGTGCCCTCAAACCCGCCTGTCAGCGTCGTGTAGACAAACGCATCGTCCGTGATGACCATCTTGTTCGTCACCGTCGTGGTGCTTCCGACAGTGACCGACGCCTCCCAAGTGCCCTGCAATCGGCAGGTGTCGATGCCGAAGCAGGCCGTTCCCGGACATCCCGCGAGCCCAACGGCGGCAAAAACACACAGACCAAACACTACCAACTTTTTGAGCATGACCGTCCCTTTTCTATGTTGTGACCCGGCTTCACGCCGTCCAACCTTTACCCGGCTTATTATACATAACCAAACGGAAAACGTTACGCGGGGACGGTTCCAGGGCAATCGCACTAGAATGCCTGCGCGTTGGACACAATCCGCGGCGAATTCCGGGAATTGCGGCGGGCAGAAGAGCGGATACAGAGTGACTTTTTGTATGAGTATAACTAGCCACCTGTTCTTAGTCCCCCTTTGAAGGGGGCAGTTCCGCCGCAGGCGGAACGGGGGATGTGAAGCCGACGCCAAAACAACATCCCCCTAAATCCCCCTTCAAAGGGGGACTTAAGACCTCTCCGCGATTAAGGTTACGCGTATTATTGACGTTTGGTATTCGCCCGGTTAAATGCGATTGCCCTGGGGACGGTTCGTCCGGCATGCTTTTGAAAGCAGCCCTGGGTTCCCCT
>CAIUWO010000069.1 GCA_903902895.1 Candidatus Hydrogenedentota bacterium | reverse complement strand
CTGACGCACTGGTGGAGTCCGTTCGACGCGGACAACGTCCCCGACTCGTACAAGTCCTACCGCTATTCCGCGCCGGAACTGTACGCCGAGGCACTGAGCGTCCTGTTCAACAACCCGGAGCAGCTTACCCAGCGCGCACCCCGGTTCTGGGAGGCGTTCAACGAGTTTGCCGACGCGCGGCCCGAGGTCAAGGCGGCGCTGGACGCCATCCAGTCGGAAATCAAGGCGGGCAACACGCCCGCGGCGCGGCTGGCCCGAGAGCGGCAGGCCATGGCCATGGACGAAAAGCGGCGCGCTGAGATTGCCGGGGAACGGGCGAAGGACAGCAAGGCCCGACTGCGCGACCTGCCCAAGGCGCTTGCCTGGGCGGCATGGGACAACACGGTCTACGTGCCCAAGGCGGCCAAGCAGGCCATGCAGGACATCGCCTATTCCGGCTCCAACGCCATGCAGTATTTCCGGGACGTGGACGCCAAGGCGCTGAAAATCCTGCGCGACGCAGACGTGGACCTGGAAGACTTCGGCGTGTTCGTCAAGAACCGCCGCGCGGCCCATGAGCGGGCCGACCTTGCCAACCCGGGCGGCATCCGGGGCGCGGACGCGGAGGCGCTGCTCGACACGCTTCGGGCCGACGTGGGCCCGGCGAAGTACGCGGCCATCGAGAAGGCGGCGGCGGGTGTGTTCGAGGCGCGCAAGCAGAACGTCTTCGGGGTGCTGGAGAAGTCCGGCCTGTTCAACGAAGAACTCATGGACAAAATCCGCACCAACGAGGAGTATTTCAAGTTCCAGGTGCAGAAGTACTTGGACGCCAAGAGCGGGGGACCGGGCAACGGCACGGCGCACATCTACCACCAGATCGGCACGCTCGAGGATGTGTCCAACCCGCTGTATCCGACTATAACGCAGGACTTGAGCCTGATTCACGCGGCGCTGACCAACACGGCCAAGCGGGAGATCGTCGCCGCACTGTCCGGGACGGACGTACTGACCGAAGCCAAGCGCGGCGCGAACGGCGAGTGGATGAACCCGCCGGACGGCGCCCAGGGACTGCTGGTCCTTGCCGAGGACGGGGTACAAAAGGGCTACTACGTGGACGGCCACATCGCTGACCTGTTCAAGCATGACCCGATGCGCGCCCGCGTGCTGTGGAACGTGCTGCAGGTGGCCACGGTTTGGCCCAAGCGCATTCTGACCAGCAACAACCCGCTGTTCGGCCTGTGGAACGTCACGCGCGACTTCCAGAGCAGTGTGGTGAAGCTGCCGGGGAACCCCATGACGGCGGCCCCCAAACTGCTGTGGAACTACGCGGCCACGGCGCGGGACGCGGCCCGGCATGCGTTCATGAAGGAAAGCACCGACCGCGTCTCCCGCATGATGCAGGACGGGGAACTCATTGCCGGCCGACAGTGGGACGCCATGGAGCGCGACGACGTGGCCACGGAACTGGAACGCTACGCCGCGCTGTTCGACGCGAACCCGATGCGCCAAGAGGCGTTCTGGAAACGCGCTGGCCGTGCCGTGTTCGATGACTGGAACTCGTTCTTGGAGTCTTGGGGCAAGATTGCGGGGGACCGCTACCTTGAGGGGCAGGGGATTACCGGAGCAGAGCGGGTGCGCCTCGTGAGGGAACGGGCCGGGAGTCCGGACTTCCTTGCTCGCGGCCAAGGCACGAAGTGGCTTAACAGCATCTTCATGTTCTCCAACGCGCGCGCCCAGGGCCTACGCCAGACAGTCGGCGCCTTCAAGGACAACCCGGTCAGCACCAGCATCAAGTTCGCCATGTTCGCCATCGCGCCGTCGCTGCTCATGAATGCCATGGCCAAAGGACTGCTGGGCGACGATGACGAGGAAAAGAACTGGCTGAAACAGGCGTTCGACTGCATCGGCGAATTCGACAAGCGCAACTACCTGTGCATCCCCCTATGGTCGGACGGCAAGCGGACGGGCTACACCCGCATTCCCATGGACCATACGGGCCAGGTCGTGCACACGGCCCTGTGGGATGCGCTCAACAGCAAAGACCCGGCCAAGGTGACTGACGCCATGGGGCAAGTGGCCGGACAGTTCCCATGGACGCCGGACTCCTTGACGCCGGCGCTGGGCGTGGCCAATGACCTGTTCTGGTACGCCAACGGGTTCAACCCGCAGGACAGCTACAAGGGGCAGCCGGCCATCAACCAGACCGTGTTTGCCGCGGGCGGTGCACAGAAGCATGCCGAAATGGCAAAGTACGAGTGGAACAAGTCGCCGGCCGGGTCGCTGTACCGGTTCGACCCGCCGTTTGACGTGCGGAGCAAGACGGCTCTGGACAAGGCGTTCTCCTTCCCCGGACTGGCCCAGTTCAAGCGGTTCTACAAGGAGGCCGACCAAGGGTTGGGAGACGCGGAACGCTTCGCAGAACAGGCCAAGAGCGCCGGGAACGCCCAGAAGCTCATGTCGGCCAAGGATGTCGCCGCGGCTGCCATCAGCGGCGCTGAGACGCGGCAGGAGGCCATGCGCCTGCTTGGCAAGTCCTACCGGGATGCGCGCGCAGCCGACACCTTGCCGTCGCCCAAAGAGTACAAGTTCACCCAGTACCAAGAGGTCTACAAAAACATGGTCGACAAGCGGTTTGGCGAGGTAAAGCGCTAGCCCATCTCCGCGGCGACTTTGCGGGCCAGTTCAAGGTTCACTTCGGCATAAATCTCCGTCGTGTTCAGGTGGGCATGGCCCAGCACGGCTCCAGCCGCCTCGATACCACGCTCCTTGCGTATCTCCGTGGCGCGGGTATGCCGAATCTGGTTCGGCGTCCAGTGGGGCACACCGGCCTTGACACAGGCGCGCTCGATACACTGGCCGTAGGAATCCTT
>CAIUWO010000068.1 GCA_903902895.1 Candidatus Hydrogenedentota bacterium | reverse complement strand
GTGGACCTGATGCCCGCGCTGGCGGAAGGAAACCCCTGGCCGGACCGGCCGCTCTTCTGGGAGTATGGCGAACAGACAGCGGTGCGCGATGGCAACTGGAAACTGGTGCTGAACGGACGCATCCCCAACGCGACCGAGGCGGTTGATGCGGTGCATCTTTCCGACCTCGCCGCCGACCCCGGCGAAAAGCGCAATCTGGCCGCCGCGCAGCCCGAAGAGACAGCCCGGTTGCGGCAGGCCGCCGGGGTGTGGCGCGCGAAGATGGGGATATAGTCCGGCGTTCGCTTTACCCGCCCCGCCGCCATGGGCTAGAATCGGCGCGCCCGCCCGTGGAGGGCGGCCAAAACGCAAGGAAGGCCGTGCATGGACAAGGAACACTACAGCAAGCTTCTGAAAAAGTTTTTCGACGTGCGGGTGATGGCGATCGGCGACATCTACCTGGACGAGAATGTTTTCGGCAAGGTGACCGAAATCAGCCTTGAGGCGCCGATCCCCGTGTTCGAGGTGCTGGAGCGCCGCCACAATCCCGGCGCGGCCGGCAATGCGGCGTGCAATGCCGCCTCGCTGGGCGGTCAGGTGACCATGGTCGGCGTTGTGGGCGACGACCCAAACGCCGGAATCGTCAAGCACGAGTTCCAGGTGCGCAACGTGGACACCTCGGGCATTGTGACCGACCCGGCGCGACCGACCAACACCTACGGCAAGCTCAAGGCGGGCGGCCACAACATCCCCCTCCAGGAGGTGCTGCGCACCGACACGCCCAAGCCGAAGATGATCACGGGCGAAACCGAGGAGAAGGTGATCGCCAAGATTCGCGAAATCGCGCCGAAGGTGGATGCGATCCTCATCGGCGACCAGGTGTCGGCCACGATTTCCGACCGCGTCTATGAAACCATCCTGGACTGCGCGAAGCAGTTCAACCTGGTGACCGTCGCCGATTCACGCGCCCGTGCGGGCTATTTCCGCGATGTGGACGTAATCAAGCCGAACGACAAGGAAGCCGGTTTGGCGGCGGGCGTCGACGTGGTCGATGACAACTCGCTGATCCATGCGGGAACCTTCCTGCTCACCCGCGCGAAGAACGCCCTGGTCACGCTGGGCCCGAAGGGCATCGCCGTGTTCGCCGCCGACGGCACCATTGAGAACGTCCCGATCCGGCCGGTGAAGGCAATCGATGTGACCGGCGCGGGCGACACCGTCGCCGCGGCCATTATCCTCACGCTGGCCGCGGGCGGCACGCTGCAAGACGCGGCGATGCTGGGCAATCTCGCCGCGGGCATCGCCGTGCAGCAGGAGGGCGTGGTCACCGTGTCCAACGCCGAAGTCTGCGAGGCCATCCTCGGCCCGCAGGGTCCGGACAAGCTCAAATCGGTCGAACAGTTGAAGTCCATCGTCGAGAGGCTGCGCCGCGACGGCAAGCGCGTCGTGTGGACCAACGGCTGTTTCGACATTCTGCACGTCGGCCACATCACCTACCTGCTGCGCGCGCGCAAGCAGGGCGACGTGATGATCGTCGGGCTCAACAGCGACGCGTCGGTCCGCGAAAACAAGGGCCCCGACCGCCCCGTCGTCAACGAGCAGGACCGCGCCGTGGTGCTTTCCGCGCTGGAGTGCGTGGACTACGTCACCATTTTCGACGACAAGACGCCCATGCCCCTGCTCGACGCGCTCAAGCCGGACGTGTACGCCAAGGGCGGCGACTATACCATCGACACGATCGTGCAGGAGGAGCGGCGCCTGGTCGAGGGCTACGGCGGGTCCATCGCCATCATCCCCGGTCTCGACGGCCAGTCCACCACCAACATCATCAACAAGATCGCCGGCAAGGGCTGAGACGGCAAGCGCTTCCCTGTTCCTTGCAGAATCGCCTACCATGAAAATCCCCCACTAAGTGGTGGATTTTCATGGTAGGCCTGCACGAACCCTTGTCGGCCACATTACGCCGTCACAAAATGGCCCGCCCGGCTCGGCGCAACAAACGCACGCCGTATACACATACACTGCAAGCGGTTAAGCATTTCAGCACTGGCGTCTCTAAATATAATCAACCATGAACATCCCGCATTGACTGCGGGATTTTCATGGTATATAATACCATCATGATTCCACGCCACGCAGACATGGACCGGGTGCGCGCAGCGCTGAAGCGAAGCCGGATCGTGGCTCTGCTTGGACCGCACCAATGCGGAAAAACGACGCTGGCGCGGGAGTTCGTTCCAGCGGGCTCACTCAGATATTTCGACCTCGAGAAGCCGGCCAGTCTGGCCCGGCTGTCCGAACCGGAGACGGTTCTCGAACCGCTCAAGGGACTGGTCGTGATTGATGAGGTCCAGCGTCATCCCGAACTCTTTCCTCTTCTTCGCGTCTTGGCCGACCGCCAGCCTCTTCCCGCGCGTTTCTTGATCCTGGGCAGCGCCTCGCCGGAATTGTTGAAGCAGTCTTCCGAGAGTCTCGCGGGTCGCATAGAAACAATCGTGCTGCAGGGTTTCCGTCTGTCCGATCTTGGTGCGAAGACCCAACCCAGGCACTGGCTGCGCGGTGGATTCCCGCTATCCTATACCGCGAGGACGGAGGCGGATTCTGTCATCTGGAGAAATCAGTTTCTTCAGACATTTGTCGAGCGGGACCTGGCGCAATTCGGCGTGACTATTCCCTCCGTGACGTTGCGCCGCTTCTGGGCCATGGTGGCCCACTATCACGGCCAGACGTGGAATGCCGCTGAACTGGCCCGCGCGCTGGCCGTCAATGAGTCTACTGTCCGGCGCTACCTTGACCTGATGACCGGCGTGTTCATGGTGCGCCAGTTGCCCCCGTGGTTTGAAAACCTCAAGAAGCGCCAGGTCAAGGCGCCCAAGGTTTACGTGCGCGACAGCGGTCTGCTGCACGCGCTTTTGGGCATCGGCGACCGCCGTGATCTGGAGCACCACCCGAAAGTGGGCGCGTCCTGGGAGGGCTATGCCGTCGAGGAGGTGCTCAAGGCCCTGCAGCCCGACGACGCCTACTACTGGGCCACGCATAACGGCGCGGAGCTGGACCTGCTGCTTTTCAAGAAGGGTCGGCGCATCGGCGTGGAATGCAAGAGATCCGACGCGCCCACACTGACGCCGTCGATGCGCACGGCTTTGACCGATTTGAAACTGGACGAACTCCACGTGGTCTATCCCGGCGCCCAGCGTTATCCGCTGGCGGACAAGGTGACCGTGGTTCCCTTTGCGGAGTATGTTGGGGCGAAGGAATAACTGACAAACGGCGGCACGTCAGGAATTTCATGTTGAGCGACCGGGTTAAAACCGTTAATATGACGTAGCAAATAAGGAGGGAAATCATGAGCCTGTTGTTTGCCTTCGCCGTATTGCTCGCCGCGCCGCAACAGAGCGCACCCCCCCCCCGATGGCGGGGGACGCTGTGCCGGTCGTCGGGATTACCTATCACGATTACGGGAAAGATCATCCCGAAATTGTGAAGTCGAGCCCGGGTTTGGTCGGCGAACGACCCAGATGTCTTTGCCTGCGCGGGGACTTCGGTTTCTTGGTCACGTGGGATGACAAGACGCCGCCGGAATTTCACATCTATGAGAAGAAGCCTGCCCGGTCAGAGTGCCTGCTCTCGTTCGAGGCGCTTCTTGATTGGATCAAAAACGTGCCCGAAGGCGCCAAGATAAGTTGGATTAATGCCTGCACCGCCGGTACCTGCTGGAGCATGCCCGGCGACAAGAAGGAGCAGTTGTACAAGGTCTGGAAACCAAATGCTCCTTCGGAGAAGGACGATGCAGCGAACGAAAGTTTCTGTACCTGCGAATCCGAGCGTTTGACGTATTTCAAGAGCCTTCAAGAGGGGCGCCAGTGGATACGTGAACACAAAGGTTGCAAGGACGCTTATACGGACAAGCCGATTGTCGCCGAGGAATCGAAGTAAGCCCCCTACAGCGTCTCCACCCGTATGTTCTCGTTGGTGTAGATGCAGATACCCGCGGCGATGCGCAGGGACTGCTCGACCACGGCCCTGGCGTCGAGGTCAGTGTGGGCGATGAGGGCGCGGGCCGCGGCGAGCGCATAGGGGCCGCCGGAGCCGATGGCGATGATGCCGTCCTCGGGCTCGATGATCTCGCCGGTGCCGGAGATCAGCAGTGACAGGGTGCCGTCGGCCACGGCGAGCATGGCGTTGAGCTGGCGCAGGTACTTGTCGGTGCGCCATTCCTTGGCGAGTTCGACGGCGGCGCGCAGCAGGTTCTTGTTGTGCGCCTTGAGCTTGCCCTCGAAGCGGTCGAACAGGGCGAAGGCGTCGGCCACGGCGCCGGCAAATCCGGCCAGCACCGCGCCGTCCGCGAGACGGCGCACCTTGCTTGCGTTGCCCTTCATCACGGTCTCGCCCAGCGTTACCTGGCCGTCGCCGCCCATGGCGATCACGCCGTTGCGGCGCACGG
>CAIUWO010000067.1 GCA_903902895.1 Candidatus Hydrogenedentota bacterium | reverse complement strand
AGGTCCGTGTCGCCCGAGGCGCGCTTGGCGGCGTCGCAAACACCCTCGATCACCGCGATGCGCGTGGTTGCCGCTTCAACGCTGTCCAGTAGCGCCACGAGTTGGGCCAGCCCGGCCGCATCGGGCCATACCGCCAACTGGTGCAGCGCCTCCATGCGCGTGGCCTCGGCCAGCGTGGCCGACAGGGCGGCGCCGACCACCGCTTTCGCGCCCGTCTCACTGCCGAGCGTGTTAAGCAGGCGCATCAGCCGCGGCGCGTCCGCGTCGGATGCCGCCGCCAGTTTCCCCACAGTGCGGGCGACCAGAGCCTCCCGTGCGGCGGCGTCTGTCTTGGTTATGGCCGCGAGCGTTTCCCGGGCGACCGCCTCCTCGCCGTCCGTCGCGGTGGCCAGGAATGCGGCATAGACCGGTTCCACCTGGCCCGCGCCGCCGATGGCGCGAAGCGCCGCATAGGCCTCAAGACGCACAGAGGCGTCGCCGTCCTGCAGCGCTCCCGCGGGCACTTGCGCGTTTGCTTCGGTGCCGCGCGCGGTCACGATTTCGAGCCAGGCGCGGCGGGTGTCGGGCGGGTCCTGTTTCGGGGGCAGCGCGCCGGGACGGTCCGCCGCCGAGCAGGGGCACTGCTTGGCGTAGCGTTTGGCCGCCTCGTTTGCCACGGCCGTGTCGGTCGCGCGCATCAGCGCGTGCTTGGCCGCGACCTGCTCATTGCTTGACTTGGGGTCCTCAACGATGCGGAACAGGGGCCTTCTGGCCCTGCGCCGCCACGGACCCGGACATGGTTTCCAGCGCGGCCAGGCGCACCGCCATGTCATCGTCGCGCAGCGCGGCCAGCACGGCCTTCTGCGCCATCTGGTCGTTGCGCGTGGTCAGCATGGCCACGATTTGCGCGCGCGCCGCCGGGTCCTTCGCGCCGCGCAGGGCCTGTGCCCAGGGCGCGCTGCCGGCCTTGCCGGGGATGCGCCTGGTCAGCAGCAACGCCGCGCCCCGGTATTCCGGGTCCGGGTCGGACGCCGTGGCCGCCAGGTCCGGCGCGGCCAACTCGCCTTTTTCGCGGACCAGTGCCTCGAGCGCAACGGCGCGGACTGACGGACCGTCGGTCTTTGCGGCATTCGGCGCGACAGGCGGTGCGGGCACGCCGCCGACAATGTCAACAGCTTTGGCGATGCGCGGGCGCGCCGCCTCGGGCGCGGTGGCGAGTTTCGCTTTTAGCGCGTCCATGGCCGCCGGGGTGCCGATGCTTTCCAGCGCGTCCACACCGGACTGTGCCGTCGCCGCATCGTCCAGCAGCGCGGCCAGCGCGGGCACCGCGGCGTCATTGCCTGCCCACTGCAACTGGAACGCCAGAAACTGTTTCACCGAAGGGTCGGTGGCCCGGCCCATCGCATCGACCACCGCCTGCGAGAACAGCGCCCGCGCCGCGTCGCGGCCCGGCGCCCCGCAGTACTTCGCCAGGCCGCTTACGGCGTAGCGCGGCGCCAGGTCTGCGCCGCCCGATGCCTCGGGCAGAATCTTCCCGCAGATCTCGGCGAGTGCGGGCGCGCCCGCGTCGATAATGGCGGCGCAGGCCGCGTCCGTTTCGGCGGCGTTCTGACCGGGGAACTTGGCCAGCATTTCATCAACGGTGGCGGCATGGGCAACGCACACCATTAGCACGGCCACCAGGGCCGGAACAAGGCGTTTCATCGTGCGAGTCATCGTATGCATTCCTTCAGGTGAGGAGTTTTGTCGTCTTTTTTTTGCGCTGCAAGCACCGGATTACACGCGCCAGGGGCCGCGCATGGGCTGGAAGATGAGACGGTTCGCCTCCTCGTCGCCGATGAATTCCTGCTTGACCGGGTCGAAGCGCAGGTTGCGGCCGAGCCGGACCACCGTGGTCCCCAGGTTCACCAGCGTGCAGGAACGATGGCCGTTGGACTCGTTGAGCGCGAAGCGCCGCCGCGTGCGCACGCAGGAATAGAAATCGCCCTCTTGGGCCGCGGGCTCGGGCAGGCCCCGGAGCACCTTCTCCTGGCCGTTGATCTCCAGGCGCAGTCCCTTGTACAGCTTGCCCTTAGGCCCCTCGATGTAGGGCTGCCCTTCCGACTTGCCCTCGCCGTCCAGAATGATCTCGCACCCGTCAGCGTAGCGCATCGTGATCCGCCGCCACGAACTGACCGCGTCCGGATGCTGCTGCGGCGCGTCCACCTCTATTTCGACCGGGCTCGTGTCGTCCTTGCCCAGCAGATACTGCACCGGGTCAAGATAATGCATGCCCATGTCGCCCAGCCCGCCGCCGTCATAGTCCCAGTAACCGCGGAAAGTCTGGTGCACCCGGTGCGGATGGTACGGCTTCTCCGGCGCGGGGCCGAGCCAGAAATCGTAGTCCAGTTCCGCCGGAATCGGCTGCGGCGTCAGGTCTGTCTTGCCGCTCCAGAAGAACTTAAAGTCGAAGCCCGTGCCGGTGCCCACCGTGACTTTCAACGGCCAGCCCATTTCGCCGCTGTCCACGATCTGCTTGATCGGCTTCACGGCGGAGCCAAAGCCGTAGAAATTGTCCTTGAACCGGAACCACGTGTTGATCCGGAAAATACGGCCGTGCTTCTGCACCGACTCCACCACGCGCTTGCCCTCGCCGATGGTGCGCGTCATCGGCTTTTCGCACCAGATGTCCTTGCCCGCCTCGGCCGCGGCGATGGAAATGAGCCCGTGCCAGTGCGGCGGCGTGGCAATGTGCACCACGTCCACCTCGGGCAGGGCCAGCACCTCGCGGAAATCACCAAAGCCTTTCACCCCCTTGTCCAGCGAGTCCAGGGCGGACTGCAGGTGCCCCTTGTCCACATCGCAGACCGCCACCGTGCGCGCGCCCGGGTAACCCAGGTGGCCGCGGCCCATGCCGCCCACGCCGACCACGGCCCGGCCGATTTCGTCGCTCGGCGCGGTGAAGTTCAGCCCGCCCAGCACGTGCCGCGGCACAATTGAAAAGCCAAAGGCCGCCGCGGCGCTCCGCGACAGAAATTCACGCCGGGTGGGGGCGCTCTTGCTCAGGTCGTTCATGTCCTTCTCCATCTGTTGCGCCCGGCCGGGCGCGTCGTTTCAAGACTGCCGTCTATTCTGCCGATTTTCCCCGCCGCAGGCAAGGAGGAAGAAGTGCCCCGGATGCATGACCCCGGTAGGCTCGCGTATAATGACTGCACAGGAGTAACCAGATATGGCCAACACTTGCGCGAACGACACCAAGTCCTGCGGCTGCCAGAAGGGATACCGCTGTTCCCTCGTGGCAATGGTCGGGAGCGGCGGATTCCTCTTCCTTGCGGTGAACGCGCTGCTCCTGCAGGCGGACCGGCACATGCGTCAGGGGCTGCAGTGGAACCAGGACGGCGTGATAGACGCGGTCAGCACGGGGGTCATGGCGGTTTTCGCGCTGGTGGTCTTTGTCGATTCGGTCCGGTCCTTCCGCAAGGGCGACCTTGGAAAAGTTGCTTTCTTCGGCGTGCTGATGGTCTGGAGCATTGCAATCACTATGGTGCTTTTCTACCTGCTGATCCAGTTCCTGCCGAAGTTTGCATGACGGCCTGAAAATTCTTCCCGCAGCGCCCGCCCTTGCGGCGGGCGTTCTTCCTTACCCGTCACAAGTGCGGGCGAAGCGCTCTATTACTCCTTCCAGCCCTCAATGCCTTCAAGGCGAAGCAGTCGTCGTTTCCAGTCCAACCCGGCGCTGAACCCGCCGAGCTTGCCGCCCGTTGCCAGTATGCGATGGCAGGGAACGACGATGCAGAACGGGTTCTCGCCCAGCGCCGAACCCACTGCGCGGGCCGCGCTGGGGCTTCCGACGCGGGCCGCGAGTTTGCCGTAGGTGACTGTCTGACCATGGGGCACGTCGCGTGCCGCGTCCCACACGGCGCGCTGGAAGGTCGTGCCAAAGGCCGGGTCCAAGGGGAACTCGCCAAAATCAACGGCCACACCCGCAAAATAGTCCGCAAACAGACGCATGAGCCTGCGGCCAAGAATATGGTTGGGACGTGAGTGCAGCAGGTAGGGCTGGACGGGATGCGCCGGATCGGGCAGGCGCAATTCGCGCAGTCCCTCGTTGCTCAGGTAGCCGTAGATGGGGCCGTGGGGGGTGTCATAGCGAAAATTCGCCGCGTCCATGATGTGGCATCCTTCCAGGTCTGCTGCACGGCACAAGGATAGGCAATACGGGCCTTGCGCGGCAAGCGCGCGTTGCGTAGACTGACGGCGATGAAGGGCACTGACAACAAGAGAATTCACCCGCCGAACCGCAGGCCAGGGGCTACGGGCCGCAGCCTCCTCCTTCTGGCTCTGCTCTTTGCGTGTGCCGCGCATGCCCAGCGTGCCGTGGTCATCAGCGCCAGCCTCTCCGCCACGCGCCAGTCGGCGCGGCTCTACACGCAGGCCGTGGACCTGGAGTCAGGCACTGTTTTGCCCGGCGGCGCGGCCCTGCCGGGTTCAAGTCTTCTGGGAACTCCCGTGACCGGCGTCTTCGCCGAAAAGGACCACCTGCCGGAGGGGTTCATTGCGGTCGCCACCGGCCCGTCCGATCCCGCGCTGCATCCGGACTCCGGCTACCCCGAAACAGGCATTTCGCTGGTGCGGCCATTGCCCTTCATGGTGATGGTGAAGCGCTTTCACGAATCCGAGGCGGGTTGGCGGGAATGGGCGGCGGATGTTCTGTCGGACCCGTCCCCTCCCGGCCTCTTGATACTTGGCAGCCGCGCGGGCGGGACGGATACCGCTCCCATGGTGGGGCGCGCGCGCCTGTTCGGCGGAGGCGCGGATGCCGCAGGCACACTGACCGCCGAATGGTCCCTGCCCGGCGCTCCGGTGGCCGGATTGTGGATCTCGGGGGCCAGGTCTGCCGTGGTGCTGTGCGCGGGCCAGGGGGGCGCGGCGCCGGTGCTGGTGAAGTGCGATTTGGGCGCGCAACAGACCCTCCGCCGCGCCGCAGACGAGTTGGCCGGCTGGAATGCCGCCTGCACCGATGCCCGCGCGCTGGTGCGCCTGCCGGAGACGGACCTGTCCGTCGTGGCTTTTTCGGGCCGCATCCCCGGCACCGGGTCCACAGAACCGGCGTCACAGGTGTATGTCGTTGATTCCACGAAACTGACCGTGATGGCCGGACCCGTTAACCTGCGCGGCATGGTTGACCGCATACATGTCGTTGACGACAAGAACCTCTGGATTGCCTCGCGCGCGCCGGGCACCGACTTCGCCTATGTCACGAAGCTGCATGTCGACCCGGCCACGGCCACGGCCACGCTGGAGGCTGAATACCCGCTGACCGGGGCAATGGACGGTTTCTTGACCGCCCGAGACCCCGCCACGGGAAGCGTGGCGGTAGCCTTGGGCACCCGGCTGGAAATATGGCCTGAAGGAAAACGCGGGGAACTGCGCCAGGAATACGAGAATCCCATCCGGGACCTGTGCTGGACCGCCGACGGACTCCTTGTGGGCGAGGCGGGTCGCGTCCATCTGGCCGATGCGGCCACAGGCGTCTCGAAGCGCGTGATTCAACTGCAAACCGGCCATGTCGTGGCCATTGTGCCCGTCACGGTGGGGCCGCAGGGGACGGACAAGCCTGTTTCGGCAGGACCGGCAAACAGAATCATTGCGCCGTCGGTGATGCTGTTTCGCGGGGAGGCCGCCGGCCGGGAACTGCGCGCGCTGAACATTGAAAGCGATGGCGTGCCGGGGCCCTGGCGCGTTGCGTATGATGCGGCGCAGATGCCATGGTTGGTCATTCACCCCCTCTCCGGCCACGGTTCCGGGACGGTCTACATGGGGGTGGACCCGGCGAGGCGTCTTCCCCATACCCTTGCCGAAGGCTGGCTCAGCGTGTCCCTGGAGGGCGGGTCACCGCCGGTCCCCGCCCAGGACAGTCCCGCGAAAGTGCTGCTCCGCGTCGAACCCGCGCCCGCATCGGCGCGAACCATTCTCTGGCTGTGGCCCGATGCGGCCACTCAGATGCGGGACCCATCGAACCCGCGCGGCATGGCCGGGCTTGCCAGCCAGCTTGCCGCCGCGCCGCAATACTTCTCCCATGCGGAGTCCTCAGACCCGGTGACATCCCCGCTCGACCCCTACGCGGTTATTGTGCTGCATGCCGGGGCTGCGGTGCGCGGGGTGCTGTCGCGGCAGGCCCTGGTGGACTACGTGGCCGACGGGGGGGGGCTGTTGGTCGTGGGTGGTGCGGACAAGGGACAGGCGGAAACCCTGGGGCCCTGGGTCGCGCCTTTCGGCGCGGTTACCCTGAGCGACCCGGCTCCGGTGGCGAATGCCAGCCCCGCCCACGCGGGGCCAGAACCGATCCGCAGTTGGCCCGGCATGCCCATGTCCGCCGCCTATGGTTTTCGGGCGGCCATTGGCGGCGCAAGAGATGCCTTTGCCCCCAAGGCCTTGAAGGTGCTCCGGGTGCCCGAGGGACCGGCGGAGGCCCCGGCCCTTTTCCTGGCCCGCTCCTTTGGTTACGGACGGGTGGCCCTGCTCGCCTCCGAGGCGCCGTTGCGGGCGGCCTCTTCCGGCGGTCTGCCGGAAACCTTCGCCCGCGAACTGTTTGTCTGGCTTGCGGGCGCGGGCATCAGCGCCCAGGACATGGACCGCGACGGACTGACCGACGACCTTGAGGACCTTAACGGCAACGGGGCGCGTGACCCCGGCGAAACAGACTGGATTCGGGCGGACACGGACGGTGACGGCATTTCGGACGGTCTGGAGGATTGGAACCGAAACGGCATGGTCGATCCCGGCGAGACCGACCCCCGTAATCCCGATACGGACGGGGACGGCTTCTGGGACAGTGCCGACCCCAGTCCCGCGCCCGTCTTTGACGCGCCCCGCATTGCCGGCGTGATGCCCTATGCGGGTCCCGCCGAGGGCGGAGGTATTGTGCTTGTGCGCGGCGAGGGACTGCTGCCCGGCGCGGAATACCGGTTTGGCGGCCAGCCGGCGGAATGCCTGGCCCCGGGTGATGGCAGTTGCGCCCTGGTGCGCGTGCCCGAACTGGCGGGCAACAGCGGCGGTGCCGTCTCCGTGTCGGCCATTCTGCCCGGCCGGGGATTGCGCGCCGACTTGCCCGGCGGCTACCAGTATCAGTCCCGGAGCCGTGCCGCAGTCACCCTGGTTTCGCTGGAGCCTGCGGCCTCGGGCGGGGGAAACGCCCATGGCCGTCTGGGCGTGGTTCTTTCGGTGTCCCCGCCGTGCGCCTTTGCCAATGCGGTCGTCTTGGTCACCCCGCCCGCAATCCCCGGTTTTTCCTGGCAGGCGTTGCCGTCCAAGAAAGCCACGCTGCACATTTTTACCAATGACGAGGCGGGGATTAGCATAACGGGCGACGCCCAGCCCAACAGCACCGCCGGGGTGACCCTCGCGGAAATCACATGGACCTGTCCCAATCCGGTGGGGGGCGTCATTGAGTTCCCCGTGCCCGGTGCGCTTGTGCGGACGGTTGAGGGCGGCCGCATGCTTGAGCAACCGGCCGGAATCTCCATCCCTATTCCCCGGCCCGCACCCCCGGGCTGAAGCGCCGGGAAATTGGACGTTCACAACTGTGTGAAAAGTGGTATAATCAACGCGTACCCGCGAGAGGGTTCATTATTTATTCTTTATATTGGTTTATCTGTTCACGCATGTAATGGCTTTATAAGGTTTTGCAGCGATGGGGCATCATAGGAACAGGCGTGTCCGGAAACGGCGCATTGCGGGCATAGCTGGAACGGTGGCGCTGGTCGTGGGAGTGTGTCTTCTGGCGGTGACATATGTAAGCTGCCGGCCCAAGGAAGAGCCCAAACCACTTAACAAGGTGGTCATTGAAAGCGCCCCGGAAGAGGGGGCGCTGGTCTTGGTGGCGGGACTGGACCGGGGGCCGACGCCGGTGACGGTGGAAGGGCTTGAACCGGGTTCCTACGAGGTGGTTCTCAAACGCGAGCGTTACAAGCGAAGCATACAGAACATCATGGTCAAGGGGGACCCGGAAGAGCATTTTTCCATTACCATGGAACCGCTGCTCGGATTCCTGAGCATTGAGTCCAAGCCCGTCGGCGCGGAGGTCTACCTCGACGGGGAAAAAGTGGGCGTCACCCCGCTGCTGAACCGCTCCCTTCAGGTGGGCGAGCATTCCTACGAACTGCGGCTCGAGAATTACTACCCCATCTCCAGTTCATTCACGGCCGAGGACAATTTCAAGCATGAGTTCAGGCATGAATTCAAGGCCATGGAGGCGGAACTGAACATCTTCTCACGGCCCACGGGCGCGCAGGTTTGGCTCAACAACATGACCCAGACGCAAACCACCCCCGCCAAATTCAAACTGAAACCCGGCTCCTATCTTGTGACGGTCTACGCGCCGAACTGCATTGAGCAGGAGCAGATCGTCCAGCTTGAAACCAATGAGACGGAGACAGTGCAGCTCAAAATGGAGCCCGGCATGGTCCCCAAAGGCATGGTGCTGGTTCCCGGCGGCGAGTTTCCCATGGGCAACGATGACCGCGCGCCCGATGAGCGGCCGCGGCGAACGGTCAAACTCAAGCCGTTTTACATCGACAAATTCGAGGTGACCAACGAAGACTTCAAGAAGGTCTTTTCCGACCACGAGTTCGACGATGGGGAGGAGAACTTCCCCGCCGTTGACGTGAGTTGGAGCGAGGCCATGAAATACGCGCAGACGGTCAGCAAACGCCTGCCCACAGAGGCAGAATGGGAAAAGGCCGCCCGGAACACGGACGCCAGGGAGTATCCCTGGGGTGCGGACTGGGCGGCCGGCATGGCCAACACCCTTGAACAGGGCGAGAGGCGCACCATTCGCGCCGGCCAGCTGTTCAACGGCACCTCGGCCTACAAGTGCGTGGACATGGCTGGAAATGTCTACGAATGGGTGCAGGACTGGTACGAGGCCTACCCCGGCAACCCCGTGGTGACCAAGGACTACGGCCAGGTTTTCAGGGTGCTTCGCGGCGGCTCGTTCATGTCGGGAAAGTTCGAGGCGCGCTGCGCCGCCCGGCATTTCGACCGCATGGACGCATCCCGAAAGGATTACGGGCTGCGCTGCGCCATGGACGCCCCGATACAGTGACGCACCGGCCGCGCCGTGAAACCTTGCGCGGTCTTGCGGCGTGCGGCTACAATCCGTGCAACAGAGCCTGAACGCGCCCCGCCGCGGGAGAATCCCGGCCCATGGCCTTTGTCGTCTGCGAACCCTGCATCAAATGCAAGTACACCGAATGCGTCAGCGTGTGCCCGGTCACCTGTTTCCATGAGGGGGAAACGATGCTGGTCATCGACCCCGAAGAGTGCATCGAATGCGGTGTGTGCGTCAACGAATGCCCGGTGCACGCCATCTATTCCGACGACGAGGTGCCCGCGAAATGGCAGGAATACATTGGCCTGAACGCGCGCCACGCCGGGGAGTGGCCGGTCATCGAACAAAGCCGTGAACCGCTCGACACGGCCGATGAATTCCGGGACGTGAGGGACAAGCGCGGCGGCTTCTCCCCAAACCCGGGCGGGGATGCCTGACCATCCGACCGCCCGACGGAGGTGCGCGCGTGCGTTTCAAACTGCTTGCCTGCGATGTCATCACCCGCGAAACCTGCCTGTGCGTCGCGCGCTGCGCCCACACCGTCGACCCCGTTTTCACCCGGAAGGGCGAGCACAACGTGCCGGGACGCCTGCGCGAGCTGCTCCAGGGGCACATCGACGCGGCCGCGGCCGGGGAAACCGAATACGACGCCGTGCTGCTGGGCTACGGCCTGTGCGGCAACGCGACGCTGGGGCTTGCGGCCCGGCGCTTCCCGCTGGTCATTCCCCGCGCCCACGACTGCACCACGCTCTTTCTCGGCTCCAAAGCGGCCTTTCGCGAACACTTCGCCGACAACCCCAGCCAGCCATGGGCCAGCACCGGCTATGCCGAGCACGGCGGCGCGCCCGTTTCCGAGGGCAGCACCCGCGACTGGCTGGGCCATGACTACGCGACCCTGATCGCCACCTACGGCGAGGAGAACGCCCGTTATATCCTGGAAACCATGCACGTCGCCCACGACGACAGCGCCATTTGGTTCATCGACGTGCCGGAAACCCGAGGCAGCGGCGGGACCGAGGCCATGATCCGCCGCGAGGCCGACGCATCGGGCCGGACCTTCCGCCTGCTGCCGGGCAGCCTCCGGCTTATTGAGGGGCTGCTGGCCGGGGACTGGTCCGCGGACGAATACCTCGTCGTGCCCCCCGGCCACTGCGTGCGGGGAATCTACGACATGGACGAGGTCATGCGCGCCGCGCCGGAGGCGGGGGAGGGTAACCAGTGAACCACGACCTTTACCAGACACCCAGCCTGCGGCCGGTGCGGTTGCGCGTGCCGCTCCTGTCCAGCCGCCGCCTGAGGCGAGGAAGCCCGTCACGCTGGCCATCCACCGTGTGTGCAGGCTGCGCGTGACTGAAACGTGGTTGGTCCCGCTTCCCGACGGGGAGACGGGCAGTTCCTTCGTCATGGGCTTCGGGGCCGACGCCGAACTGCTTGAACCGGCCGACCTGCGCAAAGAGACGGCAGTCGGGCTGGCACGCGCTGTGGCGCGCTGCGGCGACGCCGAGGGAAAGGGGCTCGGCCCGCGGCGCGTTTGAATCGCGGGCGCTTTGCGTCCTATCATCCTGTCGCGGCCCCTTCGGCCGCGCTTTCAGCAAGGGACTTGGCCTCATGGCAAAAATATGTTTCATTGGCGCGGGCAGTACCGTGTTCGCCAAAAACGTGCTTGGCGACTGCATGCACGTTGCGGCGCTGCGCGGTTCGCATATTGCCCTCATCGATGTTGATCCGGTCCGTTTGGCCGATTCCGGGGTGATGGTCAACAACCTGAACCGCACCCTCGGCGCGGGCATGACGGTGGAGGCGTTTTTGGCCGCCGACGCGGGCAAGGCGCTGGCCGGGGCGGACTATGCGGTCAACGCTATCCAGGTGGGCGGCTACCGGCCCTGCACGGTGACGGATTTCGAGATGCCCAAAAAGTACGGGCTGCGCCAGACCATCGGCGACACCCTCGGCATCGGCGGCATATTCCGCGGCCTGCGCACCATTCCGGTGCTGCTTAACTACTGCCGCATCATGGAACAGGCCGCTCCGAATGTGCTGCTGCTCAACTACACCAACCCCATGGCCATGCTGACCGGGGCGGTGCTCAGGGCCACCGGCGTCCGCACCGTCGGGCTGTGCCACAGCGTGCAGGCCTGCGCGCCCTGCCTGTGCGCCGAACTGGAGCTCCCGTCGGACAATCTGCGCTGCAAGATTGCGGGCATCAACCACCAGGGGTGGCTGCTCGAAATCTCGCGCAACGGCGAGGACCTCTATCCCGAAATCAGGCGCCGCGCGCAACTGCCCGAGTACGTGGCCCGCGACACGGTCCGCTTCGAACTCATGAAGCGCTTCGGCTACTACGTCACCGAATCGAGCGAGCACTCCGCCGAATACGCGCCCTGGTTCATCAAGTCCCGCACCCCGGAGCTGATCGAACAGTTTCACATTCCACTTGACGAGTATCCCCGCCGCTGCGAGGAGCAGATCAGGGGCTGGGCGGCGATGCGCGCCGAACTGACCGGCGACAGCCCGCTCACGCATGCGCGCACCGGCGAGTACGCATCATATATAATCGACGCCGTTGAGACGGGCGGCCCGTACACCTTCGGCGGCAACGTGCTCAACACCGGCCTCATTCCCAATCTCCCGCACCGGGCGTGCGTCGAGGTGACCTGCGTGGCCGACCGCAACGGCGTCACCCCGACCCATGCGGGTGAGTTGCCGCCCCAGTGCGCCGCGCTGAACCGGACCAACATCAACGTGCAGGAACTCGTTATAGAGGCGGCGCTCACGGGCCGCAGGGACCATATCTACCAGGCGGCGCTGCTGGACCCGCACACGGCCGCGGAACTAACCATTGACGAAACGGTCTCCCTGTGCGACGATCTTATCGAAGCGCACAGCGGATGGCTGCCTGAATACCGCTGACAACCCGTCGCGCAGCGCGAAGGAGAATGCAACCCATGTCGTGGCTGACCTTCATGAAGGAAGCAATCCGGGACAACAAGACCACGGGCGCCTTCGGCCCGAGCAGCCGCGCGCTGGCCGAGGCCATCACCGACCTGGCGGATCTGGGCAGCGCCCGGACCATCGTCGAGTACGGCCCGGGTGAGGGCGTGTTTACCGAGGCCATTCTGCGCAAGAAACGCCCCGATTCCTTTTTTGTGGCCCTGGAAGTGCTGCCCTCGCTGGTCGAGGCGACCAGGAAACGCTGCCCCGGAGTCAATGTGGTGCAGGACAGCGCGGGAAACGCGGTCACCTATCTGCGGGAGGCGGGACACCAGGACTGCGATGCCATCGTGTCCGGGCTGCCCTGGGCGCGCTTTCCCGCGGCATTGCAGGACGAGCTCCTGGAGGCCACCTACAATGTGCTGGCGCCGGGCGGGCGCTTTGTGACCTTCGCCTATGCCATGAGTCCGATGATACCCTCGGGGCGCCGCTTCTTCTCGGGCAAGATGCCGGCCCAGTTCGGCCGTGTCCGGCGCGTGGGCCCCATCTGGAAGAACCTGCCCCCGTGCTTCGTGTACATGGCCACCAAGCCGAAATGATTCGCGCCTGAGCGCATTGCGCGTCCGGCATTCCCGTCCCGCTCCGGCATGCGGCCGGCGCGGGACTTTTCACAGCGTCATGCAAGGAGAGTGGAAATGAAGAAGGCGTTGATGGTCTGGGGCGGCTGGGAAGGCCACGAGCCCCGGCAGTGCGTTGAGCTGTTTGCGCCCCTCCTGCGCGCCGCCGGTTACGACGTTGACGTGCGCGACAGTCTGGATGTCTTCGGCGACGCCGCGGTCCTGGCCGCGGCCGACCTGATTGTGCCCTGCTGGACCATGGGTGCGCTGGCCGAGGCGCAGGAACAGGCCCTGTGCGCGGCCGTGCGCGCCGGGTCCGGCATCGCGGGCTGGCACGGCGGCCTGTGCGACGCCTTCCGCGGCAACTGCCAATACCAGTTCATGACCGGCGGCCAGTTTGTCGACCATCCCGGCGGCATCATCGACTACACGGTAAAGATCACCCGCCCGGATGACGCCGTGATGGCGGGCGTCGCCGACTTCAAGATGCGCTCCGAGTGTTACTACATGCACGTGGACCCCGCCAACGAAGTGCTGGCCACAACCACCTTCACCGGCGAGCACGCCGCGTGGATCGACGGATGCGTCATGCCCGTCGTGTGGAAGCGCGCCTACGGCGCGGGCCGCGTGTTCTACTCGGCCCTGGGCCATGTCGCCGCCGACTTCGACGTGCCCCAATGCCGGCAAATCATGCAGCGCGGCCTGCTCTGGGCCAGCCGGTAGACAGCGGGAAAAACTTCACGCAAAGCCGCAAAGGAGCCAAGGCGCAAAGAGGACAGAAGAGGGGTGCAGGATATGGATGAAAACCAGATTGCTGCGGTCATTGTTGACGAAGCATATAAACTGCATGTGCGGCCGGGGCCGGGGCTTCTTGAATCGGTCTACACGCTCCTTCTCGCACATGGAATTGAAAAACGAGGCCTGAAGGTGCTGAGGCAGGTGGTGATTCCCATCGAGTATGAAGGAGTTCGTTTTGAGGAGTCCTTTCGGGCGGACCTCATTGTCGAAGACAAGGTGATTGTTGAACTGAAGTCGGTGGAGAGACTGGATCAGGTCCATTACAAACAACTGCTGACCTATCTTCGATTCAGCGGCAAGCGTCTTGGGCTGTTGATCAACTTTGGCGAGACCTTGATTCGGAACGGAATACACCGTATGGTGAACGGGCTGTAAGCAAGGTGACGGCGGCTTTTGCGCCTTGGCTCCTTTGCGGCTTTGCGTGAACGGCTTACTTACGGAGGCTCTTTATGGAACCCATGAAGATTGGCGTGATTGGCTGCGGCAACATTTCGGACCTGTACTTTGCGGCGGGAAAGCGCTTTGACGCGATCGACATCGCCGCGTGCGCCGACCTCGACATGGACCGCGCGCGGGCGAAGGCGAAGCAGCACGGCGTGCCGAAGGCATGCACGGTGGAGGCGCTGCTGGCGGACAACACCATTGACGCGGTGCTGAACATCACCGTGCCCAAGGCCCACCACGAGGTCGCGCTGCGCGTGCTTCGTGCCGGCAAGCACGTCTACAACGAGAAGCCGCTGACCCTCACGCGCGCGCAGGGCATGGAACTGCTCCGCCTGGCGGAGGAGAGGGGGCTGCGCATCGGCTGCGCGCCCGACACCGTGCTGGGCGCCGGCATCCAGACCTGCCGCAAGCTGATCGACGACGGCTGGATCGGCGAGCCCGTGTCGGCCACCGCGTTCATGCAGTGCCACGGACACGAATCGTGGCATCCCGACCCCGAGTTCTACTACGAGGCCGGCGGCGGTCCCATGTTCGACATGGGCCCCTACTACCTGCACGCGCTCATCACCCTCATGGGCCCCGTGGCCGGCGTGGTCAGCCGCACCCGCGTCACCTTCCCCGAGCGCGTCATCACCAGCGATAAAAAGCGCGGCAAACACGTGCCCGTCGAGGTGCCCACCCACGTGGCCGGCATCATGGACTTCGCCGGCGGCGCCATCGGCACCATGGTCACCAGCTTCGACGTCTGGCGCGGCGGCTGCCCCTGCATCGAAATACACGGCACGCACGGCTCCCTGAGCGTGCCCGACCCCAACAGCTTCGGCGGCCCCGTGCGCGTCTCCCGGCCCGGCTATGACGACTGGCAGAACGTGCCCCTCACCCACATCTACGCCGAACAGTCACGCGGCCTCGGCCTGGCCGACATGGCTGTGGCCATTCGCGAGAACCGGCCGCACCGCGCCAACGGTGTGCTCGCCTACCACGTGCTCGACATCATGCACGCCTTCCACGACGCGTCGGCCGCGGCCGCGCGCGTGGCCCTGGAAAGCACCTGCCAGCGCCCTGAGCCGATGCTGACGGACTTGCGCGAGGGGGTGGTCGCCTGACAGACATGGTACGTCCATTTCGTCCATAGGGTCCATCCCGTCCATGGACGTGCGCATCGGGCGCACAAAACAAACAACGGCGGGAGGCATCCGTGGATGCCTCCCGCTGCCTTACACGCGGGGGATGTCTGCGCGGCCCTTACTTCTTCTCTTTCTTGGGCTTCTCCGGCGGGGCGACAAATCGGCCGGCCGGGTGGTCGTAGTCGTTCTTCTCATAGTCGCGGTACTTGGGCGGGATGGGGTTCATGCTGCCGTTGGCGAGCCAGCCCAGTTTGCCGTCCATCAGCAGCGCGGCGACCTTCTTGTAGCTGCGGTTGTGGTTGCTCTTGACCGCCTTGAAGTTGCCTTCAATGCGCTTGCGCGCCTCGCGGCAGAACAGATCGGCCAGTTCCTGCGGCGTCTCGTCCGCGGGGTTTTCAGACAGCATGTGGTCGGCGTAGGAAAGCGTGGCCGCCATCACGAACAGGTCCGTGCCGATGTCGACGAAGTTGCCCAGGATCAACTGCTCGTATTCCATCTTCGGGCCGAACTTGGCCATCGTGAAGAACAGGTTGCGGGCCAGTTTCTTGCAGGTCTTGGCCGCGAAGGCAAGATGGGAGCGGTTTGCGCCGTTAAGCTTGCGCGCCGAGGGCGACCCGGCGGGCATGAACACCTTGGGAAGCCAGGTCATATAGAAGGAGGCGGCCTTCATGATGAGGGACACCTTGCCCTCTTTCTGGCCCGGCTTGGGCATCATGATCGGCATCACGAGCTTGAAGTGGGTGTCGAGGGCCTCGCGGGCCATGATGAGGTGCATCACCTCGGAGGAGCCCTCAAAGATGCGTCCGATGCGCATGTCGCGCAGCGTCATCTCAAGGCCGCAGGGGCGGTCGCCGCGCTCGTACAGCGACAGGGCGGTCTCGTACCCGCGGCCGCCGCGCACCTGCACGTAGTCGTCGAGCATCTTCCAAAGCGTCTCGGAGCAGTAGTACTTGGCCGCCGCCGCTTCGAGGCGGATGTCGGCGTTCTTCTTGTCCGCGAAGGCGCAGGTCATGTAGACCATGCTCTTCATGGAGAACAGGCTTGCCGCATAGTTGGCGATCTTCTTGGAGATGGACTGGTGCTTGCCAACCGACTGGCCCCACTGAACGCGGCTGGTGGTCCACCACTGGCAGTCGTCGATGTAGGCCATGCCCGCGCCAAGCCCCGCGGCCGGCAGGCCGAGACGGCCCACGTTGAGCGTGGACAGCGCAATCTTGAGACCCATGCCCGGCTTGCCGATCAGGTTCTCCGCCGGCACCTTGACGTCCTTGAAGGTCAGCGCGCCGTTGGCGATGCCGCGCAGGCCCATGAACCGGCAGCGGCGCACGCGCTCGACGCCGGGCATGTTCGTCTCGACCACAAACGCCGAGATTTGCGGAATGGCCCGGCCGTTGGGAAGCACCTTGTCCGGCGTCTTGGCCAGCACCACGATCAGCGTGGTCAGCTCGTCCATGCCGTTGGTGCACCACAGCTTGTCGCCGTTGAGCGTGTAATACTTGCCGTCCTCGCTTGGCGTGGCGTAGGTCACCATGCGGGCCGGGTCGGAGCCCACGTCCGGCTCCGTCAGGGCAAACGCCGAGATTTGACCCGCCGCAAGCAGGGGCAGCCATTTCTTCTTCTGCTCTTCCGTGCCGAATTCCTTGAGCGGCTGCGGCACGCCGATGCTCTGGTGCGCCGACAGGTACGTGACGGTGTTCGAGCAGTAGCTGCCGACCATGCCGAGCACGCGGGCGTAATTCGTCACCGACATGCCCAGGCCGCCGTACTCCTTGGGGATCTTCATGCCGAACAGGCCGATCGCGGCCAGCGCCTGGAGCGCCTCTTTGGGATACTCGCCGTCCGCGTCAATCTTGAAGGGGTCAACGTTCTTTTCCAGAACCTCGCGCACCTTCTCCATGTACTCATCGCCAATCTTCTTGTCCTCGGCGGGCTGTGCCGGAAACGGGGCCAGCAGGTCCCAGCGGAAATTGCCCTTGAACATTTCGGCGGTAAAGCTTACCGCGTCCCATTCGGCCTGGCGGGCGTCTTCCGCCATCTGCATCGCAGCATCTTTTCCCTTGTCATCTGCCATGTCTCTATCCTCGCTTCAGGTTGAAAGTCATATACCTACCGACCGTTAGAATCGCAATAGACACCAATGCTACCACGTTGTGCCCCTCCCCCGCAACGGAATTTTTCAGAATTATCGGTTTTGGGGGCGCCGTCAAGGGCAACACAACGCCAAGTATCTTATCATAATAATGATGTGCCCTGGCCGTGACCAGCGCAATTTCCCCGGATATCCGCCCGCCCTGGGGCGGTTAAATGCCTGATGCGGTTTGGGCTTGCTGCCGCACCGTCCGCCGTCGCGCCAAAAACAGAGCCGAAACGCTGAGGAGCAGCACCAGGAGGTCCGACGCGGGATTCCACGGGTCCGTTCCGGGCAGCCCGGAACACGAAAAGAGGCCGGCGCCTTTCACGCAGCGGCCGGTTAAGGCCACCTCAAAAGACCCGCCATCGCTGCCGAAGTTTATGGCGCCGGCGAAATCACCCTTGGCCGACGGGGAGAAGCGAACGGTGACGGTGGTGCTTTCTCCCGAACCGAGCGAAAAGGTGCTGGCCCCGCGGAAAGTGAATTCCGGATCGCCCGACAGACTGGCCGAACCGTTCAGTGTTCCCCCGCCGGTGTTGGTCACGGTGAATGGATGGTACACGGCGTCCTTCTTGTGAAAATCCCCATAGGCATAGGCGCCATCGTCGGGCAGGACCCGCAGCCCGGGCGGCAAGTCCTCGTTCGACACGCCCCGGCCCGTGAGGCTCACCGCGAAGTTTCCGCCGTTTCCGCCGAAACTCACGGTGCTGCTGAAATCCCCCGTGGTTGACGGGGAGAAGCGCACGGTGACGGTGGTGCTTTCCCCCGTGGCCAGCGAATAGGTGCTGGCGCCATGGAAGCTGAACTCCGCATTCCCTGTGAGACTGGCCGAACCGGTGAGTGTTTTCCCGCCAACATTGGTCACGGTGAAAGGATGGTACGCGGCGTCGTTGCTGTGATATTCGCCAAAGGTATAGGCGGCATCATCGGGCAGCACCCGCAGCACTGGCGCGGGCGGCACCGCGGCCAGAACCGTGATGGTCTTCTCCGCGCGCACCTCCGTGGCGTCCGCCAGGAGCGTGGCCACGGCGGTGAAGGTGTAGCTGCCCGGCACCAGCGTCGCACTGACGGGAAACTGCCCGCTGGCGTTCGTGGAGGACACGCGCAAATTGCCGTTGGCGTAGTAGTCGACGCGGACACTTTCGTCCGCAACGAAACACTGGGGATTGTCAAAGGCGAGCGAGACGGAGGACCGGATGGCCACGACGACCGTGCCCGACGCGTCGGCGGTGAAACTGTCCGCCGTGGGCTGGACGAATGTCACGGCGGCCAGGGGGCATGCGCCGTTGTGGTCCCCAGACTCCGCGTTGGCGTAACCAAGGTCCTGCAGCGCCCCAATCTCGAAGCCGGTGTACGCGCGCTGCAGCGAACCCGGAGCGCGCCGCGAATTCATCACGGCCGCGTCTGTCTCGTCGGCCTTCCAATGCTGAAGGCTTGTGCCCTGCGAAAAGGGGCTCGCCGCGTTTACGGGCGGGTTCTCCCCGTAGCGCTCCGTCGCGGCCGGCCCGCTGAACACCAGGGCGTTTCCGATCAGGTCCGCCGCGCCGCCCGTGAACACCGGGGGGGCGGAACCTTCAACCATGGGCGCCGCGTCCGTCGAACGGCGAAGGTAGCTGTCAAACGTGGAATATACGCCCGGCGCCACCCGGCTTTCGCCCGTCGCGGACAGGAGCGAGACAAATCCAAGCGCGTGGGTGATCTCATGCAGCGCCACCGAACGCAGGTCGAGCTCCGTGATTGACGGAAATCCGTCGCCAAGATACCAGGAGTGGCCCCAGTCCACGACCAGCACCATCTCGGCATAGTTGGGGAAGCGGTCGATTCCCTCCGCCAGCGTCAGATAGGCCGAACCGCTGCTGACACCCGCGGTCATGGGGAACAGTGTGCCGCCCACGGCCAGTGCGCCGGTTCCGTCAGATTCCGACGCGCCCAGCATGATATCCAGGGTGCCGGGCATGTTCACCGTGTCCGCCACGTACAGCAGCGCCTTGCGGATGCATTCAACACGCGCGGCGCCCAGCGTCGCGTCGCGGAATCCCTGGCCGTCCGGGTCTTTGGAATGTATCCGGATGGTCAGGCCGTCCTGCACGATGTTGCCCAAACCCACATACGTGGACGGGTCAGCCATGCTGGCAGTGCTGTCCGAGTCCAGCTTCTCCGCGCCGCCCGTGCCGTCCCCCATCACAAGCACGGCATTCTCCTGGGCGGGGGCCCACGGCGCGCCAAGCAGCGAGAGGGTGAAAATGGCGGCGGCAAGAAATGGGTTAAAATGCACGGATTGGCACAGCATGGCCCTACCTCCAAGTGTGGTTCCTACCGCCCGCACCAGAAGCACATGCCCCCGCCGCGGGCGCTGCAGGTCTCCTACGCGCCCCATTATGGCAGAATTCACCCAGTAGTTGAAATGGGTTTGTATGCGGGGGAGAGGCGTCAGTCCCGGCGTGCTATCGCACAGTCCTATGCCGGTGTCTTCCGGCGAGCGCGAGCAGCGCCAGCATTGCAACCAGCATGTCTGCCGTGTCGGCTGGGGCGGCCGTATTCTGTCCGCCAGCGCAGTTGAGCAGGCCGCCCGTCTTGGCGCCGGCGCCCGACAGGGCCACAGTCACGCTGCCGCCGTTGCCGCCAAAGACAAGTTCGCCTGCAAAGCTTCCCTGGGCATCGGGTGCAAAGTGGACGATAATGTTTGATTCGGCGCCGGGGGACAGGGAATAGGTGCTGTCGCCGGCAAACTGAAACTGACTGTCGCCGGAAAGACTTGCCGCGCCGGTGAGTTTGCCGCCGCCGATATTCTTGACGGTATAGACTGCATCGGCCGAATCTTTCTCATTCAGCGAGCCAAAGTCTTTTTCCGCATCGGCCGGATTCACGGCCATGACGGGATCCAGCATCGCGGCTGAAGTGATGGTGAAGGTCTTTTCAGTCTCCACAGGGTCTTCCGCAAGGTCTGTGAGCGTGGCGCTGACGCGCACTGTGTGCGTTCCCGCAGGCAAGGTCAGGTCCAGCGGAAACTGGCGTTCCTCATCGCCGGACACGCCGCGCGACACGCCGTCAACGAAGTACTCGAGGCGCAGCGTTCCGCCCGTGTCTTCGCAGAGGTCGCCGGGACCTTCCAAGGCAACACTGGCCCGGAAATTCACCTGTGCCTGGTTCGAGGCGTTTCCGGCAATGGAGCCCTGCGACGGCTGGAGGATGGTTACGGACCTAATCGCGCATGTTTCCAGCCCGGGCACATCTGCATTGTCCCATCCGATGTCGCGCAACGCGGCGATTTCCACATTCGCATATTCACGCCTCGCCTCGCCGTAGGAGAACCGCGTTTCCATCACTGTCCCGCCGGGAACGACATCCTCCACCCAGTGACTGAGGCTGCTTCCACTCGAGAACGGGCCGGGACAATACATGAGTGGACTGGCCCCAAAAACGTCATATGCCTCGGAACCGGCAAAGACCACCAAATTTTCGGTCAGATCGGCGGGAGTTCCATTGAATGACGGCGCAGTGGACGTGCCTCCCAAGAGGCGCATGTATGAGGGTTGCACCGCCAGAAGACTGTCGAGCACCGTGTACGTGTTCCTGCTGATGCTGGAGAAACGGCTGGAACCGTCCGCTGCCATCAATGAGATGAATCCGAAACAGTGCGTAATCTCATGAACTGCCACCGACTGCAGGTCCAAGGCGTCCGACGGGGGGGCGCCGGGGCCGATGTGCCATGAATAGCCCCAGTCAAAGGTCAGCACCATCTCGGCATAGCCGGGGGAGGGGACTGTTCCGGTCGTGAGACGATTGAACACGTTGCCGTTGGTAAGGCCGTCCTTGGCGACGAACAGGGGACCGGCCTGCGCCAGCGCCCCGCTTCCGTCATGCTCCGAAAGATTTACCATCACGTCCAGTTCGCCGCCGGTGTTCAGGGTGTCGGCCACATAACGAAGCGCGTCATAAAGCCGCGCGCGTCGCGCCTCTCCAAGGGTTGCATCACGAAAGCCCGTATTGGCCGCGTCCTTGAAAAGCACATGTACCGTGAGGCCGTCCTGCACAATCGGCGCCTCCGACCATTCCGTGCCGTCAATGAGCGCCGTATCACCGGCGGACTTTTCCATGCTTTCCGGCCCGTCGGCCAGCACCAGGATGGGGACATCCGCCTGCGCGAACAGATTGGCGCCCGAAATTGTCATCAGGAAGAGCACTATCCACGTGTAATACCGTGCACTGCAACTCATGTTTTTCGCAGAACCCCTGTTCCGAAAGCAAACGGGCATTCCCCGCCGCATGCGAATGGAACTGATATTCGCATGCGTGACAGTTGAATTGTACCGCATTATTGCGCCGCGTGTCTGCCAGGATGAAAGGTACTGTCCGGCTCTGCCATAATCCACCGTATTCTGGTGTGTTTCTTTCCGCACGGGTTGCGGAAACGTCCCTGCGGGGAATGGAAGGGTGGGCACGGCGGCGCAATGGCACAGACCCATAAAGACACTGTCCGGCAAACCGGCATCCCCCTCGGCGGGGTCGATACGGGATACATGCTGATGTATCCCGACGGCACCTGGTCCGACCTGCGCCTGCCGGGCGGGCCGGTGCGCACCCCTTCCCCGGTCATGGCAAAAGCCTTCGCCGCGCTGCGTGTGCAGCACGGCCCCAAAATCTGGACCCGGCTGCTGGCCGGCGCGTCCGGCGTTCCACCGTCCGCCTCCGGCACGCAGCCGGAGGGACTGGCCGCAACGGCCTGCAGGAGCGTGCACCATTTTCCCAAGGCCGCATTCACGCTGAGCGACCCCGAGCTTCCCATCGCGTTTGAATGGACCTGGCACGCGTCGATCATTCCCTTCGACCACGACGCCTCCTGCATGCCCGCCGTGTTTCTCCGGGCGGACCTGCGGAACACATCTGAGGACCGGCTGAAATGCTCGGTCCTGCTCAACATGGCGCCGCCGCCCCTGGTCGCGGGCGAACCCTTTCACACTATTCTGCCTGTGCTGGTTGAGTACGAGGACAACGTAAAACTTAAGCCGGAGGACGGCTCCGAGTTTGAGGAGTACGACCATGGGCCGGTGCGGAACGGCGTCATTTTTGGCGACCCGCCCGACGGCCCCGGTCCGGCCATGGAGGCCTGCCTGGCGGCGCGCGCATGGAATGCCCGCCTCACCACGGCCGTGTGGAACCCCCTCAACGCCCTCGAAGAGTCGCGGCTGTGGGAGGATTTCGGCGAAACGGGCCGGCTGCCGCGCGTGGCGCCGAGCCGCGCGCCCAGCCATGGCGCGGTGTGCTGCGACTTTTGGCTGAATCCGGGCGAGAGCCGGCACGTCACGTTTGTCTACGCGTGGTACCACCGCCAGCCCCCCGCCAAGGCGCCCGCCTATGCGGCGCTGTGGGGCAGTGTCATCGATGTGGCCAGGCACGGCCTGCGTCACGCCGCTTATCTGCTCGGGGCGGTGGAGGACTGGCACAAGCGGCTGCTCGATGCGGAATCCGTGCCCGCGTGGCTGGGCGCGCGGCTGGTGCAGAGCACGGCGTCCTTTTCCCGCAGCGCGTCGCTGGCCGCGAACGGCACCTTCCATTGGCGGCCGGGGCCGGAGAGCACCGCCCCCTGCGACCGCTTTGACCTGTGCCTTCCGGTGATGCTCTTTTTTCCCCGCTACGAGGGGGCGGCCCTGTCGGCGTACGCACTCCCCGGTCGCCCCTCCGCCGCCATGGAGGAGGCCGCCGCATTCGCCCTTTCCGCCTACCGCGACTATCTGCACACCGGCAGCCTGACCCATCTGCAGGAGTTCTGGCCCGCGGTGCTGCGCGACGCCGACACGGCGCTGCTCAGCGCCGGCACCATCGCCTCGGCGGGCGCGGCGGGCCGGCGCGTTGCCGCGCTGCGCGCCTGCGTGCATCTGGCCGAGGCCATGCGCGATCCGTCCAGCAAGGTCTTCTTTGAGGCCTGCCGCCGCGCGTGGGTGGACTATGAGACCCGCTTCTGGGACAAGAAAAGCGGCCTCTACGGCGGCCCCGGCGAGGACCCCGCCGAGGCCATGTCGGGGCTGTGCCAGGTGGCCGCCCTGCGCATGGACGACGTGGCCCAGCCCGCGCGGGTCGCGGGCTGCCTGAAAGCGCTGGCCCGGGACCCCCGCGCCGAAACACTGCCCACGGCGTCCCTGGCGCGCCTCGCCTTTCTGGAACGGCACTATGCCAGCGAAACGGTCGGGGGCGGATTCTGGGGGGCGCGGCTTGCGGCACGGCTCGACAAGGACCCCGCCTTTGATCTGCGCCTGCTCTGGCCGCTCTTTCAGGCCATCGGCGGCATGCTGCACGCCGTGCCCGCGCAGCGCATCTACCTTGACCTGCGCCCCGGTTTCAAGGGCGCCGAAGCCGTCGTCACCCTGATGACGCCGTTTTGTTTCGGGCGCATGCACTACCTAGAGATTCAGGGCTCCAACGGCCCCGAAATGCAGACCGACCTCGCTCTGGACAGCCCCGTTATCATTCGCGAGCTGGTGCTGCGCGTGCCCGAGGGGCTGGTCAATCCCCTCGTCCGCTGCACCCTCAACGAGGACCTGCTTGCCTGCGACGTTGTGCCGCGCTCCGAGTCGGGACGGTGCGAGGTGCTCATTCGCTTTCGCTATCCCGTGCAGCTTGCGCAGACGCTGTCCATCTTTGTCCGTGAAACCGTCGTCAAGAAGAAACGCTGGGGCT
>CAIUWO010000066.1 GCA_903902895.1 Candidatus Hydrogenedentota bacterium | reverse complement strand
TTGGAGGACGCACAGGCCGCCATCGAGGAAAAGGACCGGCGCATCGCCGCGCTCGAATCTGTCGAGGCGCAGTTGAAGGACGCCATGGAGCGCGCCGCCCAGTTGGAGGACGCACAGGCCGCCATCGAGGAAAAGGACCGGCGCATCGCCGCGCTCGAATCTGTCGAGGCACAGTTGAAGGACGCCATGGAGCGCGCCGGGCAACTGGACGCGGCACGGGCCGTCATTGAAGACAAGGACCGGCGCATCGCCGCGCTTGAATCCGTTGAGGCGCAGTTGAAGGACGCCATGGAGCGCGCCGGGCAACTGGACGCGGCACAGGCCGTCATTGAAGGCAAGGATCAGCGCATCGCCGCGCTCGAATCGGTTGAGGCGCAGTTGAAGGACGCCATGGCGCGCGCCGCCCTGCTAGAGGACGCACAGGCTGCCATCGAGGAAAAAGACCAGCGCATCACCGCGCTTGAATCCGTCGAGGCGCAGTTGAAGGACGCCGTGGCGCGCGCCGCCCTGCTGGAGGACGCGCAGGCCGCCCTGGTGGAAAAGGATCAGCGCATCGCCGCGCTCGAGTCCGTCGAGGTACAGTTGCAGGACGCCATGGCGCGCGCCGCCCAGTTGGAGGACGCGCAGGCCGCCCTGGCGGAAAAGGACCGGCGCATCGCGGCACTGGAATCGGTCGAGGGGCAGCTAAAGGAGGCGCTGGATCGCGCCGCCCAACTGGACGCGGCCCAGGCCTCGCTGGCGGAAAAGGACCGGCTGATCGAGGAGCATTCCGGGGAGGCCGCCCGCCTCGTGGCGGAGACGACCGCGCTCCATGCGCGCGTCGATGCGGCCGAAGAGGTGCGCAGCAAGGCCGAACTGGAAAAGAAGATGCTCCTTGGCCAGGTCGAGGGGCTCAACATGCAGGCCTCGGAGACCGCCGAACTCCGGTCGCGCATCACCAAGCTTGAGGCTGAACTGGCAGGCGAGCGCGCGAGCGCGCTGCGCGCCCGGGTCCAGGCGCAGACCCAGCCCCGCGCGCCCGAAGCGGCGCTGCGGGCCGACGCGCAAAGCGCGCCGCCGCGGCGCATGCGCTCCATCGAGGACTCCTTCAAGGAAGACCCAATGCTGCAGCCCCCGCCGGCGCCGCGCCGGGAGAAGGCCAAGGGCCCGCACGATGTGGCGGCCGTGGTGAACAGGAACCGCGGGCGCGGGCCGCGCCGCCAGGTCGGCGAGATTCTGGTGGATGCGGGCATCATGACGCAGGAGCAGTTCGAGGAGTCGATCCGCATGCAGGCGGCCGACCCGCGCAAGCGGATAGGCCAGATCATCGTCGAGCGGGGCTACGCCACCGAGGAGGTGATTGCCGCCACGCTTGCCGCCCAGCTGCGCACGCGCTTCGCGGACAACATTGAGCGCGAGATGACGGCGGAGGCGCTGCGCATGGTGCCGCAGAACGTTGCCGTCAACCACCGCTGCGTGCCCCTGTCCTACGACAGCGGACAGTTGACCGTGGCCATGGCCAACCCGCTCGACCTGATTGCCATCGAGGACCTGCAGCACGCCACCGGCGCGTACATCGAGATCGTCGTCGCCACGCCGAGCGCCATAGAGCGCGTCGTCAACAAGTACTATCTGAAATCCACCGCAAAGTAGTTCCGGCAGCACTCCCGCCCGCGCCGCGGCCTGTCCCGGCGCGGGCTTTTCTGTGCCCCTGCGCCTCACCGCACGGGCGCGGACTATCGCCGGTTGGCGCCCTGGGGAATCTCGTTGGGCACGGCCAGCGTGAACCACGCCAGGAAAATGAACAGCGCGTAAATCACGAGATTCTCCCAAAGCGGAAAGGCCCAGATGGTGTTCAGCGATTCGCCCCAGGAACTGCCGATGTGGGCGCCCGTCGCCTGCGCGGCCTTCTTCATGCCCTCGTAACGAATGCCCCACGCGATCTGGTTGCAGACGCCCGTGCCCGTCACTGCCAGCCAGAAAAGGTACGGCCACGCGAGCCGCCCGTGCTCGAAGTGCGTCACGCGACCGCCCCGCGCCACGGATATGCGGTCCCAAAGCAGCATCCCGCCGTGCCACAGCAGCCCCAGCGTGTAGCCTATGGCCACCAGCACGGCCACCTTCTCATGAATCTTCGTCCATTCCACCGTGCCGATCGCCGCCCCGCGCGCGTCCGGGAAACAGGCCACGCCCATCGTGCCGATGCTGCCCAGCAGCAGGAAAAAGGCGCCCACACCGGCCGCCCAGTGCGAAATCAGCGCGAAGCGCCGGTAGTGGTAGAACACCAGCGGAATCGACGCCAGCGACCAGAACGCCATGGCCGTGGAAAAGAAATACCAGTGGTCCGGATTATGCTGCGGATCCCACGAGCCCAGGAAGCTGAACGTGTGCGACATGATCGAATAATGGTGCTCGGCGGGATAGCTCATCCACGCCGTGAAAATAAGCCCCCAGAAAATACAGGCCTCTGCCAGCACGTA
>CAIUWO010000065.1 GCA_903902895.1 Candidatus Hydrogenedentota bacterium | reverse complement strand
GTGCATGGGCGCGATGTCCACGTGCAAATCTGCCTGCGCCAGTACATCGCCGATTATCAGGGCTATCCCGGCCGTTGACCCGTAGCGGCTCGCGTATGTCACCAGAACTCGTTTTTCCATAAACATATTTTGGCCCAACACTGGCCGTTAAGTCCAGCCCAAGCGATAACCGCCGCCCCCGCCCGCCATCTCTGCTGCACGCCTCTTTTTTCCGAAAATGCCCGCCGCACTACCCGTCGGCGGGACCTTCCGCTTCTCGCACAGAATCTTTTTCCTTGCCAACGCCCCAAGCCGGGAGTATTCTGCTCCTGTAAAGTCGAATGGTTGCCGATTGCTCCGGCGGACATGAGGCCTTTGGAGAAAGGGACACGACCATAAGTAACAAGACCACGGCTTGGATTGCGGTGCTCGCGGTGGTGTTGCTGGCATTGCCCATGGCGCTCAAACTGAAGCGGGATCACGACATCGCCGCCAGCACCTACCGTCTGGTTTCCATTGACGGACAGAAACCGCCCTACACCCCCAGGCGCCGAGGACAGCAATCCCCCGAGATCGTTTCGGGCACGATCAACCTGTTTAGCGACGGCACCTTCCGCGCAACCATGACCTACAAGAACCCGTCGGGCGGCACGGTAACCCGCGATTTCAAGGGCACCTACACCGGAACAGGCGCCATCTCCTCCCTGAACTGGGAGGGTTCCGGGGAAACTCCGGTCACGCTGGAGGAAAACAAGCTCACCATGGACAGCGAAGGCGTGTCCTATGTTTATGAGAAGTAGTTTATGGAACGGGAACGGGGCCAACTGTGGACCTCATTCAAGACCCTGATTTTCACAATCCTCGTGCCCGGCACCGTGACCATACTCATACCGTTCAAACTGCTGTCGGCACGACCGGGGGCGGGACATCCATTGCCCTTCCCGATCCAGTGTTTGGGCGCGCTGGCAATGGTTCTTGGCGGGCTGTTCGGGGCGTGGTGTTTGTGGCTCTTCACGTTTGAGGGAAAAGGCACGCCCGCGCCGATTGACCCTCCGAAGAACCTGGTTGTGACGGGCCCCTACCGGTTTACGCGCAATCCAATGTACTTCGCTATCACAACGATACTCCTCGGAGAATCGGCTTTCTTTGGCTCCGGCACACTGCTCATTTATACGGGCCTTTGCTTCGCCGGCTTCAATCTGTTCATCCGCTTCTACGAGGAGCCCGCCCTGAGGCGGAAATTCGGCCCGGCTTATGAAGAGCATTGCAGAAACGTGCCCCGCTGGATTCCGAAAAGCCGCACCGGCCTTCACCGCCGGGGTCTTTAGGCCCGCCGCAATAGATTTCCGCAAACTTGCTCTCCGCCAATGAAACCCGTGCACCGCGGCCCCTCCGCGTGAGGGGCGGGAGGCCGGGAGACACAGGGGCGCGAAAGGGGAATGCGGCTATTTGGCTTCCAAGTGCAGCGCGAATTCCGCGATGGCCGGACAGGCGGCCGCTTTGGTGATGCGCAGGCGCACCTTGTCCGTGGTCACATCGTCACCGCGCCAGAGGCGGCGGTTGCCGATGCTCGTGCCCTTGGCGAATTCCTTCCATTCACTGCCGTCCCACTGGTCCAGCGCCCAGTCGTCCACGCGCAGGCCCAGCGGCAGGTATTCGCGCAGGCTGACGACGTTGAAGGTGACCTCTTTGTCGAGGTCAAGCGTGAGTTCGGATGTCAACTGGGCATCGTCGGTGCACCAGTACGTGTTGCGGTCGCCGTCGTTGACGCGGGCGGCGGAGAACTGTTCGTCATTTCCGCGCGTGTTGCCGGCTTCGGCTTTTGCGCCGCCGGCGAGGTCGGTGCCGAAGGTGGTTTCCAAGCGGCGGCCGAATTCGCGCAGCGAGGCAAGGTCAATCGCGTTGACCTGCCCGCTCCGGTCCGGCGGAAGATTGAGGATGAGGTTTGCGCCGCGGCCGACGGACTCGAAGTAGATCTTCATCAGATTCTCGGGCGTGCGGACCTTTTTGTCCTCCTTGGCGTGGTAGAACCAGCCGGGCCGGATGGAGACGTCCACCTCGGCGGGCATCCAGAACTCGCCGTTGCGCGTGCCGTTCTCACCCTCCTGGTAAACGGTCTGCCCGGGGGCCGGCGCCTTGCCGTCCTTTCCGTGGGGAGTGTAGGTTGCCCAGCAGGGATCGCCCGCGTAGCCGCTCTCGTTGCCCACCCAGCGGACGTCGCCGATATCGCCGAACATGACCGCGCCGGGCTGGAGTTCGCGGACGATTTGCCGGGTCTCGTCCCAACCGTAGTAGGTGGCCCCGTCTATGCTGCGCTTTTCCCTCGCGCCGCCGTAATAACCGTCGCCGCCGTTGGCCCCGTCAAACCAGACCTCGAAAATGGGACCGTAGTTGGTGAGCAGTTCGCGCAACTGGTTGCGGTAGTACTCGACGTACGCCGGCCGGCCATATTCGGCGTGGTTGCGGTCCCACGGGGAAAGGTACACGCCAAACTTGAGCCCCGCCTTGCGGCAGGCGTCGGAGATTTCGCGGACGATGTCGCCCTTGCCGTCGCGCCAGGGGCTTTTCTCCACCGAGTGGTCCGTGTATTTCGAGGGCCAGAGACACAACCCGTCGTGGTGCTTGCAGGTGAGCACGAGCCCCTTCATGCCCGCCGCCTTGGCGGCGCCGACAATCTGGTCGGCGTTAAAGTCGGTGGGATTGAAAACCGTCGGCGACTCGTCCCCGTAGCCCCACTCCTTGTTGGTAAAGGTGTTGGTGGTGAAATGGATGAAGCAGTAATACTCGGTTTCATGCCATTTGAGCTGCCGTTCGCTCGGCAGCACGCCGTAGGGCTGCGGGGGCGCAACGGCGGTCAGGGTGAACGCGGGGCAAAGGGTCAGCAGGCTCAGCATGGCGATGGTCATGGCGGTCGGTCCTTTCACGTTCCCAGGGAGCATGGTCCGGGGGGATTGGATTGCAGGCACTATTATTCGGTGGGGGGAATGGAGATTACAAGCTGGAGGAAGGGGAAGCGATGTCGCGGCCATGAAGGCCGCCGCGAAAACCTATTCTCCGACCGCGCAGTTGTTGTACAGTAATGGGCCGTACGGCACACCACACACAGGAGACGGACGATGACACAGGCATTTTCGGCGCGGACTAAACGGGTGGGTTCTTGCAAGTTGGCGGCGGCCATTTTCGCCATGCTTTCGGTTTGCGCCGCACTTTCGGCGCGGGCTGCGGACGATGCAAAACCCACGCCCATACAGACGGGGACGGGCCACCATTTTGCCTGCACGGACTATTCGGGCGGCAAGGTGTTCATCGTGGACAAGGCCGGCAGGGTGGAATGGGAGTACAAGACCGGGTCCTGCAACGACCTGTGGGTGCTGCCCAACGGGAACCTCCTCTTCAACACGGGAAAGGGCGTGCTGGAGGTTGACCGCGACAAGAAGACCGTCTTCTCCTACGAGTCCGCCGGCGAAGTCTATGCCTGCCAGCGGCTGGAGAACGGCAACACCTTCATCGGCGAATGCACCGACGCCCGGTTGATCGAGGTCGAGCCCTCGGGCAAGATTGCCTTTGAACTCAAGATACCGGCTCCCGACGCAAAATACGCCGGCCATGCCTACATCCGCAACGCCCGCAAACTCGCCAACGGCAACTACCTCGTCTGCTTCTACAGCCAGGAGGTCGTGCGCGAACTCGACCCGAAGGGCAACGTGGTCGCCGAAATCCCCGCCGCCAGCGGGCCCCACAGCGCGGCGCGCCTGGCCAACGGCAACACCATCGTCGCCTGCGGCGATTACAAGAAGGCACCCACGGTTTTCGAGGTGGACAAGGCCGGGAAGACGGTCTGGCAGGTCACCCACGACGAGCTGCCCGGCATCTCGCTCAAGTTCATGACCGGCTTCCAGCGCCTGCCCAACGGCAACACGGTCATGACCAACTGGGTCGGCCACGGCGAATTTGGCAAGGCCCCGGGCATCATCGAAGTCACCCCCGACAAGAAAGTCGTCTGGACCTTCCAGGACGACGCCACCATGAAGACCTTCTCCAGCGTGCAACTGCTCGACGTGCCCGGAGACCCGGCCAAGGGCGACATCATCCACTAGGACGACGCGTCCTGCCGGCAACGTCTCCAGATTGGAAACAGGCCCTGGACAAGGAGGTATGGATTGCGACGAGCGCGGACGGGGCTCAATGGTCCCGGTCGTATTCGTAGTACTTCGTGAAGTAGTTTGCGGCCTCCTCCCATCCAAGACCGGGGTAGACGTAGTTGGCGGGCTTCCTTCCGTTCCGGTTCAGATATAGATGGACGCGCAGTTTCCCTTCCACCTCGGTCATGACACCTATATCGGGGATGCCGTCCGGTTCCCGGACAAAGCCCCCGCCGGCGCCGCTTCGGCCGATGAAATCGGCCACGCGCAGACAGGTCGACACGCCGTCCGGTTTGTCCGGGATGTCCAGGTCGAAGAGTTTCTCACAGCCGCCGTAGATGGCCGGGGGGGCGTAGAAGACGAGTTCATGGTAGCCGTCACCCGTCCAGTCCACCGAGAACGCCGTGGTGCTTGGGGCGTACAGGGCGGCCATCGTTCCGTCCTGGTTAATCATCACCTGCGGCCCGCCGGGCTTGTAGTGAACCTTGGACATGAGTTGGAACTGGCGGCGGAAACGGTCATCCTCCGGGTAAAAGTAGCCGCCGATTAGATATTCAAAATGCTCCCCCGTGACCTCCCAAAGGCAGGTGCCGGAGCTGTCGTACAGTCCGACTCCGGATGCGTCGCAATAAGTGATGCCGATGAACCATTTTCCGTCCTGCCGTATGGGCACGATGCCGTCCACATGCCCTCCGTACCACAGCGGGGTGGAGGGCGAGCGGAGCGTCGCGCGCACCGTTCCGTCGCCGTTAAGGATGGCCGCGCCGGCAAGGATTTCCTCCCGGCCGTCGTCATCCAGGTCCACCGCTGCGGTCCGGTGGGCGAGCATGTATCCGCCCGGATTGCGCGCGTGCCACAGAAGGTTGAGGTCCTCGTCGAAGGCCCAGAGGGAATGGTAGGCATCCTTGAGCACGATATCCCTGCGGCCCCCGCCGCGCAGGTTGGCGATGGTGATGCCGTCGCTGGCGTCGGGCGTGCCGACGGCGACCTTCTTTTCCACCGCACCGGTCCTGCCGTCGAACTGGAAGAGGAAACCGTCGGTGGCCATGAGCAGTTTGTTCCGCGCCGCGCCCTGCTTCAGGTCATAGACCGCAAACGCCGCCGAGGATCCGCGGCCGAAGCCAATTCGGGCAGGCTGCGCCACCGGACTTTTCCAGTACCAGAGCCGCTGTCCGTCCAGGTTCTGCACGGAAAAAGAGGCCACCCTGTTTCGGTCGGGATCCTCGACATAATAGTTCACGTTGACTATTTCCACCTGCCCGTCGCCCGTAAGGTCGCCGGCAACCCAGAAATAGCCCCCATATTCAGCGTCGAGGTTGACGCTCCAGTCGGGTTTCAGCACCTTCGGGGAGTCGGCCGCGAAGCGCGGGGCGGCGGTGGGACTGCAAACGGCATAGTCTCCCCCCTTAACCAGATTGTCAAGCGAGTTACGGTAATAGGCGGGCCCTCTTACAATGACGGCCATGTATCCCATGCACAGCACCCCGACAAGCAGGAACCCGCACGCCAAGACCAGCACCGTCTTCACCACGCTGAAGGCCCGCCGTTCCCGCCAGAACCAGCACGCCGCACACGCGGCCGCGACCAGCGCCGAAGCGGGCAGCACCCCGTTGCCCAGCAGCTTGGAAGGCAGCAGGTCGAAATAGAGGCTGTTGACGTTGGGATAGAGCGCGGCCAACACGCCCGCGCACAGCACCGTCTGAAGAAGGAGCAACGCCCTGGCAAGGATGGAGGCCACGATGCCGCGGCGGCCCCCGGCGGTACCGGCGGGGGGGAGAAGAAGCGCAAGCGAAGCCGCCTGAAGCGCCAGCAATCCCGCAAAGGCCGCAACGAACGACCGGTCGCCCAGCGGGATTATGCGGGAGGCGTAACCATTCATCAGGGGCCACACCGCGCGCATCGAGATGAGCGTGAACAGCGTCATCAGCCCGAAAAGCGCCGTGAGCGCATGGAGAAGGAAAGCGATGGAACCGGTTCTATTGGCGTCATTTCTGGCCACTGCAAACCACCTTTGCCTGGGGAACGGAACAAGCGGGACGGACAAGGAGAACATGATGATGGAGGAAGCAATGTCGAAAGTGACCCACCGAAGTAATCACTGCCGCTGCACCAGCCTTGCGGCGGCGTCCCAGAAGAGGTAGCGCGCGCCCACGGCCAGCAGGAAGACGCCGTACAGTTTCTTCATAAGGTCATCACTTATGAAGGGCTGGTTGGCAAACAGCGCGCCGAGCAGGTTCCCCACGATGAGGCCGACCGCCAGCAGCATCCCCTGCCGGATGTTCACGTTCCCGGCCCGGTAGTACACCACCGCGGCGAGGATGCCGATGGGGAAAATCTGGGCAACCAGCGATGTGCCGGTGGAGAGTTTTTGGCCCATCCCGAGCAGGAGGACCATGGCGGGCACCATGATGGCCCCGCCGCCAATGCCGAACATGCCCCCGGCAACGCCGGCGGCCAACCCGATGAGCAGTATTTGCCAGGCTGTTTCCATTTCGTGAATACCTCAAGGGAAGTGTATGCTGTTGGCGAAAACCCTTCGCGTAGTGAAGCATGGGGTGGCTGTGGCATTCAAGTGACGGGCGCCGGACGGGCGCGCAAGCGCCAACATTAAGGGTCTTTCAGCATGGCAGACTACGCCGCGTATGAAGCACGGTACAGGGTGGTGCCGGAGCAGGCCGAAGCGCTCGACGGACTTCTGATCCATTATGTCCGGGATTTTCTGGCGGTGGAGCGCAAGTCCGTGGAGCTGCTGCGCGAACTGCTGCTGCGGGGGCGCTACCGCATCTTCACTGTGCGGCTAAGGGAAACGGACGCGTGCGCGGCCTATCTCATGGGGTATCCGGTGGACGGGGGCCGGTACTTCTTTCTCGACTTCTTTGCGGTGGACCCCGCCTTTCGCGGGCGCGGACTGGGGGGATGGACGCTGCATGCCCTGGCGGGACTGCTCGGCGTGGAGGGGCTCTTCTTCGAACTGGAAATACCCGGCGAAGACGCCGCGCCGTATGAGGAAAGCGTCCGCCGGATTGGCTTCTATGAGCGGCTCGGCGCGTACCGGCTGCCCGTCGATTACGCGCTCCTGCTCGGTGACGGCACCCTGTTTCCGATGTATTTCTATTTCCTGCCGTACACCGCCGCAAGACCGGAGCGGGTCTCGGTGGAGGAGGCCATCATGGTCGCCTTTGAGTACACCTACGGCGTCATGCCCTCCGCCTACCCGGGCTGGCGGGCCACCCTGGCAACGATTCTCGGAAACCTTGGCTGACGGCGCCTACTTGCGCAGATTCTCGAACCAGGCGGGGCCGCCCCATTTGCCGGTCACGACGATGTCCACGTCGCCGTCACCCTCCAGGTCCGTGGCCACGAGATTGAGGCCGGAGCCGACGCCCTCGTTGTAGGAGAGCACATGCTTCTTCCATACCGGTTCGGGGCCGCGGGTCAGTTCGTACCAGTAAACGCCGAGCGGCTCCATTTCCCCCGGGTCGCCGCCGTTGTGGGCCATGAAGCGCTTGCCTGCGACCAGATCCAGGTCGCCGTCCCCGTCGAGATCGGCCAGCGCATGGCTGTGCGACTGCGACCAGGTGTCGTCGATGAGGTGACGCTTCCAGGAGACGGCGTCCCCCTGTTTGACCTGCTCGTACCAGAAGATGCCGTAGTCGTGGGCGATGCTGGTGACGACGTCGGGGAGCCCGTCCTTGTTGACGTCGTAGACAAGCATCGGCGCGGCATGGTCCGCCTTGCCTTCGTCCTTTCCGCCAAGGGTCCACGCATGCTCTTTCCATTCTCCGGCGCGCGGGTCGGCGGGCGCCTCGAACCATGCATCCGGGCGGAGCACATCGGGCCGGCCGTCGCCGTTGACGTCGCCGCAGCCCACGCCCCAGGCCATGGTCTTTTCCGAAATCACATGCTTGACGACGCCGCGTTTGCCGTCGGGCAGTTTTCCCGCCTCGTACCAGCAGGTGCCCGTCACGGCGGGCAGGACCTCAAGCGCCCTGCCGTCGCCGTCAACGTCCCACATTTCGCCGCACTCATAGTTGCCGTTCTCTTCCACGAGCGCGCGGGGCCATGGGCCGCCGGCCGCGCCGGGATTCCTGAGCCATTCCGACTTCTTGCCGAACCAGGAGGCGGTGACCACGTCGAGCAGCCCGTCACCGTCCACGTCGAGCGGCGCGTTCATGAAATCCCAACGGTATCCCTTGCCGTCCTCGCCGACCTCGCCCTCGATGTCGCATATCTTCACCGCCTTGAAGTCCGGCGCAAGATAGATGTAGGGCAGCCCCACAATGTCCGGCTTGCCGTCGTTGTTGAAGTCGCCCACGCCGCAGGCCTCGCCCCGGTACGTGCCGAT
>CAIUWO010000064.1 GCA_903902895.1 Candidatus Hydrogenedentota bacterium | reverse complement strand
GGCCGAGCGCATGGTGCGCGTCTGCGCCGACGGCCCCGTGTTCGACACCACCATCATCGACTGGACCGCGCAGCGCGCCCGCACGGGAGCCCGGCCATGAGCGTCAACCTTCAGGTCAATATCGGCGGGCTGGTGATGAAGAACCCCGTGACCGTGGGCTCGGGGACCTTCGGCTATGGCCAGGAGTATGACCGCTACTACGACATTTCGCGCCTGGGCGCGGTCACAGTCAAGAGCCTGTCCCTCAAGCCGCGCGCGGGCAACCCGCCGCCGCGCCTGGTGGAGACGCCCGCGGGCATGCTCAACGCCATCGGCCTGCAGAATGTGGGCATCGACGTCTACCTGTCCGAGAAGCTGCCCTGGCTGCGCGAACGGGGCTGCACGATCATCGCCAACATCTACGGCCACACGCCGGACGAGTACGGGCAGCTGGCCGAACGGCTGGAAAAGGAGGGCGGCGCCGACGCCATCGAGGCGAACCTGTCCTGCCCCAACGTCCACAACGCGCGCGACGCCGGCGGCTGCAAGCTCGTCGCCCAGTCGCCCGAGCGCGTGGCCGAGTACACCCGCATCGTCAAGTCAGCCACGAAACTCCCGGTGTTTGTGAAGCTCTCGCCCAACGTGATGGACATCACCGAGCCCGCGCTCGCCGCGGAGGAGGCGGGGGCCGACGCGCTCTCGCTGATCAACACGCTGATGGGCATGGGCATCAATCCCGAGACGCGCCGCCCGATCCTGAGCAACATGGTCGGCGGCCTGAGCGGCCCGGCCATCCGTCCCGTCGCCGTCAAGATGGTGTGGGATGCCGCGCGCGCGGTCAAAATCCCGATCATCGGCATGGGCGGCATCTGCGGCGCCGACGACGCCATGCAGTTCATCCTCGCCGGGGCCCGCGCCGTCGCGGTGGGCTGCGCCTCGTTCCGCCAGCCGGACACCGCCCTGCGCGTGGTGCAGGGTTTGGAAGACTACTGCACGCGCCACGGGGTGGCCGACATCAACGAGCTGGTCGGCGGGGTGGTGACGGGGTAACGGAAAGCGGGGAGCCCCCAGAAATGCGGTGCGAACCGTGCTTGGACTGTGGGGAGCGAGGCGAATGGGAAGCACACTTTCGCGGTTCTTGACATTGTCACGGATCGTGCCGTCTGCGATACGCGCGTTGTGCCCGTTTCTGCTTTTTATTGCGCTCTTGTGGTGGCTCTTTGTCTTCACGGCTCTTATGATTCGGACCTATGGGCAGGAGTGCGGTCATTACCGGCAATCCTTCATTTTCCTGGTGATTCCTTACCTTGCGCTATTTCCCTACGCACTCATCTGCGCCGTGCTGGAGTACGGTATGCGGTTCTGGGACCGCGCAACTTGGGCGGGACGTTTCGTATACGCGGTGGTATTGTACGATGTTTTCGTTGCTTGCGGATGGTGGGTCCTGGCTGCGATGCTACAGTCCCGCGTGGGCGGCTATGGATACTTCGGCGAAGAGCCAGAAACCAGTTGGGCCATGGTATTCTGGGCGTCCGGCGCATTCTATTCGGTGACCGCTGTCGTCTTGTGCCTGTTCCGGAGGATTCTGAAATAATGGTTGAGTGAAGCGTGGCGCAACGTACTGTCTTTGTTTTTGCAACCGAGATGGTGCGCTCCGGGCACCCCACCGACGGAAGTCTTCCCCGTATTATTCCCCCTGTCACTTCCATGCCTCCAGCAGGTATAATTGGCAACCGCGCCGGCCGGGAATAGGGCAACATGACCCGGCCTGTATCATCGGCGCGCAATTAATCAAGGAATTGGACCGCCATGCCCAAAACAGACCTTATTGTCGTGCTTGACGTGGACACCCGCGCCGAGGCGCTTTCCATTGTGGAGCGCTGCGGTGCCTGCCGCTGGTTCAAGATCGGCTCGCAACTGTACACCCGCGAGGGGCCGGCGCTTGTGCGCGAGGTGATCGCGCGGGGCAAGCAGGTCATGCTGGACCTCAAGTTCCACGACATTCCCAACACGGTGGCCCATGCGTCGGCGGCGGGCGCGGCGCTGGGCGCGGGCCTGATGACGCTGCACGCCTTTGGCGGGCGCAAAATGATCGCCGCGGCGCGCGAGGCGGTCGCGGGCACGGGCACCAAACTGCTCGCGGTCACGGTGCTCACCAGCCTGAGCGATGCCATGCTGCGCGATGAGCTGGGCGTGCCCGAGACCGCCGCGCAGACCGTGCCGCGGCTGGCGAAGATGGCCGTCGAGTCGGGGGCGCACGGCATTGTCTGCTCGCCCCACGAGATTGCGCTGGTGCGCGCCGCCGTGGGACCGGAACCGCTGATTGTCACGCCGGGCATCCGCCCCGCATGGGCGGGCGCGGACGACCAGCAGCGCATCATGACGCCCCATGAGGCCGCGGCGGCCGGCGCGAGCATGATCGTGGTGGGCCGGCCCATACTGAAGCACGCAAACCCCGCCGAGGCGGTGGACCGCATACTAGAGGAGATGCAGGGATGACGAACCAGGAAGTGATAGACGTGTTCCGCACCACCGGCGCGCTGCTGGACGGGCATTTCATCTACACCAGCGGACGCCACGGCCGGCAGTTTCTGCAGGCCGCGCGGGTGATGCAGTACCCGCAGCACACGGAAACGCTGTGCGGCGCCATGGCGGACAAATTCAAGGACGACAATATTGAACTGGTGGTCGGTCCGGCGACGGGCGGCATCATGCTGGCCTACGAGACGGCGCGCCACCTGAACTGCCGCTGCGCCTATTCCGAGAAGGACGGGAAGGGGGGGATGGCCGTCAAGCGCGGCTTTGCGATCAAGCCCGGCACGCGCGTGCTGGTCGTCGAGGACATCGTAACCACCGGAGGTTCCGTCAAGAAGACCGTCGAACACCTGCGCGCCCGCGGCGCCGAGGTGGTCGGTGTGTCGGTGCTCATCGACCGCAGCAGCGGCGAGGCCAGGTTTGACTGCACGTACCGCCCGCTGGCGGAACTGCCCATGCAGAGCTTCCCGCCCGACGCGCTGCCCTACGACCTGTGCACGACACCGGCCGTGGAACCGGATGACCTCATCGTCTGAAGGCGGGGGAAGGTTGAACCACAGAGACACAGAGGGCACAGAGGAAATGCAGCGGGCAAACAGCCCGGAACAGGGCACCAAACCGTTATAACAACAAGAACCGACGGGAATTCATTAACGAACGGACAGGCCGGAATTGCAGGGCTGAACAGCCAAGGTGCTTTCCTTCTCTGTGTTCTCTGTGCCTCCGTGGTTGAATTCTCCTGACAGCGTGAGTGATTGGTGGTTGCATGATTGCATTAAACGAGGCACAGAAGGCCGCGGTGGAGGCGGCGGAGGGTCCGGCGCTGGTGCTTGCGGGCGCGGGCAGCGGCAAGACCCGCGTCATCATCGAGCGCATGGCCTGGCTGGTCGAGGAGCGCGGCGTGGACCCCGCGCGCCTGCTCGCGCTCACCTTCACCAACAAGGCCGCCGCGGAAATGCGCGCGCGCCTTGCCGCACGATTGGCGGACCGCGCGGACTTCAGCCGTCCCGGGTCGTTTCTCGGCACCTTTCACTCCTTCGGCCTGCACGTGCTGCGCCGCGACATCGACCGGCTCGGCCGGAGCAAGAACTTCACGGTGTTCGACGACCAGGACCAGAACTCGCTTATGAAGCGGCTGGTCAAGGAACTGCCGCAGACCTTTGAACCCGTCACGCCGCGCGCGGCGCTGTCGTGGGTCAGCCGGCTCAAGCAGAACGTCGAGGAGCCGGACTGGGACACCGAGGCCAAGTATCCCGCCGAGGAAAGCTACCGCGCCCTGTGGAAGCGCTACCATGCGGCGCTCGAGGCGGCCTCCACGCTCGATTTCGACGACCTGCTGGTGCTGCTGGTGCGCCTCTTCGACAAGGACGACGACGCGCGCGCCAAGTGGCAGCGCCGCTACACGCACGTCCATGTGGACGAGTACCAGGACACCAACCGCGCCCAGTACCTCATCACGCGCCATCTGGGCGGAGAGCGGGGCAACATCTTCGCCGTCGGCGACGAGGACCAGAGCATCTATTCCTGGCGCGGCGCGGACATCAACAACATTCTCGATTTCGGCAACGACTTCCCCAAAGCCGCGGTGTTCCGCCTGGAGCAGAACTACCGCAGCACGCGCCCGATCCTAGACGCGGCCAACCGGGTGGTCTCGAACAACATCAACCGCCTGGGCAAGTCGCTCTGGACCGACCGCGCCGAGGGCGCGCAGGTGCGCTACTACCTCGCGGAGCACGGCGATGAGGAGGCCCGCTTCATCGTCGAGGACATGGTCAAGCGCGGCCTGGCGCCGCGCGACACGGCCGTGCTCTACCGCACGAACGCGCAGGCGCGCCTGCTGGAAGAGGCCCTGCTGCGGCGCGGCGTCAACTATGTCGTGGTCGGCGGCATCCGCTTCTACAGCCGCAAGGAAATAAAGGACATCGTGTCCTACCTTCGCCTGCTGGTGAACCCGCGCGACGACGAGTCGCTGCGGCGCATCATCAACGTGCCCGCCCGCGGCATCGGCGGCGTGACCCGCGACCGCTTCACGGACTATGCGGCCGCGCGGGGCTGCCCGCTCTTTGAGGTGCTGCGCGAGACCGAGACCGACGAGACCCTGGCCGCGCGCGCGCGGCAGTCGGCCATGGAACTGGTCGGGCTGATTGACGACCTGTCCATAGAGGCGGTCAGGGGGCCCGTGGCCCCGCTGGTGGAGAACCTGCTGGAGCGCATCGACTACCGCGAATTTGTGCGCCAGAGCGACGAGAAGGATTTTCGCTCCCGCATCGAGGTGGTCGATGAGTTCATCGTCGCCTGCCGCCAGCACGACAAGGACATGGGCACGCCCCTGATGGATTTCCTCGCCGACCTTTCCCTGTCGTCCGATGTGGACGGGTATGACGAAGAGAAGCCCGCCGTCACGCTCATGACCTGCCACAGCGCCAAGGGCCTGGAGTTTGCGCACGTCTACCTCGCCGGCCTGGAGGAGGGGCTGTTCCCCATGCTCCGCGACGACGAGGAGGACAGCGCCGCGGGCGGCATGGAGGAGGAGCGCCGGCTCTGCTACGTCGCCATGACCCGCGCCCGCGAGACCCTCACCCTCACCGCCGCGCAGTCGCGCATGATCTACGGCCGCACCGACGGCGGGCGCGAGGTGTCGCGCTTCGTGCGCGAGATTGGCGAGGCCCGGCTGGACTGGGTCAACAAACCCGCGCCCCGCGCCGCGGCGGCGCCGGGTGTTGCGGCGCGCCCCGCCGCCGCCGAAACCGACATATCCGGCCTGCGCATGGGCGGCCGTGTGCGCCACGCCACCTTCGGCATGGGCACGGTCATGTTCATGCAGGGCACGGGGGACAAGGTCCGCGCCCGCGTGCGATTTGACACGGGCCGGGTGGCAACCCTCATGATTGCGCAGGCACCGCTGGAAATACTGGAGACGAAGAAACGATGAACCTCGACGAACTTCGCGCGAAAATAGACGCGCTGGACGCGGACATTCTCAGGACGCTCAACGAGCGGGCGCGCATGGCGCAGGAAATCGGCGAACTCAAACGCCGCTCCGACGCGCCGATTTATGTGCCCGAGCGCGAGAAGGCCGTCTTCTCCCGCATCGCCGAACTGAACACCGGCCCGCTGAGCAACAAGGCGCTCACCGGCGTCTACCGCGAGGTCATCAGCGCCATCCGCGCGCTGGAAAGGCCGACCAGCGTGGCCTTTCTGGGCCCGCGCGACACCTTCAGCCACATGGCCGCGCTGCGCGTGTTCGGCGCCGAGGGCGAGTACCACCCGCTGCCGTCCTTCGCCGACGTGTTCACCGAGGTGGAGCGCGGCCGCATCGACTACGGCGTGGTGCCCGTCGAAAGCAGCATGGGCGGTTCGGTCAGCGACACGCTGGACCGGTTCATCACCTCCGAGCTCAAGATCGTCAACGAAATCCTCATGCATATCACGCAGAATCTGCTGTCCAAGAGCAAGATGGAGGATATCAAGCGCGTCTACTCCAAGGACAACGCGATCCTGCAGTGCCGCAACTGGCTGCGGGCCAACCTGCCCGGTGTGCCGCTCATCGAGACGAGCAGCACGGCGGAGGCGGCGCGCCGCGCCGCGGCCGAGCCCGGCGCCGCGGCCATCGCCAGCCAGCTCGCCGCCGTGACCTATGAACTGGACATCCTGGCGGAGCGGGTGGAGGACGCCCCCCACAATTTCACCCGCTTCGTGGTGATCGGGCGGCAACTTGTCCACCGCACGGGCGACGACAAGACCTCCCTGCTCATCTGGGTGAAGGACAAGCCGGGCGCGCTGTACAACCTGCTGCTGCCGTTCCAGAACAGGAGCATCAACCTGACGCGGATCGAGTCCCGCCCCAGCCAGCAAAAGGCGTGGGAGTACGTCTTCTTCATCGACTTCCTCGGCCACATCGAGGACCAGATCGTCAAGGAAACGCTCGAGGAGGCCGGGGACCAGACCCGCAATCTGAAGATACTGGGCTCCTTCCCCAGGGCCGATTTGGTCGACTGATAGATGCGGGGTGTGGGCGAGATGCGATAGAATGCGGCAGAAAATCAGTGGTCCCCCTTCGAAAGGCGGTGGTGAAGTGCGGTCTTAGCCCGCATATCTCCCCACGTCATTGCGAGGAGGACGCAGTCCGACGAAGCAATCTCTTGAAACGACGGCCCTGACAGGGCGAGTCCACCGCGAGCAAGAGATTGCTTCGCTCCGCTCGCAATGGCGGTGTGTCCTGTGGTCTTTTATTACAAGGGCATCGTTGGCACAGTCTTACAAAGGCGTGGCGTGAACGGGTGAGAAATCCGGGTTAGGTCCCCCTTTGAAGGGGGTG
>CAIUWO010000063.1 GCA_903902895.1 Candidatus Hydrogenedentota bacterium | reverse complement strand
TCGGCGGCTTTTCCGGCGATGAATGCATCGATGCCGTGCCACTGAAGATGGCCCTGGCCGTGGAGATGGCCGTTGAATATGGCCACGATGTTGTAGTCCTTGATGGCGGCGTAATAGGCCTCGCGCTCCGCTTCGGTCCACCAGCGCTCCTCGCAACTGAAGGAATCAAAGCCGTAGTGGTGGAAGAGGATGACCGGTCGGCGGCTGTTGCCGACCCGCTGCGCCAAATCGTCCTTCAGGAAGGCGAGACTGTCATTGGCGTTGCCGGGACCGCCGGGGTACAGGTTGAGGTTGACGAAATGAACTTTGCCCCAGTCCCAGGAACTGTGCAGCCCGTTGCCGGACAGGTTCAGTCCCTCGCGGCGGCGGTTGCGTTCCTTGATCCCGTTGATTACCACCGTGCGGCCGTTGGTGATGTCATGGTTGCCATAGGACTCGAATACGGGATACTTGACGCGTCCCTCGCCGCCGACACCGAAATCCTCGCGGAAACCGTCGTGCGGGTGCAGCAACCGGTAACCGTTCCAGTTGAGCCACGCGCCGCTGTCGGTCAGGTCGCCGACGACCAGCACACCCACGGGCGAGGCAACAGCACCCGTTTCCACACCAATTGGCCACGCCGTGCCGGGCAGCGCGTTCATGCGATCAATGTTGGCCTTGTTGGAGGCCTCGTTGTTGTCCCACATCGACTGGCCGTAATGGGCGTCGGCGGCGACGAGGAAGGTGAAGTCGGACCCGGCCACAACGGGCATCGTGACCGGACCGGAGCAGCCCGCGAACGCGAGCAGCAGCGGCAGCAGCACCAGCAGCGTCCGGCGCGTCATGACGCGCATGTCAGCGCGCCGCCATGCGTTCCGCCTCTTCCATGGCAATAGCGGCCCAGGACCAGAGCCGCCTGGGGTCGTAGCGGACGGTGGAGATGTCTTTCATGATCAGTTCGACATGGCAGTTGCCCTCGGTCCTGTCGAGGAATCCCCGGATGTTCCTGCGGGCCTGAACGGCGTCCCAGGACGATTCGGCGAGAATGGCCGGGCTGGGCTTGTGGCTGATGACGTAGTCGCGGCCGATGCCGTCTATGGCGCGCTCCGGTCTGCACCACGGGCTGACGGATATCTTGCGCAGGTTGGGGACGCGGCGCAGGAGATCAAGCTTGCCGTCGAGCGGCTCGCAGCATCCGTAATAGACCATGCCCCAGCGCCGCAGCCAGCGCAGGTCGTGCGCCACGGCGAATTCCCAGTGCATCTCGGGGGAGACCTCGGAAAAGGCCTGGGCGTTGGAGCAGCCCCACATGTTGTGCGGCTTCACGCGGCCGGGGTCAAAGTCCGTGCCGGGAAGCTGCCCCGTATAACCGTAGCCGCCGGACCCGACCCGCGTGTTGTTGCAGTCCAGCGAGAGCAGATTCTGCGCCACGAACTGGTCCAGTTCCACCATCCACGCGTCAACCATGCGGTCCACGGCCGCGCGCACCATGTCGGGCCGCAGGATCAGGTCCTCCATGGCCTCCTGCACGCCCCACCAGCGGATGAGGTAGTCCCAGGGCGTGAACCAGATGTGCGTCTGCCCCACCTTCCGCACCGGCATGATGCCCCGGTACACGTCGCACATGGCCTGATACCGGATTTCCGTGGCCGCCTCGTTGTGCGTGACCTTGGGCATCTTGATCTTCTCGATGTCGTCCGGCTCCTTGATCTGGATGTTGAAGTGCCGCGAAACGATGTCGTTCGTCGCGTCCGTCCTGACAACGTCCACGTCCTCCACGATGCCGAAGTCCGTGCTGTGGATCGCCAGCGGACAGGACAGGAAATCATCGACCACCATGTCGCCCGGCAGGTGCCGCCACTGGTAGAGCGTCCGGCGCAGCTCGCGCTCCTGATCCCGCGCCCAGGGATGCTCCGTGCGCGGCGTCAGTTCGTCGTCCACGTTCATCTCGTTCCAGCAGACTTCATTGATCCATACCATCGGCCGGACACTGTCGAGATCGTTGAGCCGACGCCAGAGCTCCGCCTTCTCCCTGTGGACCGGCAGCGCCGCAATCGCGGCCACCTCGGAGGCCAGCGCCCGGAGGATGTCAATGTCGGGCTGGGACAGATGGATGGGCTCCGCGATGGGCGGCGGACTGTAATGGCTGGGGTCGTGAAGCATGCAACAATCTCCAAATGTCGAAATCATCTTCTGCTCTGGAAAGCAGGAAATCAGGAAAGGAAAGTATGCAGAATTGCTGCCTGTATTTCTGCTTCTTCTTTTCCAGAGCGCCTGTTTTCCAGATTAAATGCTCTTTCTGCTATTCGTGATGCCCTTCCCGGGCACGCGCTCTATGGGCAGCGGCTTGCCGGCAATATGAGCTTTTTCAATCCAGAACTCAAGAAACAAGGAGTCGCAGGAGTCCAAAATATTATTCCACCGTCCTGTTTCTTTCTTCTTTTCCTGCTTTCCTGCTTTCCAGATAAAGAATTCTTCTTCTCATACTCACCGTGCCAATTGCTTGATGCTAAGCGGGCTGTCCAATCTGGAAAACAGGGACTCTGGAAAAGAAGAGCAGCATTCGGTTTGCCTCTTTCTCTTTCCTTTCCTGCTTTCCTGCTTTCCAGATAAAGAACTCTTCTTCTCCTACTCACCCGGATGCCATTCCCGGGTCACGCGCTTTATGGTTAGCGGCATGGCGGCAAAGTTCAGGAGCAGCCCGCTCTCGGTGTCAATCGCCTTCATATAGGACCTCACCTGCGCGAAGAAGACATCATCCAGAGCGCGCACCGCCTTGAGTTCCACGACCACTCTGCCCTCCACCAGCAGGTCAAGCCTGTGCTCGCCAACAGGACAGTCGCGATAGACAAGCGGAATGCTTCTCTGCCGTTCAAAGACTATGCCCCGGAGCCGCAACTCCACACAGAGAGCCTCTTCATAGACGGACTCCATAAAACCCG
>CAIUWO010000062.1 GCA_903902895.1 Candidatus Hydrogenedentota bacterium | reverse complement strand
TGAACAGCTTTCCTGTCGTGTTGCTGCCCAACGTCCCCATTTTGTCCAAGGCGGAAGTGGACATCTTGAAGGCCTACGTGGAGCAGGGCGGAAACCTCATCGTCACCGGGTTCTCCGGCATCATGGGACCGATGGGCGAAACGCTGGACCATTCCGTGCTGGAAAACCTGATTGGCGCGAAGTTCGTGGAACGGCTCGACTCGTCCGACAACTTCATGCGCTTCGCGACGGACACGCCGGAACGCCTGCGCACCGGCTACGCCGCCGACTGGCCTTTCCTTGTCGAAGGTCCCGCCGCGGTATACACGCCCACCACGGCCACGGCCGTGGGCGAATTGATGAAGCCGGCCCGCACGGTCCGCCAGCAACAGGGCAAGGAGGCGCTGTACCAGCCCAATTCGGCCGACAAACCCGTCGGCCCGGCGCTACTCATCAACACGGTCGGCAAGGGCAAAGTGGTCTGCATCACCGGCGCACCCGATTTCGCCGCCGCAGGGGAGCACCCCATCCCCGAAGTGCGCGCGCTGCTGCGCAACGTGGTGCGCTATCTGCACCCGGAACATGTGGTCGAAGTGAGCGCCCCGCAGAACATCGAGTCGATCATCATGGAAAACGCGGCCGACAAGGCCCTGTACGTCCATTTCCTGGGTTACCAGTCACCGCCGCAATGCACCCCGTCGCAGAACCGGCCCTTCGTGCTGCCCGCGCTTATTGAGGACGCCCCCATGTTCGCCGCACAGGTGACCGTGCGCCGCCCCTTCAAGACGGTGACCGCGCTCAATCCCAAGACCACGGTAACGGTGGACGGCCAGACCATCAATCTGGTAATAAACGACATCCACGAGGTGGTCAGCGTCCAATAACGGCTGACCGCATCCGCACTGGGAGCGCCGGCATCCCTGCCGACGCTCCCAGTGGAAAGCATCTCGCCACGACCAGACCACGCGCCTGCCCCGGTCCCCCTTCGAAGGGGGTGCCACGCCGCAGGCGTGGCGGGGGATGTTGTCTTGCGTCCCCCTTGGAGGGAGGCAGCCCGAAGGGCGGGGGTGTATTCAGGGCGCCGGGCGTTTTGCTTCCTCACACAAGTTCAAAGGCAAACACCCCCCGCCACTGTGTCACCCCCCTCGATGGGGGACGTAAGACATCGCTCCCTCCCCTCTCCCCCATGTCGCATTTCCCCTGCCTGCGGCATCATTATAGTGGCGGTCGGAATGAACGGCCGGATTGGGAGCATGGAAATGAACGAAGCTGAACTGGTCACACGGATTCTTGCGGGCGAGGAAAGCCTGTTCGCCCAACTCGTCACCCGCTACAGCGGGTGCGTTTGGGCGGTCTGCTCCAGCTACGTGCGCAACCCCAGCGAATGCGAGGACGTGACGCAGGAGGTTTTCGTGCAGTGCTACCGGCGGCTGGACACGCTGCGCAACCCGCGCGCGTTGGGCGCGTGGCTGTGCCAGCTGGCACGGCGCCATGCGCTGATGTGGCTGCGGACGACGGCACGGCGCGAGCAGCGCCTGACCCGCTACGGCGAAATGGAGACAAGGCCCATGACGGATAATGCGGGCACGGCGCGGGAGGAACTGCACGAGGTCCTCCGGACAGCCATCGACGGGCTGCCGGAAAGCTACCGGGAGGCGTTGCTGCTGCGTTATGCCGAGGGCTACTCGGCCGAGCAGGCGGCGGCGTTTCTCGGCATCACCCCCGCGGCGATGCGCAAGCGCATGGAACGGGCGCAAAACCAGCTTCGAGACCTGATGTGGGACCAGGTGGAGCCCGCACTGGCAAAACGCAAACACAGCGACACCCTGGCGAACAGCGTTCTCGCCGCCATCCCGTTCGGGAGCGCGCCGTGGCTCGGCGCGGCCGGAGCGGGGGGCGCCGCCGCGGTGTCGCCCGCACTCAAGGGAGGAATCAGCACCATGTTTGGAAAACTCGCATTGGCCGTCAGCGCGGTCGCGCTCGTGGTCGGGGGCGCCTTCACGGCAGTGAAGGCCACCGAGTCCACGCCCGCCCCGGCGCACCCCGTCAAGGTGGCGGCGGCACAACCGGCATCGCCGCCCCCTGTGTCGTTGCCGGCACCCGCGTCGACAATCACCCCCACCACCGAAGCCGTCAGCCCGCCCGCACCGGCAGCCGCGCCCAAAAGTGCGGCCCCAGCAGCCCCGTCTGAATCCTCGTCGGCGGCAACAAAGCGGGTCACGACTGCACCGGCACTCATGACCGGTCGCATCGCCGACAAGAGCGGCAAGCCCTTGCCCGGAGCGGAGGTGTTCCTGGAGGTGGGCCGGGGTCGGGATCGGAATGATGTGGTCGGGCACTACCGCACGAAAACGGATGCTGACGGGAAATACCAAATTGGCGGCATCAACGATTTCGGCCCGGCCGTGCTGTACGCCCGCGCCGAGGGCTTCAGCATGGCCTTCAACGCGTGCACCGTGGCGGAAGGAAAGAACCTTAAGGGCACCGATGTGGTTTTGGAACCGGCACAGTGGTTCGTGGCAGGCCGGGTGACGGATGACATGGGGGCACCCGTGCCCGACGCGTCCGTGGACTGCCTGTATTACGCGTATGGCAAGCTGGGCCTGGCCAAGACCGCCATGACAGGCGTTACCACCGGCAACATCGGGGGCATAAAACTGGTGTTCTCCGCTGCCACTGCGGACGGCAGGTTCCGAATGGCCATCCCCAGCCCGGGACTCTGCGATTTCCGGGTGGTCAAGGACGGTTTCGGCACGGGCTTCTTTGCACAAATCCCCACCGGCAGGGAAGATGCCGAGTTTGTCCTGAAACCCGGCGGTGCCATTTCCGGAAAGGTGACCGACGCGAACGGCCAACCCGTACCCAATGCGACCGTGCGTATCACCGGTGAGGTCCGCCCCGGTGGACTGTCCATCGCCCTGGCCAAAATACAACCGCTGTTGGCTCCGCCTGTCACGGTGACCACAGACGACCAAGGATTCTATCAGGCGGAGGGGCTCGGCGAGGACTTCACCTACGCGGCGAGCCTCCCCGACCCCACGACGGCCGAGGTGGAGCAACTGCCCTCCAAACAGGGTCTGCGGGATATTGCCAGAATTATGCGTGACGGCGACCAAATGATGTTTGGGGAAACCTGCCTCGCCCGCAAAGGAGACCTCCGCGTCGAGCCGTCGCAGACAACTGCCGGCGTGGACATTTCACTGCGGGAAACCACCTTCGCCACGCTGCGCGGCAGGGTCACCGACCGTGCCACCGGCAAGCCTGTTTGTCCCGTGGCCATCACTGCCGCCATTTACGAAAGCGGCAACACCAACTACTATAGGGCAAAGTTCGGAACCTCCACCGTGACCCGCCCGGACGGCAGCTATGTGCTGCGGGTTTCAAACGTCACGAAAAGGATGTGCTTCAGTATTAGGCACCTGTACATGACGGAGGGCGGCAGTGCCTGGGAGCAACCCCAAGAGGAACTTGCCGCAGTCGATCTGAGCCCCGGCGATGCCCGTGAACTCAACTTCGCCGTCGACGCGCCCATTACAGTGCCGGTCCGTTTCCTGGGAACAGGTGGCAGGCCGAGGCAGGGCATTGAGGCTGGCATCAGCAGTCCCGGTTCGCGCTACGGCTGCGGTGGGGTGCTCGTTTCCGGCCCTGACGGGCGTGTCACCTTCCACGGCATCCGCCCCGGGGTGAGCCTCGAAGCCCATGGAAGCTTGACAATTGGGGCTCAATTCATCGGCGTCAGCGAACCCTTCACCGGCGCGCCGGGTCAGACCATCCAGGAGGTTGGTGTGGTCTGCCGTCTCTTCGGCGGCATTGCAGGCGTGCTCAGCTTTCCGGACAGACGCCCCGTCGCGAACGTCGATCTGCTGTGCGGCGCGCAAAGCGCGGACGGTTCCGAGATAGGCGCGGACGGTGCCGCCACCACGGACGAATCGGGACGGTTCCAACTGCCGGCCTGCCTGCCCGAAGGGTCCTATGCGGGCGTTGTGGTCGGCTTTATGGACCGCGAAGCGGCCACTCCCTATTCCGTCACGGCTCCCCAAGTGGAGATTGCGGCCGAGGCGGTGACCGATCTGGGCGCGCTCGTTGTCGCACCGGAGAAGGATCTGGCGCGCGTCGTGGCCGCGTCGGGCTATGACCACACTTGCAACACCGCCATCGCGCGAATCTATACCCCCGAATCATTGGACGCGCTGCCGGATTCGCTTTGCCTGAAAACCGGATTCGCTCTCTATGACATGGAACACTATGAAGAGGCGCTGGCCGTGTTTCAGCGGATGGAGGACAAGGCGAACGGGGACGCTATGGAAAAATCCGTTGCGCTGGTATGGCAGGGACACATGCTCGACCTGCTCGGCCGGCGCCAGGAGGCCCTGGCGGCTTACCAGACCGCCGCCGACATGAACGTGACCGACACCATGCGCCACGACCAGTTCGGGCTTGCCTACCAGCCCGTCAACGAAGCAAAGGAGCGGATGAACACGCCCTTCGTGCGGGTGGAGAACAAGGAACGGTAGTCACGCATTACACGCTTTCCCATCGCGGGCTCCGGAACGCTATGCGCGTCCCGGAGCCCGCATTCTCGTGTGCTCACAGCTTCGCTGGTAGTATGATTGTTCCGAATTGGCATCGTGCGGACTGATAAACAAGGCGAACGCACGACGCGGCTGTGAGGAGATCTATGATGAAATGCCTTTGGATGGCTCTTTTGGTCCTGCTCGCTGCTTTCCCCATGCACGCGCAGGAAGCAGACCCATGGGGACCCTGCCCGGCATCACCGGCGGTGGTCCACGCGGTAACCGTCTCCCCGCTCCAGCAGATTGTGTCGCTGCGGGGCGAGTGGGACTTCGTGACGGACCCGCGGCTCATGGGGCGTCATCGCATGGGCAAGGGTCCCGGCTGGAATGAGCCGGACTGGGAGGATGCCCGCAAGATTGAGGTGCCTGGGTGTTGGGAGGCACAGGGGGTCGGCGAGCCTGGCATGAGCCAAGACTGGGGGTTGCCGTTCGACTGCATCCCCAGGCCGTTGAACCACGTCTACATGGGAACGGCCCGGTACCGCCGCACGGCGGAGATTCCCGCTGACTGGGCCGGCAAACGCATCTGGCTCAAGGTGGGCGGCGTGCGCACGGAGGCGTGGTTTTGGGTGAACCAGCAGCGTGTGGCCCATCTCAACACCTACTGCGGCACCTACAAGTACGACATCACCGAATTGGTAAAACCGGGCGGGGTGGCGGAGATCGTCGCCACGGTGCGCAATGACACGCCCAGCCGGAAAGGCTGCATGGCGGCATTCCATCGTTTCGGTGGACTTTACCGCGACGTGGAACTGGAGGCAACGCCTGAAACAAGGCTTGATGATGTATGGGTGCGCGGAGATTTCGATAAGAAGACAGCCCTGGTAAACCTCAGCATCCGCACTGCGACCAACACTCTTCCAGACATTGCCTTGAATATCGACCTCCGCACGCTGGACGGACAAGCTGCGGGGACGCTTCGGCAGTCCGTAACGCCCGACGCACACGGCAACGCGGACATCGTCTGCGATGTGCCGCTCGGCGTGTTCCATCCCTGGACACCGGAGACGCCGAACCTCTATCTCGCGGAAGTCACACTGTACTCTGGAGAGAAGCCGACCCACGGGTGGACCGAACGCTTTGGCGTCCGCAAGCTGGAGGTGCGCGGCAACCGGTTCTATCTGAACGGCGCGCCCTGTTTCCTGCGCGGATACGGCGACGACTACATCTATCCGATGACACTCATCTCGCCGCCGGATCGCGGGGAGCATCTGAAGCACCTGACGGTGGCCCGCAGCGCGGGCTTCAATTATGTCCGGCACCACACGCACTGCGAGATTCCGGAATTCTTCGAGGCGGCCGATGAGGCGGGCATTCTGATCCAGCCGGAGTTGCCCTATTACCACGACATCACGCCGGAGGGTTTTGAGTTCGACCCGATGCGGGACATCCAGGAACTTTACCGGCACTACCGCCGTTACGTGTCGTTTGCCGCCTATTCAACGGGCAACGAGGGCCATCTTGGCAGTCCGCTGGACCGGGAAATCTACCAATGGGCAAAACGAACCGATCCCGACCGCATCTTTCAGCATCAGGACGGCGGCTGCAACACGAAAGAGAACGCCGACTTCTTCACGCCCAACGGCTACGGCCTTGCGTCCTCCATTCTGCCCTGGAAACCGGGCACGTTTGACGCGCTGGAGGTGCCTTTTGTCGCGCATGAGTACCTGAACCTCGGCATCAAACTGGACCCGCGGCTGGAGCCAAGATTCACCGGGGCCATTCCGTCACCGCGAACACTCGCCGACTATGACGCCGCGCTCCAGGCGGCGGGATTGGACCGAGGCTGGGGCGATGCCTGCCTGGACGCGGCACACGCCCTCCAGGGGTACTATCAGAAACAGGGACTTGAGCAGGCCCGGCGCGACCCCGCATGCGACGGCTATTCCTACTGGACCATTGTGGACGTCATGGTGCCACAGGCGGACACGTACACCGGCCAGGGCTTTCTTAATGCTTTCTGGGAGAAGAAGCCGGGCGGACTGACACCCGACCAGTTCCGCCGCTTCAACGGGCCCACGGTGATACTGGCGCAGTTCGAACCCGCCAGTATGATTGCCGTCGCGGGCGACACCTGCAAGGCCGACCTGTCGCTGTCGCATTTCGGCGCGGACCCAGTGCGGCAGGCGCGCCTTTCCTGGACGGTCGAGACGGATACGGGCGACCAGATCGCCTCAGGTGCACTGGACCCGTTTGACGCAAACACGGGGGACGTGAAGGCGGTCGGTGGCTGCACTTTTACAGTCCCCACACTGACCAAGCCCACCCATGCCGTTTTCGAGGCCACGCTCGCCGGAACGGATATCGCAAACAGTTGGGATATCTGGCTCTTTCCAAAACGCGAGATGAAGAGCGAGGCCGGCATCGCGGTCACCGAAGATCTCTATCCGGTGCTGTCGGTGCGCTACCCCGGCATCGCCAAGGCCGGAACAGCAGATGCGTCAACGGCCCAGCTTTTTATCGGCTCCTGGGACCATCCTGATCTTGTTGCTGCCAGTGCAAAGGGCGTGCGGGGAATCATGATCGGCCCGGCCGACGGTCCGCCCAACGTCACGCTTGGCTGGTGGTCGCTGGGCGACCAGATCGGCACGGCCTTTGCCCAACATCCCCTGTTCGGCGACTTTCCCCATGACGGAAAACTCTCGCCGCTGTGGTTCCGCCTCATCAAACGGGGACTTCCCCTTCCCCTTGATCCCCAGTTCGGACAGTTCCGTTATTTCGCCGCCGGCGAGGGTCAGAAGCAGTACTTCTCCTACGTCTGCCAAAAGACGGGACCGAAGGGCGAACAGCTTCTGATCACGCATGGCGTTGATGTGTTGGCCGACACGCCCGAAGGGACGTGGTTGCTGGACCAGATGATCAACTATGTACGCAGCGAGGCGTTCATGAAGGAGTAGGGTAAGACAGGTGCGCTCCGCGTTGCTGCGCACACCCTACTGGGAAACCTTAATCAACAACGCCTGTTCCGGGTTCAGGTCAAGTTGCACCGGGCCGTTTCCGCTCCAGGCGATGTCGGTTCCGCCAATCAATTCCTGCGCCTTGATCTCTGCGTCCTTCAAGCCCATTCCGGCCAAATCGATTTCGATGCCCGCTTTCCGCGGTTGGTTAGAATCGTTGAGCACCGTGAAGTACACCGTTCCGCTTTCGGGTTTTCCGAAACGTTCCACGTACACCGCCGCGTTGTCACTCTTGGCAAACGTGACCGGCTCCCATCCCGCCTTGGCTATCGTCTGGGTCAGCGGCAGGTATTTCTTGAACAGCGGCCGGGCCGGCTCGTACCACTTGGGGGTGGCAAAGTAACAGTCCGTGGACGCGTTCTCGGAGAAGAATCCCGGGAACATGCCGTAGGCCAGTGACCGTTGCATGTAGCGCTCGGTCAATTCCAGCGTGAAATCGTCGTAGTGCGCGTTCATCAGGAAGCAGTAGGGCTTCTGCGCGGAAAGGGCGCGGCGGAAGCAGAGCTCGGCGTCGGTCATGGGCTGCCACTTGCCGCCGGGCATCCAGTTGGTTTCGGTGCCGAGCACGTCGAGAAATGCGGCGGGCATGTCATAACTCGCCAGCGCGCCGTTGGCAAACATGAACTTGCCGCGGGCATGCATGCGCTGTGCCATTTCGCGCTGCCAGGCAAAGGTGGAAAAAACAGTGAGCGCACCCACGCGGCAGGACTGCGCATCGAACACGAGCGGGATATCCATGTTGGCGAAGTGGGCCGCGTTGTAGTTGATGTTGTTGGACCAGAACTCGTAGGAGTCGATATAGACGCCGTCGGCAACGGCACCCTTTTCGGCAACGCCCTCCAGCCCGGGATTCTTGAGCAGATTAACGGTGCTTCCCTCCTCGCCGAGGAATAGGTCGTCAAACCACACGGTGCCGGTATGGGCGCCGCGCAGCAGCAGATGCACCGTCGCGCCGGCAAAAGGCTTGTCCGAAACAATGCGCCGCTCCACAACCTGGAATTCGCGCGTGCCCGGGGCAACAGGGATGGCCTGGCAATACAACGGTGTTCCGTCGGCATGGACGAGATCGACATACACGGAACAGTCGGTGTCCTCGACACCGGTCAGATCGCGGGTGCGAATCGCGGCCCGCATAACGAGCGCCTTGGCAGCGGTCTGACTGACCGGAACCGTCTGAAACGCGTCCACCGGTCTGCCCGGCGTGGCGGCGGCAAGGCAGAGCGACTGGGTACCCTCGGTCTTCACCGCTGCACTCGGCGCGCAGGTGCCTGTGCCGCGCCAGGGCCATTCCGGCACCGGTGCGGTGATCGTGTCCGCGACGGCCTCTTCCAGTCGTTTCAGTTCGGCCTGTCCCCGGTTCATCGTGTGGGGCGCATTCACAGGAATAGCGGGATCGGCGTCGAGCGCGAACACCACACCATCGCACCAGGGGGCGTTGACCACGGACAGCACGCTCCGGCCGGTGCCGTCGAGCACGCTGGAAGCGGCGATAACCGACGCGCTTTCGTGGAGCGGGTCGTCGTTCCTGTCCAGCAGCGCGTGCAGGTAGTTGACCGCGCCGTCGTAACTGCGCGGCACTTCGGGTGCGAGTTTGAGCCATGTCGTCATGGGTTCCGTATAGGGGAAGCTCAGGATGCCGTGCTGCTCGTCCCAGGCCACGTTGGGCGCGCCCTCCTGGTAGGCAAAACCGAAGTCCTCCGGGTTGGGCAGCGTGCTGATGTCGGTAAAGGCCATCCAGAGCCCCTCGCGGGGCACGCGCTTTTCAAACGCTGCGGGAAAGAGCCTGTAGTACTGCGACAATGCCCCGCGAAAACGCAGCGCCGGATCACATGCATACAGAATCGCCCGGAAGGAGGCCGCACCGGGGGACCGCTTCGTCGCGGAACTCAATCCCAGGTCGAAGGCCGCGTAGAACAGGTTTCGGTCGGCATCGTAGGCAAGCCGGTCATGGCGGGGCGTGTCGATGGGCGCGGCCAGCGCCAGTCCGCCCTTTACGCCGGTCAGCACCGCAAGCGGATAGGACGAGCGCATTCCCGTGGCCCCGGCACCGGTGCGAAATGCGTTCATACACAGGCCCCTGGCCGGAACATCACGCCGCATGTCGGGCGACCAAATCCACTCCCCCGCCACCGGCAGCGGCACATAGACCGTCACGGCGCGGTCCGCGCCGCGCAGGTCCTGAACCATTCCGTTCACTTGGATGGTGTTTTCGGAGATCGTAAACGTCAGCGACAGCCGCAATTGCAGCGCCGATACATCTCCCGTCAGGCTTGCGCCCTCCGCGGTTTGCTGAACGTTCCATTCAGGCGCAATGAAATCGCTGTTACCCGCCATGTCGCGCACAAAGACCGGCAGGCAGCTCTCTCCCAACACGGCATCCTTCAAACGCAACGCCGTCACGGCACCACTCTTCTTATCGATGGACAATCTCAGGCCGTCCGGCGTGGAGACGTCGCAGGATTCCCCCGAGACTGCGGGCGCAGACGGTTGGCCCACGAGCACCCCTTCGAAGACCTTGCTGTCGCCGCCCGCCTCCACCACCGACAGGTCATCGAACCACACCGTGCCGTTGTGTCCGCGAAAGAGTCCCAGCGCCGTCAGTGACGCAACAGGCTTGTCAGGCGTCAGCAGCACGCGGCGTTGCTCCCAGTCGTGGGTACCCACGGAAAAACACCCCGTCTGCCCCCACAGATGGTCGTCGTCGACATAGTTCACATCGACATAGATGGAATAGCCGTTGTCCGACGAGCCGTCCACATTCTCCGAACGGCTCCATCCGGATATGATGATCGGACAGGGTGCGGTCTGGTCCAGTTTCACCAGTTGTCCCGCGCCGTGCTGCCCGTCGGGTTTCCCGGCAACGCACCGGACGCCGCGCGACCCGTTGCGCCCGGCGCCGTCCACAACTTCAAAGGCCTGCATCCAGCCGTTCCAGGCGGTGTCGCCCGCTTCGAAGCCGGGATTGGCAAGGCGCTCCACCACCGGCGATGTGCCGCCCACCGCCTTGGGGATTACCGTAAGGTCCGCCTGGGCGGAAAGACAGAACGCACACCACAGCAACAGCCTGACACCAACACGCACGGTATTCATTATTGAACCCTTCATACTTGCACCATTCCGCTGCAGGTACTTTATAGGACAACTTCCCCGCATAACAACGAACAGAATATTCTCATGCGACTCGCTTACTGGGAGCGCCGGCATCCCTGCCGGCTA
>CAIUWO010000061.1 GCA_903902895.1 Candidatus Hydrogenedentota bacterium | reverse complement strand
TGGAAAAGCCCCCCTGCCACAACATCTGGGAAGGCCAGAAGATGATTGAGGCGGCGAGGAAATACAACCGTGTCGTCCAGTGCGGACTGCAAAACCGCAGCGCCGAATTTGCGATCAAGGCCCGCGAATACATCCAGAGCGGAAAACTCGGTGATATCCCACTCGTCAAGGTCTACAACATGAAGGGCGGTGAGACTTTTAAGTGCCCGGGCGATTCTGAACAGCCGAATTCTGTCGACTATGACATGTACCTTGGCCCCGCGCCGGTACGCCCGTTCAACAAGGGCCATTTCCACGGCGGTTGGAAGATGTGGTGGGCATACGGCGGGGGGGACATGGGTGACGACGGAATCCACCAGTTGGACCTCGCCCGCTTCGTGCTGGGCGACAAACCGATTCCCAAGGTGGTCACCGCAAGCGGCGGGCACCTGGCCTTTCAGGACGACCGCGAGGTTCCGGACACCCAGCTCGTCTCCTTTGAATATGATCGTCAGATTATGACCTTCGAGCTGAGCGAGTATGCGCCGTACATGATCAAGGAATCTGACGCGGTGCGCAACGGCGATCTGTTCCCCTTCTGGCCCACCAACGCCACCCGCATCGAGATCTACGGCACCAAGGGGCTCATGTACCTCGGCCGCCACGGCGGCGGCTGGCAGGTCATTACCGCCGACGGCAAGGAGACGGACAAGTTCTACGGACGCCAGGCAAACGAGGAGCACCGGGCAAACTTCCTCGACTGCGTGCGCACCCGCAACAGGCCCGCCGCCGACATCGAGATCGGCGTCACCACCAACCTGCTCGTCCACTACGGCAACATGGGCGTGCGCGTTGGCGGGCGGCGCATGGTCATCGACCCGCAAACGCAGACCGTCGTCGGCGACGAAGAGGTCAACAAACTCGTCAAGCGCGACTACCGCGAGTCCTTTGCCATTCCCGAACAAGTCTGAGACCCGCAACATAACCCATGTGGAGGTTCCTCATGCGCCGCATTCTTCTGCCCGTGGCGGTGTTGTGCCTATGTTTTGGGGCCGTTCCGGCCCATGCCGCGCCACTTAATGTGTGCCTCGTCTCCGGCTCGTTTGAGTACAAGTCGGACGAGGCCCTGGGCATTTTCAAGGACTGGCTGGACAAGAACTGCGATGTGAACTGCACGCTGCTGTGCGCTTCCGGCTGGGAAAACATTCCAGGCCTGGAGGCGCTGGACACCTGCGATGTGGCGCTGTTCTTCACCCGGCGTCTGGAACTGAAGGGCGAACAGCTCGACAGAATTAAGAGGTACTGCGAATCTGGAAGACCGCTGGTCGCCGTGCGCACCGCCAGCCACGGGTTCCAGAAGTGGCTCGCCTTCGACAGGGAGGTGCTCGGCGGCAACTACAAAGGCCACTTGGACGAGGGTCCCACCATTGAAACCTTTGTCATGCCGGATGGAAAGGTGCACCCCATCCTCAAGGACGTGGAGCCATTTCGTTCCCGGTACAGTCTGTACAAGAACCCGGATATCGCCAATGATGCCACTTTACTGATGATGGGACGCACCCCCGAGTCGGGCGGGCGCGAGCCCATCGCCTGGACCCGTATGTACAAGGGTGGCCGCGTCTTCTACACCTCTCTCGGGGGAGTTGGAGATTTCGAAAACAGCGCCTTCGCGCGCATGATCGCCAATGCCCTCTTCTGGACGGCCGACCGGCCCGTCCTCCCAAAGGAGCTTCCCGGGGCCTCAGCGCGGGTGAAGAAGCCCGAAACCCTTCATCTGGCCATGCGCACCCGCGCCGCCGATGCCGCGGACGGCGCATTCGGAGAAGCAGTCATCCGCGATTGGGCCGCCGCCGAAACCGCCATCATTGTCTGCGACATGTGGGACAAGCACTGGTGCGACTTTGCCACCGCCGGGGTGGACGCGCTGGCCCCAAAGGTGGACAACCTTCTCAAGAAGGCCCGCGCCGCAGGCGTGCAAGTCATCCACTGCCCCTCCGAAACGCTCGGCTTCTACCAGGACTCCGTGCAGCGCCGCCGCATGCAGGCCGCCCCCCCTGCGGAATTGCCTGCGCCGAAAGAGGTCAAAGAGCCACCGCTGCCCATCCACGACAAGGACGGCGGCTGTCCCGGCATCGAGAAGTTCTACATGGCTTGGACGCGCCAGCATGCGGCAATAGTGATTGCCGACGAGGATGGCATGTCCGACAACGGGCGGGAGATCTACAACTATTTCCGACAGAATGGCATACAGAACGTCCTCTATGTGGGCGTTCACACCAACATGTGCGTGCTCGGCCGTTCCTTTGGAATTCGCCAGATGACCCGGTGGGGACTCAACTGCGCCCTGGTGCGCGACCTCACCGACAGCATGTACAATCCTGCCTATCCTCCGAAGGTGTCCCACGACGAGGGGACCGAACTCATTGTGGAACATATCGAGAAGTATTGGTGCCCCTCAATCACAAGCGCCGAGCTGGTTGCCGGACTGCCTGTCGGAATCACGGAGAAGTGACCGGGTGTTCTTTGAACTGCCTGCGGGGCCGGAGGGGGGCGCGAAGCGTGATACGTGGGAGTGACGGAATGAATCTTGCCGCCAAGAGGGGCCTGACAGGGGCGCTGCTTCCGCTGTTTTTGTCGTTCTGCGCCTGCGCCGCTGGTTCTGCCGAAGAACCGGCCCAGGCCGAAGCCCTATACGTTCAGAACTTTCTGGCCAAATATCCAAAGCTTAGCCCCGCGCCTGTGCTGGAACAGTACGCCAGTGCCGAACGCTTCGACACGCTCTTCCTTGGTTCCAATCTGGAGGCGAACCTGAAGGACGTGCACAACGACAACGCCGCCATCGCGTGGTGGCTGTCGTACTACATGCGCGCGCTCAACGACATGTTTCGCGCCACCGGCGACGCGAAATATCTGGAGGCCAACCTGCGCTTCGTGCGCGCCGTGGCCGCCGCCACGGATGACAAACGGGGCAGGCAGCTCTTCACCGGCCGGGTGGTCAAGGCCTGGGGCTGCGAAAAATACGCCGAGCGGGGCCGCGCCGTGTTCTGCGTGCACACCGGCATCATCACCGCGCAGATGCTGGACTTCCTTTTCCTTGCGAACGAAGCCCCCGCGTTCAACGAGTCGCTTCGCGGTGAGCGCGGCACGCTGCTGCAAAGCTGCCTCGACGCCCTGGCCGTCCACGACCGGCAGTGGCGCGAGGGACCCGAGGCGGGCGCGGGACACTATATCGGCCTGGACCAGGAGAACTCGCTTGAAAACAAACCCATCCCGGCCAACCGCCAGAGCGCCATGGGCTGGGCCCTGTGGCTCGCATGGAAGTGCACGGGAGACACCGCACCCCGAGACCGCGCCCTGGCCATTGGCCGGTACCTGCGCAACCGCCTCATCCATGCGCCCGACGGCGCCGTCTATTGGCCCTATCAACTGGCCGAGCAGCCTGTGACGGCGGAACAGACCCGGGCGTCGATTCAGGGTGAGGACACCTCGCACGCGGGGTTGACGGTCACCCTGCCCCTGCTGCTTGCGCAGGAAGACCAGGTGTTTACCAAAGACGACCTGGCCCAGTTTGCCAAGATGGCGCTCAACGGACCGGCGCGCCGTGAAGACGGCATCCTGCTGACCAGTATCACCGGCGGGGCCGCACTGGACTCGTCCTATATCGGTTACCCGGTCAACTACCTGCCGCTGGCCAAAATCGAACCCGAAATCGGGAAGCGCATTGCGGCCTACTACCTCAACTACCGCCCCACCCCGCAGGCGCTCGACCTCGCGGGACTTATCCGGTTTGTACGGCAGAGATAGAACGCGCCAATCACGGCGCGGCGGTGCTGAAAAGAATTCGCGCGACCGCGCAGGGCGGCAGTGTCACCTCGACGCTCTTTCCTTCCTTCAGCGCCGGCT
>CAIUWO010000060.1 GCA_903902895.1 Candidatus Hydrogenedentota bacterium | reverse complement strand
GGCCATGATCGCGGCCATCCGTCCCTTGAGCGCCTTCATGGTCTCGCGCACGATCTTCTTGGTGCTGGGCAGCGCATAGTCGGCCACCCGCACGCTGGGGCCGATTAACTGGGCAATGTCGTCGAGGATGGGCGGCAGTTCACGGCGCGCCGCGGCCATCGTTGCGGCGTGCGGCGAATGGACATGGATGACGGCGTTGATGTCGGACCGTTCGCGGTACACGGCGAGGTGCAGGCCTTGCTCGCTCGACGGCTTGGGCCCCTCCCATTTGCCCGTGGCGATGTCCACGATGGGCAGGTTCTCCGCGGTAAGCGTGGCGTAGTCCGCGCCGCTGGGGGTAATGACCATCTTGTCGCCGACCCGGACGCTGATGTTGCCCCAGGTGCCGATGACCAGCCCCGTCTCCACCAGTTTTGTGCCCATGGCCAGCACGGCCTCGCGGGCTTGCTGTGTGTCGCTCATTACCTTACTTCCTTTTCTAGTTCTTCTTGCTCTTGCTCTTGCTCTTAATCTTTCTCTTGCTCCCTCTTAAGAATCATGGAAACACTACGGAATCTTCCTCAATGTGACCGGCACGGCTTTCATGGCCCCCATTGATTATCGAGCAAGATTAAGAGCAGGAGCAAGAGCAGGACGGGAGAATGAGGCAGCCTACGCCAACTGCTAAACCTTCAGCAACGACTTGTCCGCCTTGGACAGCACCCGTTCAAAGCGCGCCAGCGCGTCGTCAATCACCGCGTCCGTGTCGGCCATGCTCGTGTACAGCCGGCTTCCCGCCAGCGTGACCAGTCCCTCGGCCGCGTAGGCCGCGCCGTACTCCTCCATGCAGTGCTTGCGCGCCTTGATCTCTTTCAGCACGCGCAGGATGTGGAGGTAGTCGAGCTTGATGAACATGGCCGCCACCGTTTCCAAGTGGCAGATGGAGCCCTGGTTGTAGGCCACAAAGGGCAGGCCCAGTTTCTGGATGATGGCCTGCAGGCCCTTGGTGATGCGGTCACCGGCCTGACCGGCCTTTTCGCAGGCGTTGGTCCGCGCCATTTCCTGGATGGCGAAAAAGCCCGCCGCCGCGCTCAGCGGGTTCGCCGCGAGCGTGCCGCCCACGTAGGCCCGCTTCTTGCCGCTCTCCAGCCCCGCCGCCATGAGCAGCATCAGATCGCGCCGTCCGCCCACGCCGCCCGCCGCCGGATAGCCGCCGGCCACCACCTTGCCGAACACGGTCAGGTCGGGCCGGACGCCGAAATAGCCCTGCGCGCCGCCCATCCCCACGCGAAAACCCGTCACCACCTCGTCGAAGATCAGCAGCGCGCCAAACTTGTCGCACAGCGCGCGCACCCCGGCGTTGTAGTCCTTGTCCACCGGCCGCGTGCCGCTTTCCGGGCCGACCGGCTCCACAATCACCGCGGCCGTGCCGCCGCGCAGCCGGTTCCAGAACAGCACCCGCTCCAGCGAGGCCAGGTCGTTCGGCGCGGCCTCGTGCGTGTACTTCACGCAGGCGCGGGGGATGCCGTGCGCCTCGAAGCGGCCGCTCTTGGGCAGTTTCAGGCTGTAGACCATCTGGTCCGACCAGCCGTGGTAGGCGCCGCCGATCTTGATGACCCGCTTGCGCTTCGTGGCCAGCCGCGCCACGCGCAGCGCCGCCATCACCGCCTCCGTGCCGCTGCCCAGCATGCGGAACATCTCGACGGCGGGCATGTGCTGGTTGATTTCCCGCGCAATCTTCAGTTCAAACTCATGAAAGAGCCCCGTCACCGGGCCGCACTTGCGCAGCAGCTCCATCACCGGCTCCAGCACCGCCGGTGGGTTCGACCCCAGCACCGTCGGGCCGCCCGCCTGCAGAAAGTCGATGTACTGGTTGCCGTCGATGTCGTAGAGATAGGGCCCCTCCGCCCGGTCGATGACCAGCGGGAAGGGATAATTGAAGGAAAGATTGTGCTGCACCCCGCCGGGGATGAACTGCTTCGCCTCGGCAATCATCGCCTTCGACTTGGGGCATTTGTCGTCCAGCTGCTGCAAATACGCCTGCATCGCGTCCCGCTGCAGCGCCACCGGCGGAAGCTTCATCAGCGCGTCAATACTGCCCGTGATCGCCCGGGCATCGGGGTAATTTGATATGGCGTAGGACATGGGGGTGATTTCCTTGTTTTCACGGCGAAAGCGAAACGGAGATGCTCAATAGAGTGGAGAATATACGACAAACGGCGGGTATCCGCAAAGAAGCCTCACCGCCCTGTTGACCGTCCGCGGCCATGCCGCCGGTGCCGGCGGGGCGCTACAGGCCCAGCTCTTCCAGCAATTCGGGCAGGCGCACGGTGGTGAAATCGCGGTGGCGGGCCTGGGTGCGCTCGGCGTAGGGCAGGCTCACGGCTGCCGCGCCGTGGAGGATGGCCACGCAGGGCATGCCCGCCGCCTCGGCGGCGAGGAAGCCCGAATAGCTGTCCTCGAACACCACGCAGCGCGCGGGCGGCAGGCCCAGCGCGGCGGCGGCGGCGAGGAAGATGTCGGGCTTGGGCTTGCCCGGCAGTGCGGGGCCGGGGGTGACAACTGCCGCGAAGAGGTCCTCAATGCCGAGCGCGTCCAGAATCATCCGGGCGTTGGGCTCGGGCGCGTTGGAGGCCACGGCGCAGGGCGTGCCCTGCGCGCGCAGCTGGTCCAGAAAGGCCGTCAGCCCGGCCATCGGCTTGAGGACGGGGCGGTACAGCTCCCGGTAAATCGCCTCCTTTTCGTCGGCGATGTCCTGGCCCAGTTCGGGCATGCTGAAATTCCTCCGCATGATCCCGAGAATGACCTCGTTGTCCTTCGAGTGGATGTGGGTGCGGTAATAGTCCGCGTCGATGGGCAGGCCGCGGCGGCGGCCCAGCTCGATCCAGCCGGCCTGGTGCCAGGCATGGTTGTCGACCATGGTGCCGTCGACGTCAAACACGGCGCCCCAGGGGGCGCGAAGGGGGTCCTGTGGCATGAAATACTCCGGGACGGGCAACTACTCTTTGACCACCTCGATAAACATGTCGAGAAAGTCCTCGGGCTTGCGGTCGGCCCGGCGCTGTTTGTTGAATGCGTTGACCAGTTTCACATAGTCCTCCTGGTGCATCTGGTCGTTCAGATAGAGGTCGTACAGCGGCCCCGTTTCGTAGACGCCGTCACGGTTGCGGGGGCAGCCCACATCCGTGTGCAGGCCGAAGCTCTTGAAGGTGCCGTCGCGCCTCTCGTGCAGCTTGAACGGGTAGAGCCGGCAGAGGTTGGGCCGGTGGTCGTAGATGCCGCAGAAGCGCGTCTTGCGGTCGAGGAAATGGCAGCCCCGCTTCTCGTCGCGTTTGAGCGCCATCATGTACTTCTCGCCGCCAATCTTCAGCCAGGTCGCGTCGCCCTTGTCCACCCCGTGGATTTCCTCCGGGGTAAGGAACTCGAGAAAGTCGCGCGGGTCCTGGCCTGTGTTCAGCGCGACGCGCAGCACGTCCCACGGGGTGGGCAGGCAGACCACGTCGGTGCAGCAGTGGCCGCAGTGATGGCATTTGAAATTAACCGTGTGAAGGCCCATGCTTCGTCCTTTCGCGCCGGCGGGTTGTCTCTAAGTCTCCGGCGACGGGACGCATGTTATACACCACTGCGGGGGGTGTTTTCATTTGTGCCCGCAGTGTCCCGGCTGAGCTGCAGAGCGATGCGGTCGTAGGTTGGCGCCTTTGGATGCCCCCACGGCAGCTCTGCGCTGTCGTCGAAGAAGAGTTCTTCCATGGGCAGGGACGCGTTGTCCAGCAATTGTTCGTAGTCGAACACCCGCACATCCGTGCTTTCCAGCCGCTGAAGGAGTCCTTCACGCCACGGACCGGAACTCTTGGGAAGCAGGAGGCAGCAGAACGTAAGGCCCGGCGCCTGTTCGTGAGTGGCTTGAGCGCACTCAACCATGATCTGCACCAGCAGGTCGAGCGCCTTGCCGCCGGGGGGCGCGGGCGCTGGAAGGCTTGGCAGGTGGTTTTGCGCAAAACGCACCAAGTGGGTGCGATCAAGATGGCGGAGAAAGAAGTACTGGAGCGGGGATCGGTTGGAAAAAGCACCGCGCCAGGCAACCCGGTTGTCCTGCAGTTCCAACCAGGGCATGTCATAGCCCCAACCCGCCACCACGGCCCGCGTTCCAACCAAGCGGTTTATGTGGTCGTCGATGAAGGAGTAGACCACAATTCCCTTCCGCGTGGAAAACTCCTTGAGCAGACCCTGTTTGCAGATTTGCAGCCATACCTGCTGGGGCCCGTAGCCGAACACCCCGTAATTGAGCGACTCCCAGCCCGATGCGCGCGCGCAAAAACGGGCGGGCAAGGTTTCGGCATCCTCCACGCCCAATCCGAAGGTCTCGGAACAGCCAAAAAATGCCGCTATATTTGCGTCAGGATTCTGACGTTTGCAGGGGGTATACCGACGCCCCTTTTCATCGGTCTTGCTGGAAACCTCATAAATTAGCCGGGTGCGCCGTTCCGCACGGCACTGGATCACGCCGTCCGGCAGGAGTTCCCCCCCCAGAATGCCGGTGCGACTGAGAGCGCCTTTTTGCGTGGAGATCACCGACACCTGCGGTGGCGGCGAAGTGAAGCGGGCCTTCAGTCGAAACATGCCTTCGGCCGCGGCAAGCAGCACCGCCACCAAAAGGAACCCCAGGCACACCGCAAGAACATTGCCAGCCCAACGGCGAATTATCTGTCTCGACAGGGGGATCTTCAATGTGCTTCTCTCCCGGAAACGGCGCTGCCACCAAGGTTAGGAATTTTAGCACGGCATGGGCGGTCCATCGAAACGTGATTCCGAACCCAAGTGCGCGGATATTCCTGGCGCGGTTTTACCGGCACTTTCTGAAAGCACGTGCAGCCGTAAACTGGGTCTGCCGTGAAGCGTGACTGTGATGGGCCGGCAATGGTTCCAGGCACTGCCTGCGATGACTTCTGTCTTGACTGGAGGCGTGCCGGTTCCGTGCCCGAAGCTACCGGGCACCGGCGACTTCTTTTAGGACCCCCGCCAGCACCTCGCCGCAGATGCGGTGCCCGGCGGCGTTCCAGTGCGCGCCGTCCCCGGCAAAGACCGTCTCCCCCTTCGCGGCCGCCTCCTGGACGAGGGCCGGCACGGTGTCGAGGAGCTTGATGCCGTGGCGCGCGAAGATTTCCCGGAACGCCCCGTGATAGGGGGCCTTCGTGTCCACATTGAAGGCCACGATGGGCAGGCGGCCGCATCGGGCGCGCACTTTGGCCATAATGCGGTCCGTGGTCTCAACGGACTCCCGGAACAGCGCCAGGGCCGCGGCGTCCCCCTTTTCGATGCGCGTCTCCACCGTGTTCTCCAGGGTTGGCAGGCCCTTCCGGTTGTCTATCCGGTGGGCCATGGCCCGCAGAAACGCCGAGGGCAGGTAGCGGGCGATGCGGCCCAGGCTTCCCTCGCCGGGGCTCGCATAGCGCACCTTTCCCTGGGGGGTGAGGAATGGCTGAGGCGCCTGGCACTGGTTCTTGGCGCTCATCCGGGTGAGCCGCACGTCATTGCCGATGAAGTCGTTCAGGCAGAACTGCCACACGACGACATCCGGTTTCACCCTGTCGATCCACTGGTCGAGAACGAGATACTCCTGCATGCCGCCGTAGCCGTCCACCCCGCAGGCGAACACATCGGCGGGCGCCAGCTCCCCCGCCACATGGTAGTAGGTTTCGTTCTGTGAAACGTCCTTGGCAAAGGTGAACGAGTCGCCCAGGCAGAACACACGCAGGCGGCCCCGCTCCGGCCCGTACTCCCTGAACCCGTTGCCGTCGACGGCGATCTCCACCGGGTGCGGCCGGCCGGAGGCGTCCTTCTTCTCGCCGGAGAAACGGTATCCGGGCCGAATCCGCCAGCCCAGCAGGGCATCGGGCACGATGGCCTCGCCCAGCACCTGCGGGCGCAGGACATTCTTCACCCGGTATGCGGCCTCGCAGACCAGGAAAGGCACAAGCAGCGAGACCAGCACCAGCAGGCATCCGAGCACGGATTCTTTTGATCGAAAAAGACGCTTCATGTTTGCAGAGACTCTGTATAGTCGTCCGAACAGACCGTTACAGCCGTCTCGTATTCCGTCATTGCGAGCGAAGCGACGCAATCTCTTGCCCGTGATTGACGGGCGCTGTGGGGCCGTTGTTTCAAGAGATTGCTGCGTCGGCCGACGGCCTTCTCGCAATGACACGGTGAAACGGGCGCGGTAGTGTATCACGAACCAGGGTTGATCGGCGGACGGCGTGGGCCGATAATGGCCGCATATCGCGCGCAAGCGCAAAGAGGGAGACTCGGCATGAAACACACCGCACGCCTGACATTGTGGACCGGGCTTGCCTGCCTGCTGCTGGGCGCGGGGGCGGCCATGGCCCTTGAAGCCGCCGACATTCCGGCGACGCCGCCCGATGACGCCGTGATGGCGCCGAAGGCGCTGGTGGACGACATGGCCCGCTGGACCGCGCAGGCCTTCGGCGCGCCCGAAGGCCCGGCCGACACGGGCCGCATCGAAGTGCGCCTGGTCCGCCAGGACCACAGCACGCTGTTCTTCGGGCGCTCCTGCATGGACACGCCGCTGCGCGTGGGCGCGCAGGATTTTGCGCACGGGCTGGGCACCCACTCCTTCAGCGAAATCCGCGTGGCCGTGCCCGGGGGCGCCGCGGCGTTCAAGGCCTTGGTCGGCATCGACAACAACTATGACACGCAGGGCACCAAGGGCAGCGCTGAATTCGTCGCCGAACTGGACGGCAAGGAAGCCGCGCGCACGCCCGTGCTGCGCGGCGGCGACGCCCCGGCCCCCGTCAGCATCGCGCTGGACGGCACGGCGCGCGAACTGGTCCTCAAGGTGACCGACGGCGGCGACGGCCCCGGCTGTGACCAGGCGGACTGGGCGGACGCGCAGTTTGTGATGGCCGACGGCTCGGTGCGGCAGATCGATGAGGGTCAAAGCCAACTGCCCTTTGCCCACGCCAAAACACCCTTCTCCTTCAAGTACAACGGTGCCTCCTCCGAGACCTTCCTGGACGCGTGGAAGCATGACGCCCATTTCGAAAACGACCATGGCATCATGCACTGGACCGACCCCGCAACGGGCCTGGTCGTCACCGCCGAGGTCTTCACGCACAGCCGTTTCCCCGCGGTGGAATGGGTGCTCCGCTTTGAAAACAAGGGCGCGCAGGACACTCCCCTGATTGAGGACGTGCAGGCGATGGACATCGCCCAGCGGACGGGTGACGCGCGCCAGGCGCTGCTGCTGCACGAACTGGAGGGCGACGCCTGCGGCGCGACCAGTTTCCTGCCCAAGACCACCCGCGTGGAGGTGGGTGCGGAAATCGACCGCGCGCCGACCGGCGGCCGCTCGTCCTCCATCAGCGCCTTCCCCTTCTTCACCACCGAGTACAACAGCCGCGGCCTCATCGTCGCCATCGGCTGGACGGGCCAGTGGGCCTCGCATTTCGAGCGTGTTGAAAACGGCCCGGTCCGGATGCGGGCAGGCATGGAGCTGACCCGTCTCGTGCTGCACCCCGGCGAGCGCATCCGCACGCCGCGCATGCTCGTCATGGCCTGGGAGGGTGACCGGGCCAACGCGCAGAACCAGTTCCGCCGCCTCATGCTGCTGCGCTCGCCGCAGGAGCAGGGCCGCCCGGTGGCGCTGCCCGTGGCGCTGCAAACCTTTGACCGCTACAACGCCCGCCCCGACTGGACCTGCGAGGCCGGCCAGGTGAAGGCCGTCGACGCGGCCCATGAGCTCGGCTGCGACACCTACTGGTTCGACGCGGCGTGGTTCCCCAAGCATTTTCCGAACGGCGTGGGCAGCTGGTTTGCCGAGCCGAAAGAGTTTCCCCGCGGCCTCAAGCCCATCGCCGACCGCTGCCACCAGTACGGCATGAAATTCATCGTGTGGTTCGAGCCGGAGCGGGTGGCCAAGGATACGCAAATTTCAAACGAGCATCCCGAGTTCGTTTTCGGCGGCAAAGAGGGCGGCCTGTTCATGCTCAACGACCCGAAGGCGCGCCGCCACCTCACCGACATGCTCTCGGAGCGCATCGGGGAGTACGGCATCGACGTCTACCGCAACGACTTCAACATGGACCCGCTGCCCTATTGGCGCGGCAACGACGCGCCGGATCGCCAAGGCATCACGGAGATCCGGTACATTGAGGGGCTCTATGCGATGTGGGATGAACTGCTCGCGCAGCATCCGGGGCTGTGGATCGACAACTGCTCCAGCGGCGGACGCCGCATCGACATCGAGATGTGCTCGCGGTCCGTGCCGCTGTGGCGCAGCGACACAAACTGCTTCCGCGGAAACTTCGAGTGGAAGCAGGCGCAGTCCATGTCGCTCACCCGCTACGTGCCGCTCCAGACGGCCTGCGTCTGGTCGACTGAGGCCTACGACGCGCGCAGCGCGTCCACCGGCGGGCTGCTGTGCCAGTTCGACTACCTCGCCGACGGCTTTGCCATGGACCGCGCCAAGGCGCTGGTCGCCGAGGCCAAAGACCGGCAGAAATACTGGTACGGCGACTTCTACCCGCTCACGCCGGTGTCCAGCGCCAACGACCAGTTTGCGGCATGGCAGTTCCACCGCGCCGACCTGGACGAGGGCATTGCGGTGGCGTTCCGCCGCGAACAGTGCCCGCAGGCGGGCATCATCGGAGGCCTCAGCGGCATCGACCCCGCCGGGCGCTACACGGTCGACATGACCGACGAGAAGGGTGTCACCGTCACCAGCGAGGCGGCCGGCGCGGAGCTTCAGAACAATCTTGTGCTGCGCATTCCGGAAAAGGGCCAGTCGCTGGCGGTGAAGTACAGAAGAATCCGGTAGCGTGTGCGATGGGTTCCCTTCTTGAACTCGGTGGGCGCGGCATCCAGCCGCGTTCTTCAGGGGCGGATTTTGGCCTCATTTGCCAATCGCCGGATAAGGATGCACCCGTTGGGATGCCCTTGCAGGGAAACTGAAAACAACACCTTTGACCCAGGGGCGCCCTGACCCTTCGGGTGGCGGGCGGCCCTGGGCTGTCGTCGGTTGTCCCGTTGGGACAAAGCATCGCCGCGGGCGAGGGCTATAGTGCCGTCCCGCTCTCCTCGTTCCCGCAAACCGAAATCACCGCAAACCGCCTTTCCGCGAATAATGCACAAGAATGGCGCGGGTGTCTCTTGCTTATCCCGCGATTAGGCCTCAATGCGGGCATTTGACGGCCAACCTGGCGTCTCCACCGCTAATTCTTCTTCTTCGACCTCGGGCCGAAATTGCTCTTTGGGCTGGGCGCGGGCCTGTCGCTGCTTTCCGGTGCGGCGGTGTTGACCGCGCCGCCGTTCTCTTCCGGTGCCGCGGCGGCGTTGTCCTCCGGTGCCGGTTCCAGTGTTACCTGCTCGCCCGGTGGGGCGACAATGACCGTTGGCTCCGGCAACGCCGACGAAGCCGGTTCCGGCGGTGCCGGCCCATGCGGGACCAGCAGGAGCGGCGGCCCCTCCGGGATTGGCTGCTGGCTTTGGGGCAGAACCGGCTCCTCCTTCGGAGCGCCCTTCTTCTTCTTGGAAGAGCCCTTTGCGGACCCTTTTTTCTTGCCCGTTTTCTGCCACTGGCCCGATGCGGCCTGCTCTTCGGGCGCGGTCGCCGCCTCTTGCGCCTGCGGCACGGCGCCGGGGTCCCCGACGGGCGCGGCCGCAGCGGCCGCCTTCGGCCGTATGGACTGGCCGGGGGCGACGGGGTTGGTGACGCTCAGCGTCGGCAGGTCGTCGGGCTGCCGCGGCGGGGGCGGTTCATTCGGATCGGCGGAGATCATCTCGCCCTTGCCGTTGACGAGCAGCACGATGGCGTCGCGGCCCGACGCCTTGTGGCGCGACACGCTGAGCACGCGGCGTTCCGGGTCGGCAGCCTTGTTCGCCGCAAACTCCCGCGCCACCGCGGTGTTGTCGAACACTTCGATGTTGATGTTGTCAAAGGCGTCGTACTTTGCGCGCAGATCGCGGGCGAGTTTCTCCACATCCCCGCGAAGGCTGCCCTTGGGCACGACCCCGATCAGGCCCTTGAGGGACTGCGCCTCGGCGCCCAGTTCCCGCGCCTCTTCGGCGCTGCGGCCCCATTCGCGGATCACGGTAAACTTGAACGGCGGGGGGGGCGGCAGTTCGGGCGCCGGTTCCGGCCCGGACAGGGCCTGGTCGACCGCGTCACCGGCCGGGCGGGGCACGGCGTTGATGTCGGCCATGCCCGGCATTCCGCGCAGCGTGTTGAGCCGCCGTATTTCGAGGCGAAGCTGCTCGTTCTCCTCGCGCAGATCGGCCATGATCTTGTTGACCATCAGGTCGAGCGTGCTCTGCAGCATGCGCATGTCCTCGCGCAACGCGCACACCTCCGCCTGCAACTGGTCCGTTGTGGCCGGGGCCTGGGGGGACGGCGCGGGAACGGGGGCCGCTTCAACGGTTTCGGGCGCGGGGCCTGCCGCGGGCGGCCCCGCCGGCGCCGCGGCGCTTCCATCCGCCCCCGGCAGGGCGGCGGCGGTGAATGCGGCCGCAACCGCAAAAAACAGCGCCATCGCGGGGATGACAACGGCGAATTTGTGCACTCTGTTCATAGGCTGTGATGGTACCATGTTGGGCGGGGCGCCGGGGTAACCGGGACGCCCTGTTTCGGCCTGGCCGGGCCGCTGCGACCCCTCTAACAACGTCTACCGGAAGAAGATAAGCGACATCAGCGCGAACACGGGAAGGAGAATGGCGCCGCTGTAGAGCAGGTAGCCGAAGAAACTCGGCATGGCAATGCCCCGGGATTCGGCAATGCTCTTGACCAGGAAATTGGGGCCGTTGCCAATGTAGGTGAGCGCCCCCATGAAAACAGACCCGGCCGAAATCGCCATCAGCGCCGGAACCGGCACCTGCCCGGTCGCCGTGGCAACGCCGCCCAGGACCGCGCCGCCGTCGGCCGGCAGAATCCCCGCCAGTTCGAAGAAGACGACGTAGGTGGGCGCGTTGTCCAGCAGGCCCGACAGCAGGCCCGTGGCCCAGAAGAACTGCATGGGCGAATGAATCCCCAGCGACAGGCCCTGCGCCCGCAACAGTTCGATGGGAATCTGCATGGTGATGAAGACGCCTATGAAGAGGCTGGCCACCTCGGCCATGGGGCCGAAGTTGAAGGCGTTTTCCTGGTAAATGCGCCGCGGCGTGCGGGCCAGCGACAGCCCGGCCAGCGACAGCAGGATGATCTCGCGCAGATAGACATGCGGCACATTAAAGGGTGTGAGCGGGATGCGCTGTCCGGGCACCAGCACCGCCACGGCCAAGACCACGAGCGCGAGCAGCGCGAAATTGAAGCTTCCCTCCAGCCGCAGCGGGATTCTCAGCGTCTCATCCCGTTGAATGTTCCTCGGGGGCTCTTTCCGGTAGGCCATCGCCTCCACCACCGCATATATGGCGAGCACCGCGCCGACCGCCACGATCCACATGGGAAACAGCTTGACGGTCCAGAGGAACGGCACCCCGCGCAGATAGCCCAGAAACAGCGGCGGGTCGCCTATGGGCAGCAGGCAGCCCCCGATGTTGCTGACAAGGAAAATGAAGAAGACAAAGGTGTGCGTCGTGTACCGCCGCTCGCCGTTTATTTGCAGCAACGGACGCACCAGCAGCACCGAGGCGCCCGTGGTGCCGATAAGATTGGCCAGCACGGCCCCCAGAAACAGGAATCCGGCGTTCGTCGCCGGGTGGGCGGGAATGTCGCCGCTCAGCCGGATGCCGCCGCTGATGGTGTAGAGACTGAGCAGCAGGACAATGAACGGCACATAGTCGTCAAGCACCGCGTGGCGCAGCAGCAGTCCAAGCGGGGCCAGGTCTGGCGCAAGGCCGCCCGCCGCCCGGCGTCCGTAGGCGTAATAGCCGCAAACGGTCAGGCCCAGCGCCAGGGACACGGCCAGTTTCCAGCGGTTTTGCTCCCACCAGTGCGACAGGCGGGGAACCAGCGGAAAGAACGCGATGGCCATGAGCATGCAGGCGAAGGGCAGGCACCACAGCAGGCTTGGCTGCGGCAGCGTGTCGGCGGCGGCGAAGGCGCTCATCTGAAGTGCGGGTTCCATGGCGCCTCCCTACTGCCGGGCCAGCGCCAGCTTCACGCCGAGCGAGGCGAAGATGCCCGCCGACAGCCAGCCGAAGTATTTCGCGATGTGCGGCCGCTTCAACACCAGCGCGCCCACGCTTCCGGAAAGCCAGCCTATAATGCTGAACAGAACCGCCGCCTGCACCATGAACACCGCGCCGAGAATCAGCATCTGCGGCGCCGCGCCGCCCGCATCGCCGGAGACAAACTGCGGCAGGAACGCGAGGAAGAACAGCGCCACCTTCGGGTTGAGCACGTTCATGATGAAGCCCCGCCGGAACATGGCAAAACCGTTGGGCGTCGACCCGGCGTCCTGGCGGAGGATCAGGGCCTGCTCCCTGAGCGACTTGAAGGCCAGAAACAGCAGGTAGGCCGCCCCGGCGAATTTCAGGACCGTGAACGCCCATGCGGAGGAGTACAGCAGCGCCGAGATGCCCACGGCCGCGGCGGTCGTGTGCACACTGATGCCGCAGGCCATGCCCAGCGCGGCGGTGATGGCCGCGCGGCGGCCGCGCGAAATGCCCTGGGCCACGACAAAGGTGTTGTCCGGCCCGGGGGCCAGCGTCAGCGCGATAGACGCTAGAAGGAATGAAAAGAGGGTCCATACGCTCATGGGGGCAGTGTGCCATGGAAACACGGCGGGAAACAACCGGTTTTGGCTTCCACCGCGGCATTGCATGCCTGGCGGGAAAGGCGGCCACATTGGGGCCGGGGCCCGAATGTGGCGCAAGCGCCGGGTTTCGTGTTTACAAAGCCCCTCCCAAGGTGTATCTTAGAGACGGAGACGTGAACTGCGGAAAATACGCCATGCTTGAAGAAATGAACGCCGGCGACATCGCCGCCCTGCTGCCGCCCCGCCCGGACGACGGGCACAAGGGCACCTTCGGCCACCTGTTCGTGCTGGCCGGATCGCGCGGATTCACCGGCGCGGCCCGGCTCGTCTGCGAATCGGCCTACCGCTCCGGGGTAGGCTTGGTCACGCTGGGCGTGCCCAAGCCGCTGGCCGACATCTTCGCCGTCTCGCTGCGCGAGACGATGACACTGGTGCTGCCCGCCACCGAGGCGGAAAGTTTCGCCCACGCCGGGCTGGCCCATGCCCTCGCCTTCGCGCGCGGCAAGGACGCCGTCGCGCTCGGTCCCGGGCTGTCGCTGCACCCTGAAACGGCCCAATTCGCGCGCGAGATGGCCGCAAAGTGCCCCGCCCCCATGGTGTTGGACGCCGACGGGCTCAACGCCCTCGTGATCGAGGGCGCGTTTGAGGGTTTCGGCAGGGGCGGTCCCGCCGGGCCCCGCGTCTTCACCCCCCATCCGGGGGAAATGGCCCGCCTCACCGGACTGGCCGCCGCCGACATCCACTATGCGCGCGCCGACACGGCCGTGGCCGCCGCCGCGGCATGGGACGGCGTGGTCGTGCTCAAAGGGCACGGCACCATCGTGGCCGCGCCCGACGGGCGCGCCGCGTGCTGCCCCACGGGCGGCCCCGGTCTCGCCAAGGGCGGCTCCGGCGACGTGCTCACGGGAATCATCGGGTCGCTGCTGGCCCAGGGCGTGGACGCCTTCGACGCGGCCTGCGTCGGCGTCTACGCGCACGGTCTGGCGGGCGACATCGCCGCACTGCGCATGACCTCGCGCGGCATGGCCGCGGGTGACGTCATTGACGCGCTGCCCGCGGCTTGGCATGAACTGGAGGGATGACAGATGGCCACCCTGCGCGAAATCGGCGAATTCAGACTGATCGAGCGCGTGACGCGCGGCCTCCGGCGCGGCCCCGGCGTGGTCGAGGGCGTCGGCGACGACTGCGCCGTGCTCCAGTTCGGAAACGCGCTGGTGCTCGCCACCTGCGACGCGTCCATCGAGGGCGTCCACTTCCGCCGCGACTGGGCGTCGCCCCGCGACATCGGCTGGAAGGCCGCCGCGGGCGCCATCAGCGACATCGCCGCCATGGGCGGCGACGCGCGCTACGTGCTCGCCTCCGTCGCCTGCCCCGCCGATTCGGACAGTTCCGTCATTGAGGAAATCTGCGCCGGCATCGCCGACGCGGTGGAGTCCTGCGGCGCCACGCTCGTCGGCGGCGACATGACCGGCTCGCAGGCCATGATAGGCATCGACATCTCCGTCCTCGGCGAGGCCGTCGGCGGCCGCTACCTCACCCGCGCCGGGGCCAAGCCCGGCGACGCCGTCGCCGTCACCGGATTCCCCGGCCTGGCCGCCGCGGGACTGCTCGCGCTCCAGCGCGGCATCGACGCGGCCCCGCTCATACAGGCCCATCTGCGGCCCGTGCCGCGCCTGGCCGAAGGGCGGTGGCTCGTCGCCCGCGCGGGCGTCCACGCCATGATCGACCTCAGCGACGGGCTGCTCCAGGACCTTGGCCACATCGCCGAGCGCAGCGGCGTGGGCATCAACGTCGATTCCGACCTCGTCCCCCTCGGCCCCGCGCTCAACGGCTTCGACAGCATCCTCTGCGAGCCCCTCGAATGCCTCTGCCTTTCCGGCGGCGAGGACTACGAGCTCGCCATCGCCCTCGACCCCGTGCTGGCCCCCGCCGTCTGCCGCGATTTCGCCGAACAGTTCGGCCGGCCGCTCACGCTCGTCGGCGAAGTCGAGTCCGGCTGGAGCGGCATCCGCCTCGACGGGCAGGAACCGGGCCGCCGCGGCTTCGACCACTTCGGCCCGGCGTAACCCCCCAACCGCCGTCATTGCGAACGAAGTGAAGCAATCTCTTGTGCCCGCAGTTCAATGCGAGCAAGAGATTGCCACGTCGGGCTTTGCCCTCCTCGCAATGACCGAACCAGTTTGCAATGCCGCGCGGGCGTTTGCGACACTTGGCGGATTGTCCGCAACCAACCCAGAAGGCGGTTATTTCATGAGCAAGATTTCAAGGCGCGATTTCCTGGCCGCGAGCGCGGCCGCATCCCTGTTCACCATTGTCCCGTCGCACGTGCTGGCGCAGACGGCGGGCGCGGCGCCCAGCGGCAAGCTGAACATCGGCTGCGTGGGCGTGGGCGGCATGATGGGCGGCAACGACGTGCAGAACGTGTCGGAAGGGAACAACATCTACGCGCTGTGCGACATCGACGCCGGCGAGATTGGCAAGATGACCCCGCGCTTCCCCGCGGCGAAAGTGTACCGCGATTTCCGGGAGATGCTGGACAAGGAATACAAGAACCTGGACGCGATCACCGTGACCACGCCGGACCACATGCACGCCAGCATCGCGCTGGCGGCCATGGAGCGCGGCCTGGCCGTGCACTGCCAGAAGCCTTTGACCCAGAGCGTGTGGGAGGCGCGGCTCATGACCAACGCCGCAAAAAAGTACAAGGTGCCCACGCAGATGGGCAACCAGGGCTACTCCTGCGAGGCGACCCGCGTCGCCTGCGAGATGATTTGGAGCGGCGTCATCGGGGACATCACCGAAGTGCATTCCATGAGCGGCGGCGGCTTTGCCCGCGACATCACCGCATGGCCCCCGAAGGAGGACATCCCGCCCACGGTGGAGTGGGACCTGTGGCTGGGACACACCAAAGAGCAGCCCTACAGTTCCAAGATTCACCCGATCAACTGGCGCGGCTTCCTCGACTACGGCTCGCAGATGGTTGGCGACTGGGGCATCCACCAGTTCGGCCCGGCAAACTGGGCACTGCAGCTGGGCCGGCCCGACAGCATCCGGTGCATGGAAGTGGCCGGTGTGAACCCCGTCACCTACCCCAGCTACTCCTGCGTCATGCAGTTCCCCGAACGGCCCAACCCCCACGTCCCGTCCGGCAAAATGCCGCCCGTCAAGGTGTACTGGTACGAGGGCGAGATGGCCGCCAAATTCCAGCCGCCCGCGGGGCTGACCGCCGAGGACTGCAAGGACTGGAACGAGATTTTCGTCGGCACCAAGGGCTTCATCGGCACCAAGGGCCGCGGCGAGGACGTCAGCCTGCTGCCGGTCGCGAAAATGAAGGACTATGAGCTGCCCAAGCAGGTCATCGAGCGCGTGCCCGACGGACACTATGCCGACTGGATTCAGGCCTGCAAGGGCGGCAAGCCCGCCTGCTCCAACTTCAACATCGCCGGCCCCTACGCCGAATGGATTCTGCTCGGCTCTGTCTGCTGGCGCTTCCCCAACGAGGAGCTCCTGTGGGACGGCGAGAACCTGCGCTTCACCAACAACGACGCGGCTACGGCATTCCTGAAGCCCCACTTCCGCAAAGGCTGGGAATTGTCGGAGATAAAGGCTTAGCAAAACAGGCAGTTCTGCCTGTTGCTCCTGAACCATCCTCCCTGTAACGCCCGCCCTTGCGGCGGGCGTTGCCTATTTTTGAGCGCGGCGGCCATGACCGCACGCACTCAAAAAAACCGCTCTTAGGGCAGACTCTCGACGGCGAAATGCTGTCCGTTTCCATACAGGCTGTTGTCGACCGTGATGGCCGTCACCAACTGCCCCGGATTTTCGGGGAGTCCCGTGAAATCAAGCCGCAGGATCGCGCCGAAGGCGCCGTAGGGCATGGCCGTGTAAATGTTCTCCGGGGCCTGGCTTTGCAGCGCGATGTTTGCGCCGCCCGTGTTGGGCGTGACCACGGGCTCGCTCCAGTCCTGGCACAGACCGTCGTCGTCGGGTCCCACCAGCGCCGCGGTAAAGGGGTAGGGGGTCTGGACGTTCATAGAGAATTTGGTGACGTAGCGGGGCACATAGGAGGCCCGGATGAACAGTGAGGCGCGCCCGTCCACGATGGTGTAATCGGGAACGCGCAGGACGCCGCGGAGCACGTCGCCTGCGTAGTCCGCGGGCGTGCAGTCCGGTCCCGTGTACTTGCCGGACACGCCCTTGAGCTTGATCTCAAAGGACGGGGTGAAACCCGCGTTGTCCCGCCGCAGCGTGGCCCAGCGGAAGGTGTAGCGCCCGCCGAGGTCCCGCCAGAGTTCGTCGAAGCGCTGGCCCAGTTCCTCGATGCTTCCGGCCTTGTAATAGGCGCCGCCGGTGTCGGACGTAATCTTCTCGAGGCTGTCGGGGTCCAACTCGTCGCCGAATCCGATGCAGTACACGTTGATGGCCCGGTCTTTGGCCGCGCTGATGATGCTGTCGGGGGTTGCGTTCGTGCTGGATTCATCGACACCGTCGGAAAGAAAGACCACGTAACGCTGCTCGTCGGCGCCCTGGTCGCCGGGGAACATGTCGATCGCGGCGGACACGGCGTCCCAGCAGCGCGAGGATGCGGGGAATCCCTGAACATATTCGCCCCAGATGGCGTCGATGCGGGCCTTGAGGTAGTCCTTGTTCGTGGTGAAATCGGACACCACCAGGGGCGGATGGGCCGGGTCTTCCCGGTGAAATTCAAGAATGCCGACCTGCGCGTCGGAGGTCATGCCGTCGATGAACTCCTTGGCCGATGTTTCCATCATGTCGATGGCGTCGGACTTGCCGTCCCCGTTTTCATCCCCGTTGCGCGCGGGGTCGGCCATGCTGTTCGTGTAGTCCAGGACGAGGAAGCACTTGGACTGTTTGTTGGCGGCCGGGGCCAGCAAGAAAGCCGTCTCGCTTGGACTGATGCTGTCCTTGTCTTCCCTGGCCGTCAACTCAAAATCCGCCGGCGGCGCCACCACGGCATGGTCCGAGTTGTCCCGCAGGGCAAAGGTGAAATCGAGCAGGTAGGGTGCCGAATAACTGGGCACGGCGCTCTCTATCTTGAAACTGCACCCCGTCAGCGCGAGACCGGTCACCGTGACAGCCCAAAATCCCGCCGAAACCCACCGGTGGTTAAATGTTTGCATCTTGATGCTTTCCTTCCTATCGCACCCCTGCAATGGCACGGGATGGGGTCGTTCTGCTTTATAACCACAATATATAGTAGGCGCGCGTTGCGGCGCAACTGGCCGGGACGCACGCCCAGATGCAAGCATATGGGCCGCATGGGACCTCTGGGACGCGTGGGACTGACCAGACCGGTCGGACTGATGGTGACGTTTGCCGCCCCACGCCGCGTGTACCCCGTCATTGCGAGCAAAGCGAAGCAATGCGCCAGAGGCGCACAAGTCTCGTCTTACCAATACCCGGAGTTCAGGATTTGGTTTCAAGAGATTGCCGCGTCGGGCTGCGCCCTCCTCGCAATGACCGAAGGGACTGCGCCACGCGGTCTGCTGACGCTCGCTCTTCCCATCCGTCCCATTGGTCCCATGCGTCCCATAAGTCCCACTCCCCCAGACCTCTACAAATAGCTTCACTGTTCTACTTCACGTGCACACTCCCATAATAAATGCAACACTTGGTGCAGATCTTATAGGGGCACTTGTTGCGCAACCATGGAGGCACAGAAGATGAACGGTTTCGATCTGAAGGGTTTTTGGGCGCGGTGGCGGCGGCGTCTGGCGGGCCGCAACGGCGGCAACGCGCATCGGGGCGCGCCTGCGGCGCGGGTGCTGGGCGCCGGTCCCGTGTCGCGTCCGGAGACGCCGGGCGGGCTGGGCGGGGTGTGCAATGACTTCCTGCCGCTGCCCGATGAAACGCCCTTTGAGATGCTGCGGGCGTACCGTTTCCTGCGCGACGCCGTGCCGGACATTTCCGACGCGGTGTGGACCTGGAAGCGGCTGTGCCAGACGGAGCGCCGGGTGGAGATTGTGGAGGCGGCCTCGCCCCGCGCGGAGGAGGAGGCCCGGCGGCGGGTGGCCGAACTGGACGAACGCGCCCACGACGGCGAGGGGATGGCGGTGCTGCTGGATACGCTCTACGGGTCGCTGTTCACCTTCGGCGCTGCCGCGCTCGAACTGGTGCCGGGCCGGGGCCGGGGCTGGATTCACGACGTGACGCCGGTAGACGTGTGGACCGTCCGTTTCCGCCGGGAAAACGGCAGACTCCAGGCGTATCAGGTCATTGACGGAGAACCCATTACCCTGCCGATGGAACGCTTTGTCTACATCCCCATCGACCGCGACGGCACCAACCCCTACGGCCGCTCCATGCTGCGCGCCATTCCCTTCGTGGTGCGCGTGCAGCAGCGGCTGCTGGAGGACATGGCCCGCGCGGCGCACAACACGGGATGGAGCCGACTGCACGTGCGCTACACGCCCGAGGGCCGCAACGCGGGCGAGACGGCCGAGGCCCACCGGGCGCGCATGCTGTCGGCCATGACCGACCTGCGCGACCAAATCTCAGGCCTCGCCGCCGACCAGAACATCCTCACCGGCGACAACGTGAACGTGTCGGTGCTGCAGGGCGACCAGCGCGGCCAGACCTTCTACGACAACCACAAGGCCGTGGAGGAGCAGGTCATCACGGGGCTGCACATGATGCCCGTGCTCATGGGGCGCAACTACGGCTCCACCGAGACCTACGGCACGGCGCAGTTCGAAATCGTCAACCGCCAGGTCGAGACGGTCAACCGCGGCGTGGGCGCCGCGCTGGAGCGCATGTACAACGCCGACTTCGCGCTGGGCGGCGTGCCCGCACGGGCGCGGGTGCGGCTCGGCGGCAACCGCACGACCGACGTGCTGCGCGAGGCCGAGGCGCGCGCAAAAGAAATCGAAAACGCCCTGCGCCTGCGCGAAGCGGGGCTCATGGATGACCGCGCGACGCGTGCCGCGCTGGGACTGGAATAAAGAAGGCAACACCCCCCGCCGCTTCGCGGCACCCCCCTCAAGGGGGGGCCTAAGACCGCGCTGCCCGATGGCCTGCCTTCAATCCCCCATTGAGGGGGGTGGCCCGAAGGGCCGGGGGGTGTAGACATAACCAAGCGCCCAGCAGGGAACAACATCCCCCTGGTTTGCTGCCGCGAACCGTCCCCCTTCGAAGGGGGACTGAAAACACCCTTATCGACCGCCTGCTTAAAGTCCCCCTTCGAAGGGGGATTTAGGGGGATGCCTCCCCTCGTTCCCAAGTTTTACTTGGGAACGTCCCTGTTCGCGAAGTTTATCCGCCTTGGCGGGTTGCGCTTCGCGTTCCAGCTTGCGAAGTGAAACTTCGAAGACAATTGCGTTCCCAAGTGCAACTTGGGAACGAGGCACAAAAAGGAGGACCGCCGCATGGAACTGGAACCCTTTGTCTTTCACCACCCCGGCGCGCTCATCGGGCTGCGGCGCCACCCCGCCGCAGAAGGCGATGAGACGCTCGGCGCGGTCAACCGCTTCGCGCTGCGTCCGCTCACCGCCGGCGAGTTCGCCGTGTTCGAGATGGACCTGTGCCACAACCAGGTGGACCGCCATTTCAGCCGCTTTCCCGACGAGGAACTGGAGAAGATCGACCGCATGACGCCGGGCCGTCCGCTGATGGAGCGCCACGACCTGCGCGGCTCGCTGCCGCGCGGCACCTTCTTCCGCTCCCGCATCCACCGCGACGGCGACCGCGTCTCCGTGCGGCCCGAGGTCTACGTCCTGCGCACGGGCGACAACCGCGACTTCATCCTCAACATTGAGGGCGGCGTCTACCGCGAGACCTCCATCGGCTTCTCGTTCCGCGTGCCCGAATGTTCCGTGTGCGGCCGGGACCTGCGCGCCTGCGACCATGTGCCCGGCCGCAGCTACGGCGACAACCCCTGCCACTTCATCATGCGCGACGTTGTCGAGGTGATCGAGGGCTCCGTTGTGCCCGCAGGCTCGCAGGGCACCGGCTTCGTGCCGCGCGGCGCGGCCGTCAACGCCGCCCGCGCCCTCGAATGGGCCCGCGAACGGTTCCATGAGCCCATCGAACTGACCACCACCGTCCGCCGCCCCTGGGCCGATGAATAACCACGGGAGACCCTGCCATGTCCGACCGCTGTGTTGAACGCTGCTCCTTCGAGCGCGCGGCCGAGGTTGAGTTTCGCGGCCTCGCCGAGGATGTCCACGAAATCCGCGACCGCGTGCTGCGCCTCGAACAAACCCTGGCCCGCGGCGTCCTGCTCCTGCTCGCCAACCTTGCCGGCTTGGCCGCCGCCCTGGCCCAGGGGATGCTTCGGCACTAGCCCGAAACGGTGCGTTTCGTGCCGTTTCACGGCACTTCACGCACCCTACGGAAGCGCCCTGACACGCTCCGTCATTGCGAGCGAAGCGAAGCAATCTCTTGTGGCCACCGCTTCATGCGAGCAAGAGATTGCTTCGTCGGACTGCGTCCTCCTCGCAATGACGTGAGGAGACGGTTGTGATAATACCTTCGAAAGGAACCCGGCCCATGTTCTGGACCCTTGTTTCCATTGAACCGCTCGACTCCGCCGCCGATGTCGCGCCCGTCGAGGGCCGCTTCGTCCTGCACCGCCACCGCGACACCCAGGGACCCCATCTCGACCTGCGCATCGAACAGGACGGTTGCCTCGCCGGTCTGCGCATCGATGCCGACGCGCTGGCGCCCGGCGCATGGGCTTCGGAGAAAGCGCCCCACGCCCTGCACTGGCTCCGGCAGGACGGCGACGCCGTCCGTGTGGACGCCGGCGCCTATGCGTGGGAGCAGTGCGAGACCGATGTGCGCGTCATGCGTCTCGACGGTGCGCAAGGCGCGTGCCGCCTTGAATGGCGGCGTGTGGACGGCCTGCCGCCCAACTGTGTGCGCGCCCTGATTGAGGCGGCGCGCGCAGTCCATGCCGCGCCCGACCGCATGGCGGAACTTGTTCGCGACGGTGCCGAGGCGCGCGGGCGCGCCATCGCCCGGCTCTGCGGGCTGGGCCGCGAACTCGACGGCGCTGCGTTCGACGCCGCCGCATGGCGGCGCCTGCTTGAGCCGTTGTCCCTGCGCGAGATCCACGGCCATCTGGCCGCGTTTGAAACGCGCTTCGACCGCGCCTTTCCGCCCGAGCCGGTGTCCCGTCCCGAAGCCCTCGAAGACGAGTCGCAGCGCGCCACAGCCCGGTCCCGCTCCGACCAGGCCCTGCGCCTGCTCCGCGACCGCTAGGGGACTGCCTCCCATTTCCCGTCAGGTCGCCGGCATGCAAAACCGGCTTGCCAGGAAATGGGTGGCTGTACCCGAGTCACACAGTACCGCCCTGCGCCGGGTACAGGCACCTGTTTCCGCTATCGGCCCTCATTGCACACCTGAGCCATGAGCGGAAACAGGATGCCAGTCCCCTGCTCCCCATTTGTCCCATCAGTCCCATTCCCCCAACCCAAGGAGATCCCACCATGGCCTTTGGAGACATCGGCGGCCCGGTCACCGAACTCATCGTGACCTGCCGCACCAAATCCGCCGGCACCGTTGCCATCAAGCGCGGTGACGCCCTCGTCCTCACCGGAAACTACACGGTCGACCATGCCGCCGCCGCGGGCGCCGTCATCGCCGGGCAGGCGCTGGCCGACTGCGACCGCAACAGCGCCGCCATCCCCGTGCGCGTGCGCGGCGTCTGCGAATTCGCCTACACCGGCAACGCGCCGGCTGTCGGCGGCACCGTGGGTGTCGCCGCCTCCGCCACGGCCGGCAAGGTCGCCGTTCCCGGCAGCGGCTCGGGCCGCGGCCTCATTTTCAAGCTTGACGCCACCACCGGCACCGTCCAGGTGCTGCTGTAAAAGGAGACCCGCCCCATGCACGACAAAGACACCCTCATGCGCGAGCAGACGCGCTTTCTCGGCCAGGAACCGGAGCGCCTGCGCGCGGTGCGCGGCCGCGAACTCTACGAAACCCTCGGCGGGCTTGGCCTCGGCCACGCCCACTTCTTCAAGGCGCTGGGCACGAACGTCGAGGACTACTGCGCCCGCGAGTTCGGCGTCGATCTCGGCCGCATCACCGTCGAGCGCTTCTTCGCCTCCGACGCCGGGGCCAAGTGGCTTTTCCCCGACATCGTGCGCGGCGCCGTGGTCGAGGGCATGCGCTCCCGCCCGCGCTACCCCGAACTGATCATCCGTGACGAGCGCGTCACCGGGCCCGTCTGCGACGTGCCCCACGTGCGCGAGTCGGAGGCCGGGGAGGAGCTGCGCGACGTGGCCGAGGGCGCGGCGATTCCCGAGTCGCACATCGAGTACGGCGACCGCGTTGTCCGCCTCGACAAGCGCGGCCGCGGCGTGCTCGCCTCCTACGAGGTCGTGCGGCGCATGTCCGTCGACATGCTGCGCGTGCACCTGCGCCGCATCGGCGAGCGGCTCGGCCGCGACCTCGACGCGCGCCTGGCCCACGTGCTCGCCCACGGCGACTCGTCCGGCGCGGGCACCGCGCCCGTCGTCCTCAACACCGCCGCCGCCGGCACCTGGGACTACGCCGACCTCGTCAACGGCTTCGTCACGCTCTCGCTCGGCCACTACTTCACGCCCACCCATCTGCTGGCCAGCGCGGACACGCTCATGCAGGTGCTCAGCCTCGACGCCTTCCAGGACACGGTCCTCTTCGACTTCGCCAAGACCGGCCGGATGCCGTCGCCGCTGGGGCTGACCATGGTGCCCATGGCCGGACAGCCAGACCACCTCATCACGCTGATGGACGCGGGCTACGCCGTGCAGAAGCTCACCGAGCAGGACCTGCTCGTCGAAAGCGACAAGCTCATCAACCAGCAGTGGGACCGCAGCTACCTGACCGTCGTCACCGACTTTGCCGTCATCTACGACAAGGCCCGGGTCGTCGTCAGGAACGACTGGAGCTGAGTTCCCCATATCTGTGGCACCCTCAGGCCGCACCGGAACGCAGTGAAGGTGCGGCTTGGGGGTGCTCCCCTGAAAAGCCCAACCGAACCGTCATTGCGAGGAGGCCGAAGGCTGACGAAGCAATCTCTTGAAACAAGCTCCGGGACTTTGGGTCTTGGCTGCAAGAGATTGCTTCGCTTCGCTCGCAATGACGGAAAGTTACGGAGACCCGCCATGCCCACCTTTGCCACCGAAGACGACGTCCGTCTCAAGTTCCAGCTTTCCGAAAGCGCCGCATCGTCCGAACTCATCGCCGACTGCCTGCTTCAGGCGAACCTG
>CAIUWO010000059.1 GCA_903902895.1 Candidatus Hydrogenedentota bacterium | reverse complement strand
GGTCGCCTTCGAGAACAGCGCATGGCAGATGGGGGTGTTCGGCAATCCGGAAGTGACCCTGTATGTGGGTATCGGATTGCAGGCCCATGCCGCCGAAATGTCCCGGGTGCGCACGGCCTTCGCCGTGGCCTTTCCCGCCGCACTGCTGTGCATCGCGCTGGGAAGCTGGCTGCTGGCGGGGCGCGCGCTGCGGCCCGTGCGTGAGCTGACCCGCACCATCGCCGGGGTGTCGGCCAAGGGGCTCAATCAGCGGGTGTCGCCCGACGACCGCGCCGTCGAGTTCCAGGAACTGCTGCTGATGTTCAACGCCATGATGGACCGGCTAGAGCGCAGTTTCACGCAGGCAATGCGGTTCAGCGCCGATGCCGCACATGAATTGAAGACGCCGCTGACCATTCTGCAGGGAGAACTGGAGCAGGCGCTGCAATGTGCCCCGCCGGAACAGGAAAAGATGCTTTCGCGCCTCCTCGAAGAAGTGCAGCGTCTCAAGTCCATCGTGCAGAAGCTGCTGCTGCTTGCCACGGCCGATGCGGGCCAGATTGCCCTGCACCGGGAACCGGTCGATTTCAGCGCCCTGCTGGAAGGTATTGTCGAGGACATGGGCATCCTCGCGCCCAAACTGGACATTCAGTCGCGCATACAGGAGGGCGTGACCGGCTCGGCCGACGGTGACCTAATCCGGCAGGCCGTGCAGAACCTGGCGATGAACGCCGTAAAACACACCCCCGACGGAGGGAAAATTCGCGTCTTCCTCCGCCAGCAGGAGGGAGCCATCGGGTGCGCCGTGCAGAACAGCGGCGACATCCCGCCGGGGGACCGGGCCAAAGTGTTTGAACGTTTCTACCGCATCGACTCCTCGCGCACCCGGGCCGGCGATGCCGCCGGAAACGGGGAGGGCACGGGACTGGGCCTGAGCCTCGCCAGAGAAATAGCCCGGGCTCACGGGGGAGACGTCACACTTGACGACACAGCGCCGGGCGTGGTGGGCTTCACGCTGCACCTGCCGGCGTGAAGCCGGCGCTTCCGGTAGCGCCGCCCTTGTGGCGGGCGCTCTTCTCCCTCCCTTTGACAAGGGGAGTGAGAAGATGGGGTTCTTCGCTCCACCACCCCGTCCTGCGCCCGAAACGTGCCCGCAAATCCGCCTTTGAAGGGGGCGGCCCAAGGGGCCGGGGGATGTTGCCTTTCTTCGCGCCGGCCCGTCTACGGCAAATCCAACCGGATGTAATCGCTCAACCGCGCCGAGTAGTTGCCCGCGTTATCGCGGTACTGCACCCGCACGGTCTGATACCCGCCCGGCGGCAATGGCAAGGTGTGTGTCTTGGTCGCCTGCAATGGCTCCCAGGCCGTCCACGTCGAACCGTTGTCACTGAAGCGCATGCGCGATACGCCTGAACCGGCACCATCGGCCCATGTCAGCGAGAGTGCGACCTCCGGGTCCTTCGTGCTGGCCGCGCCGCCGTTGATCACAATTGTGCCCGTTGGCGGATTTGCGTCCAGCAAAACATAGTCGTTGAGCCGGTCCGAGACATTGCCCACCGCGTCGCGGAACTGCACGCGCACCGTATGGTACCCGTCCCCGGCCGGGAGCGTGTGCGGCCGGGTCGCGCTCACGGGTTCCCAAAGCGTCCAATGCGCCCCGTCATCGCTGAAGCGCATCAGCGTCACCGGCGATCCGGACACCGACAGCCGTTCAGCGAAAGCAGCACCTGCGGACTGATCGTGCTCGACGCGCCGTTGTTAATCACAATGCCGCCCACAATTTTCGGCCCGGTGTATTCATATGCGCCGAGGTCATCCTCCGTTCTGGGGCCTATGCAGGGGGAAGCCACCTGCAGATGCAGATCGCCCGGGGCCGCCATAAACAACGGATCTGCACTGATATTTCCCGTGCCGGCATAGCCCCCCTGCACGCAGGAGTGGTCGACGTAGGGTGTGTTTGCGCCAGTCCCGGAACCGGAAATGGACGTCCCCCCCCACAGGATGCTGTAGTCTATGACCGGTGCCGCTTCCGAATGGATCGTCATATTATAACCGGGCGTGCCGCTCTTGGCTGTGCCGAAGCCGATTGACGAAGAATAGAATGTGCAGTGCTCCATGTAGACACCCGCATCGGCGCTGGCGCTGCCCTGAAAGAGAATTGCATAAGAACTGCTGTACACAGAGTTTCCGATGAACACACAGCGGTCAAAGGTCGGACGACATGACGCGGTGCTGTTTGCATACACTCCCCCCGAACCCAGGGAGCCGGAGGCGGAGGCGTAGGCATAGTTCATGATGGCACTGCCTTGCCTGGCGCTGTTACCGGTGAAAAGACAGTTCTCAAACGTCAATGAAGAGGAAGCCGAAACAAAGCTTCGGTTGCTAACGGCATCCACACGGCAATACACCGCGCCGCCGTTCCCTGCGGAATTGTTGGAGAAGACGCAATTGACCACTGACATAAGGTGGTTTGACCCAAGAGACCCGTTGTTGTAGGCGTAGATTCCTCCGCCAACGCTGCTGTAACCGTTGCACACCGTGACACCGTTAAGCTGCGCACAGCCCTGACGGTCGAAGATAACGCAACGGCGGACCCCCTGCCCGTCGATGATTGTTGTGTTAACGGCCCAGTCGCGTTCATCACGCGACGTTTCTGTGCCCACGAAGCCACCGTAGACGGACACGCCGCCCTTCATGGTCAGCACCTCACTGCTGGTGGTGCCTGTGTACACGCCCGCCTTGACCCAGACCTCGCCGACGCCTGCGGATGCGTTGGTGCCGGCCTGGATCGTGGGGTAGGCCGTGGCCCAAGTTTGCCCGTCCGGCGTGGCGGCCGTCGAGGCCGCGTCGACGCGGAAAATGCCCGCCGCGTGGGCGGACACTACACCGCACAGTACCAGCGCCCCAACCAGCAACCCCTTCATTTTGTACATGGTCCCGATCCTTGTCCCCGTCAAGCCGCTAAGCGTTACAATGTCCCATTCCCGCGCCACATCTTCACCGCCACCACTGTAATACATAGTAAGCCCTTGGGCCTCACTTGTCAATGAGGAAAACTACAAAAGGACTAAGACTGACACATCACTGTTATGCCCTCCCCGAGACGATTGGCGCAAACAGGCGTCTATTTCCGTTTGATGTGCGCAGGTTTTACCCGGGCATGTCCTTCAGTATAATGTCAGCAGGAGCAAGTTGGACGCAGTATGCTTCGAGCCGAGGAACTGAGAAAGGTCTTTCGCACGCCCCGCGCCGGGGTGGTGGAGGCCGTGCGCGGGGCCACCTTTGCGGTGGCCGCGGGGGAGGTGTTTGGTTTGCTCGGGCCGAACGGCGCGGGCAAGACAACGCTCCTGCGCATGCTGGCCACGATTATCGTTCCCTCTTCGGGCCGGTGTTTTGTCAACGGCGTGGCCGCCGATGAGGAACCGGACCAGATTCGCGCGTCAATTGGGTTTCTTTCTGGGAATACACGGCTTTACGGCCGGCTGACCGGCCGTGAGGTGCTGCACTATTTCGGCCGGCTTTACGGCATGCGCGAGGCGGAGATCCGGCGGCGCACGGACGTGATTGCGGCGCTGCTCGACATGGGCGGGTTCATCAACCGCCGCTGCGACACGCTGTCCACGGGCCAGACGCAGAAGGTTTCCATTGCCCGCGTCATCCTCCATGATCCAAAGGTGCTCATCCTGGACGAACCGACGCTCGGGTTGGACATCATGACCAGCGCGGCGATTCTGTCGTTCATCAGCGACGCCCGCGCGCGCGGACGGGCAATCATCTTCTCGACACACTACATGTCCGAGGCGGAACAACTGTGCGACCGGGTGGGTCTGCTCCACAAGGGCGATCTGTTCGCCGTGGACAGCAAGGCGGCGCTGTGCGCCCGGACGGACACCCCCGATTTGCGCGGGGCGTTCCTCAAGCTCGTGGGCGAGCGGGAACCCTCGAAGCAATGAGAATTCCCATAGTCGCCACCATTCTGCGCAAGGAACTGCTCGACACGCGCCGCGACAAGCGGACGCTGTTTATGATGGTTGTGCTTCCGGTGCTGCTCTATCCGGCCACGCTGCTGATCGGCACGCAGGCGCTGCTGGTGCGCCAGCAGTCGCTGGAGGCGAGCCCCGTGCGGGTGTGTCTTGCCGCGGCCGAACCGAGCGACACGGAAGTGATGAAATCCTGGGTGGCCGACATCAAGAACGTGCAGATCATCAACTCCCCCCATCCGCAGGAGGACCTTGCCGGGGGGGGAGTGGATGTGGTGGTCGTGGCCCGGTCGGGGCTGCTCGGCTCGTTCAACGCGGGCTACACACTGCCGATAGACCTGCTGTACGACATGACTGAATTCCGCTCGATGGAGGCGGTCACGCGGATTGAGGACGCCCTGGACGGGGTGTATCGCCGCGAACAGACCCGGCGCCTGGAAAGCGCCACCATCAACAAGGAATTCATCAACCCGCTTGAGGTGAAGCGGGTGGATGTGGCGCCCAGGGAGAAGACCTCGGGGACAATGCTCGGGCTGATCATGCCCGCGCTGATGGTCGTTGTGATGGCGCTGGGTGCCTTCTATCCCGCCGTGGACCTGACGGCGGGCGAGAAGGAGCGCGGCACCTTCGAGACGCTGCTGTCCACGCCGGCCACCAAGATGGAAATCGTGACGGGAAAGTTCCTGACCGTGTTCCTCATGGCCATGCTGACGGCCGTGCTCAATCTGGCCAGCATGGGCGCCACATTTTACGTGTTTTTCGCGCAGATTTCCTCCATCAACGGCGGCGATTTCACCCTGCTGCTTCAAAACCCGGCGCGCGTGGCGGTCATGGTGCTGCTGATTATTGTGCCGCTGGCGCTGCTGCTGTCGGCCGTGATGATGTCGGTGGCCGTGTTCGCCAAGAGTTTCCGCGAGGCGCAGAACTACCTCACCCCGGTGCTCATGCTGGTGCTGTTTCCGGCCATGCTGGCCGGGTCGCCCGGGGCGCAGTTCTCCGTCTCGGTGCAGTTCGTCCCCATCGTCAACACGGTGCTGCTCTTCAAGGACGCCATGACCGGCAAGGCGACTTGGGAGGGGGTGTTTGCCGTGTTCGTGAGCACGGCCGCCTTCGCCATGCTCGCGCTGGTCTTTGCGGCGCGGGTGTTTCAGCGCGAGGATGTGATTCTGTCCGAAGAGCCGGGCATGCCGCTGTCCTTCTGGCGGCGCGACTACGCCCCCCGTCCGGCGCCCTCGGCGGGGTTTGCGTTGACCCTGTTCGCGCTCGTCATGCTGCTCATCTTTTACATCGGCTCCTGGGCGCAGCAGCGCTGCCCGCTGTGGGGGTTGGCGCTCACCGAGTGGGGCCTGGTCCTGCTACCCGTGGTGGCCGCGCTTTGGTACGCGCGCGTCAACCTGCGCGAGACGCTCCGGCTCCGCGCCTTTTCCCCCGTGCAGGGGGTGGGCGCGGTGGTTATGGCGCTGTCCATGCTGGCGCTTGTCATGGGGTTCAGCGCCGTGCACGACCAGTTCTTGCCCATTCCCGACGCGATGAAGGAGGGGTTCGGAACCTTTCTCAGCGGGACCGATTCCTGGTCGGGGCTGGCGGCGGTGCTGCTCGCCATGGCCCTGTCGCCCGCAATCTGCGAGGAGGCGCTGTTTCGCGGCGCCCTGCTGTCGGGCCTGCGCCAGCGCATGCGCCCGCTGACCGCCGTGCTGGCGGTGGCGGTCCTTTTCGGGGTGTTTCACCTGAGCATTTACCGTTTTGCCCCCACCGCGCTGCTGGGTTTGGCGATTACCTACGCGGTCTGGCGCACCAACTCGATTTGGATAGGTGTGATTATCCATTTCATCAACAACAGCCTGGCCATTTTGCTGGGCACCGGAAAACTGCCCAAGGGTTTCACGGAATTTCTGATACCGGCCAATTGGGAGACGGCAGGGCCGTCAACCGCCGTCATTGCCGTTGCGTTTATTGGTCTGCTGGCCGGTGTGGCCCTGATAGAGGCGGCCCGTTGGGGCGCCGGGAGGAAACAGGCCGCCGCGGCGGCCTGAAGGCGGCGCGGGTGGTGCCGAGTATGCTAGCATTTCAACATTGCCGCCGGGCGCGCGGGCGCGGGCGGCAGGGAATGGGTCAGTCATGACGGACAGCGCGTTTCGCGCCGATGGAAACGATGTGTTGCTCCGCGTGCGGGTGCAGCCCCGCGCATCGCGCGAGGCGGTGGTCGGCGAGGCGGAGGGCCGGTTGCGCGTGGCGCTGACGGCCCCGCCCGTCGAGGGCGCCGCCAATGACGCGCTGCGCCGCTTTCTGGCGGCGCGGCTGGGCGTGGCCCGGGGCAGGGTGACGCTGGAAGCGGGCGAAAAGTCGCGTGAGAAGACGGTGCGGGTCGCGGGACTGTCGGAAACGGCGGTCCGTGACGCGCTTGGTCTGTGAGAAAATGTGGGACAGGCGCCCTCGCCTGTCGTTACAGGGCGTTGATACAAGCCGACAGCCGAGGGCGGCTGTCACGCATGTGCGGAAGGAGCACCGATGGAATTGCATGAAATGGTCCGCGAGGCGGCCGATGTTGTGCGCAGGATCGCTGATATCAAGCCCGAGGTGGGCATCATTCTGGGCACCGGTCTGGGCATGCTCGGCGACAAGATAGAGACGGTCGCGCGCATTTCCTACGGGGACATACCTCATTTTCCCACCTCCACGGTGGACACCCACGCGGGGGAGCTGATTCTCGGCCGTCTGGCCGGCAGGAATGTGGTGGCCCTGTCCGGCCGCTTTCACCGCTATGAGGGCTATTCCCTGCAGCAGGTGACTTTCCCGGTGCGCGTGGCCAAGGCGCTGGGCATTCACTCCCTGATCGTGTCCAACGCGGCGGGCGGCATGAACCCGCAGTTTCAGGCGGGCGACCTGATGGTCATCACCGACCACATCAACCTGATGGGCGACAATCCGCTCATCGGCCCCAATGACGACGCGCTGGGCCCGCGGTTCCCCGACATGTCCGAGCCCTATTCCCGCGCGCTCATTGACCTGGCCGAGGCGGCCGCGCTCAAGTCGGGCATCCGCCTGCAGCGGGGCGTTTATGTGGCCGTAACGGGGCCGTGCCTGGAAACCCGGGCGGAATACCGCTTTCTCCGTTTCATTGGCGCCGATGCGGTCGGCATGAGCACCGTGCCCGAGGTGATTGTCGCGGTCCATGCGGGGCTGCGGGTTCTGGGCTTTTCGGCCATCACCGACGAGTGCCTTCCCGATGCCCTTGAGGCGGCGAACATAGAGAAAATAATCGCCGTGGCCAACGCCGCCGAGCCCAAGCTGTCGGCGCTGGTGCTGGAATGCCTGCAACGGATGGACGCATAGGGAACGCCGCAAATTTAATGCGCAATCTGCTTAAAAGGAAAAACCGGTCTATCCAGTTTTTGCGGCGGCGCTGCCGGTAAGCGTATAATTGAACATGCATTTTACTTCAGTATCCGGCGGCGGTGACTGGGGGGCGAAAATACCAGCCCGCTGACCTCCATGCTGAAGGGGGTATTTACTCAGAGGATTTCATACATTATGCCTGAAAAAGTGTTGCGTCTCTTGTTCTTGGTGGCCTGCAGCGTCATGGGCGCGGTATGGGCGTGGTTTATCGTTGACAAGGCCCCGACGCTGGTCAACCCCTATCCCTGGGTGGCCGGGGGGGCGGCTGTGGGCGCGGTCATCGCGATTCTCGTGATGCTGGGGGTCCGCTTTATCACGCAGGAGGTGTATGAGCGCCTGGCACCCGCCTTTGTGGCCGTGGTGCTGGCGCTGATCGTGGGCTACCTGCTTTCGCGCTACATAATGTTCTATTCCCCCAACGCGGAAGAGAAGCTCCAGGTGTTTGTCAGCGTGTCGGTCGTG
>CAIUWO010000058.1 GCA_903902895.1 Candidatus Hydrogenedentota bacterium | reverse complement strand
CTGGCCAGGACCGGCGGTCCCATGGTGATGTTGGGGACGAAATGGCCGTCCATGATGTCGAAGTGGATCATGTCGGCGCCGGCGTCGATCACCTCGCCTATTTGCTCGCCAAGCCGTCCAAAGTCACTGGCCAGAAGGGAGGGGGAAACCTTGATCTTCATGTTCTGTGTGCTGCTCCGATAAAGTTCACTGCTGCAGTCCGTCGTCTCAGCGGGGCGCCGTTCCACCACCCGATGTCGCGCCCAATACCTCTGGCGCGCCCCCGGCCTTCAGCCGATAGGACGCCTCCAGTCTGTTGTCCACGTAGATTTCCACCACCGCCTCGTCGATATAGGTGAATGGTAGCCGAATGGCAGTGCCGGCGACATAGGTGTTCCGCGCGTCATCGTCAAAGGCGGGGGGCTTGGTCCACAGGTTCAGGCGCGCGCCCGAACGGTCCAGCACGTCCACCCGCACGCCGCGTCCGTACCAGTCATAGGGCATTGGATGGCGCACTTCCGCCTCAAAGCGCTGCGTGGGCGCCACTGTCTCCCGCGACGGTTTGTAGTCGTAGCTCACCACCTGGTTCGGGTAGATGAGCGTGTCCGGCAGCGGGTTTTGCCCGAGCACCACGTCCAGCGGCGCGTCCGGGATGTCCGTCTCGTTGGCGACCAGTGTCACGCCGTAGGGCGTCATGACCGCCGCGATGTCGCTAATCTTCATGCCCCGCAGGTCGGGCATCAGGTCGCTGGCGCGCTGGGTGCCGGCGCTCAGAAGCAGATGGATGTCGCCCTGGCTGGCCAGTTCGCCGCCCGCGGGCGGGTCCTGGGCAAGCACCGTGTCGCGCGCCGCCTCGGAAGGGATTCGTCCGAGACTGCCGACGCGGAAGCGCGCCTGCGTCACCGTCCGGCGCGCGTCCTCCAGCGTCATGTTGCGCACATCGGGCGCTTTCAGAAAGTCCTGCCCCATGCTGACCACCGTGTCCACGCGGCGGCCGGCGCGCACGACCTTTCCCGAGGGCGGCCGCTGGCTGATCACGTAATATTTGGGTATGGTGGGGTGGGGAACCTGTGTCTGGCGGCCCATTTCGAGGCCCCGCTCACCCAGCAGCGCCGCGGCGTCGGTCACCGGCATCTCAATGATGGCTGGCACGCTCACATGCTGCCCGCCCTCGATGGCGTACATGAACACGTAGTAGCCCGCGCCCGCCATGACCAGCAGAAACACGACCAGCGCCACGGACCACTGGATGCTCCAGGCGACGAAACGGAGGATAAAGAAGAAAACGCCTAGGACCGCCTCCGAAGCCGCATCAAGAAGAATGCGTCCAAGGCTCCGTCGAGCGGGTCGGTCTGGTATTGTCCCTGGGCTGTTTTCCACGGTGCGAGCAACTCCGGGCCGTCTTCGGGTTCGCAAAGGCCTTCGGACAGCACGGCGTTCACCGTTTCGACGGTTTCCTGCCGGGAGAAGGTGCAAACGGAATAGACGACAAGTCCACCATTCTTGCAAAGTTCCAGCCCCCTGCGCAACAGGGCCTGCTGGGTTTCGGCCAGCCGTGCCACCGTTTCCGGCGTCACGCGCCATTTCAAATCGGGATGGCGGCGCAGCGTGCCCAGACCGGAACAGGGCGCATCGACCAGCACGCGGTCAAATTGGCCCGCCGCAAAGGGCGGCTCAATGCCGTCGCCGCAGACAATCGCGCATTCTTCGAAGTCGAGCCGCGCAAAGTTGTCCCGAACCATCCAAAGCCGCCGGCGGACTGAGTCCATGGCGGTCAGCCGCGCCTCGCCGCGGGTCAACTGCGCGATGTGCGTGGTCTTTCCGCCCGGCGCGGCGCACAGGTCTAATACCTTTTCCCCCGGCTGCGGTTCCAGCAGGTGCG
>CAIUWO010000057.1 GCA_903902895.1 Candidatus Hydrogenedentota bacterium | reverse complement strand
GGCTGGCCGAGATGCCGCACCTGATGTCGCTGGTGGCGGAAAGGGCCGCGGGACTGCTGAACTACGCCGACCTGTCGCGAGACGCGGGCGTGTCGCTGCCGACACTGCGGCGCTATTTCGCGCTGCTGCACGCGACCTTCCTGATCCGCACGGTGCCGCCGTGGTTCACCACCCGCGCCAAGCGGCTGGTGAAAACGGAGAAGCTGTACATGGGCGACACGGGGCTGCTGGCGTACCTGGCCGATTTCCGGCCCGAACGGTTCCAGAAGAGCCCGCACCTGCGCGGCGCGCTGCTGGAGAACTTCGTGTTCCTGGAACTGATGAAACAGCGCAGTTGGAGCGACACCCGCCCGGGCCTGTGCCACTTCCGCAGCCATGACGGCCAGGAGGTGGATTTCGTCCTGGAAGCGCCGGGCGGACGGCGCATCGTCGGCGTGGAAGTGAAAGCCACGGCCAGCGTCTCCCCCGCGGACACGCACGGCATGGTGACGCTGTCCGAACTGGCCGGGGACGCTTTTATCCGCGGCGTAATCCTGTACAGCGGCGACAGGGTGGTGCCCATCCGGGAGAACATCCACGCCGTGCCTCTGTCGTGCCTGTGGAAACTGACGGCCGGCGCGTAACGCATCGCGCGCGGCGGCGGAAGGAGATGAAATGAACCTCGCATGTGTGGTCATGGCTCTTTCCACCGTCCTTTGCATGGATGCGCCCGCGCCCGCTTCGGCATTGGACCTGTTCGCGCTCAACGGCAGCCGGAACCTTATAGACGAGGAGCATTTCGGCATCGTCAACGGCATGGCCACGATGGGTGTGAACCACCGCCGCCTGGGCTCTATCAGCGGGTTCTGGTCCCCGCCCTATGTGGCGTCCAATTTGCTCGTCGAGCCGCGCATCAACGGCAAGCCCGTTCCGGTGTCAGACTATACCTGGCTGCCATTTTCGGTGGCGGAGCACGGCACGGCGGAAGGATTGGAGTTCACCTGCACCATAACCCTCGTGGATAAGATGCGCGGTGGGCTTATATCGGTCACCGTCACCAACCCCACCGACAAACCCGTGTCCGTGCCGTTCACGATGGCGGTATCCGGGGGGCTGGCGCAGACCAACGTTTGGGAGTTTGGGCGCCCCGAAAGCGGCGGTGACGCGCTGGAGCATGACGGCATCGCCCTGCTGGCAAGGTTCAAAGAGGAACCGCCGCAGTCCCTTGAACTCGCGCCGGGTGCGCAACGCACCGTGAATGCCTGCTTTGCCGTGGGAACCGTGGACGAAGCCCGGGCGGCATGCGCAGAATTGTTGCGCGACCCCGAAGGGACGCTGGTCGCCACGCGCAACGCCTGGGAGAAGCGCGCGGACGAGTTGTTTGCGCGCCTGCCCCGTTTGGAGTCGGACAATGCCGAGTTGGTGCGGTGGTACAACCGGTCGCTGGTGCACCTGCTGACGAACCGCTGGGATCTGCCCGGGCTGGTGCTCAACCCCTACTACAGCACGGGCAGCGTGAAGGGCGGCTGCGTGTGCGATTACCTGTGGAACTTCGGCGAGGTGTGGGAGATTCTGCCGTTGTATGACCCAGCGGCCACGCGCGCGCACATCGCGCAGTTCCTGCGCGGCGACATCACCCAGCATTTCGCGTTCAACCCGGTCACCGGCGAGGCCTTTGGTCCCTGGTATCCGGTGAACCAGGAAAAGATTATCGGGCTCATCTACTACTACGTGAAGCTCACCGGCGACGCGGCGTTTCTTGGCGAGAAGGTGGGCGAAATGAGCGTGCTGGAGTGGGTCATGTCCAACGCGTTGCATGGCGATGATGTAAACAAGCCCGTGGCGCTGATCGACTATGGACCGTCGAACAGCCATCTGGAGCTGCGCAAAGGACTGCCCTACAACCATGTGATGCCCGACCTGAACGGCCGGCGCGTGATGAATTATCTACGTGCGGCCGAACTGTGCGAAGCGGTCGGCAAGCCCATGCCGGTACTGCGCGAACGCGCGGGAACGCTCGCTGCGGTGTTGAAGAAAGAACTGTGGGACGCCGACCTGCGGTGGTTCCGCTTTCGCGACGGAGAGGGCAAGCCGGACACGCGCTACACGGTACAGTTGTTCAAGCTGTTTAACAGTCCCGTGCTTGACGAGGAGGAAGAGGCAGGACTGCTGTCGCACCTTAATGAAAGGGAGTTCCTGTCCGAATTCGGCCTGCACAGCATGGCCAAGCAGGACCCGGCCTATGACGCGGTGGACATCGACAACGGCGGCGGGGGCGTCTGCACGGGATTCGTCCCGCAGATCATGGAGCGGCTCTACAACAGCGGGCACGCGGAGACCGCCGATGACCTGCTGGGCCGCGTGCTATGGTGGGGCGACCGCCTGCCCTACTGGGGCGACTCCATCGTGGCGGACAAGC
>CAIUWO010000056.1 GCA_903902895.1 Candidatus Hydrogenedentota bacterium | reverse complement strand
GCTCGCGCAACAACAGGCCGTTGAAAAACGAGTCGAAGGTGTTGACCACGGCAATCACGCGAAGACCCGCCCCCCCGTCTTCCCGGGCGCTGCGGCACACAAAGGACCCCTGGCCCCGGTGCCGCCGCAGCAAGCCGTCCTCCACGAGACGATTCAGGGAACGGCGCACCGTCCCGACCGAAAGATCCAGCCGCTCCCCCAACTCCTCCTCCGAGAAGAACCGGTCATCTTTCTCGAAATGGCGCAGGACGAGATTCTGCAGCGAGCGGGTCAATTGCGCGTGCAGCGGTTCGTGGCTGTTCCGGCTCAATTGGACATTGAGACGAAGCACCCGTTCTCGTTCTTCCGGTGTAAACATGCTGAAAATTCCAAAGTTATTCTATGCAGACTATACAGGATGCGCGGGCAAACCTGCAACACATTGCGGAAAAATAATGACAAAAACTAGGATGTATAATGGATTTTATTGGTAATAACAGCACGAAAACCGCAAGAATCTTGACTTTCTATAGAAGTAATTGTAGAATCTTTCGCGATGGTAACGTGAGCGCCGATTTCGACGGGCTGTGTTTCAAAACAACGTGAAAGAGGGTACTAAAATGCGTCACTTGGGAAGGCAGCACTCCAATGCGATACTCTTCGCACTTATACTCGTCATCGGTATGACGGCGTTCGTCTGCACCGATTCCGCCGCCGTGGACCCTCCCGGCGCGAAGGTCAGCCCACTGTCGCCCTCGCGGATGTTCCTGTTCCGGGATGACGAGATTTTCACGGCAGACTTTTATTATGACACCCATAATTCCCGCTATTCAGTCATCACGCCCAACACCAAAACGATGGTTGAAAACACATGGCCCGCTGTCGGCAGCAGCCACGACTACCTTACGGGCGAACTGGGGCCGCTGCTCTCCTATTGGAACCAACTGGCGTCCGGTGCTGCGGGCCGTTTCTTTGATCCTGCCGACGCCGCCGGTCCCTACCGTCAGAGCGTGGCATACGCCTTTTGCCGCCCCGATGGCAATGTGGCCGTGGAAATCTTCGACAGTGGGAAGAGGCGGGCTTCGTCGTTAATTCTGCCCGGGCTGGTTGCCGGCTATACAGGTCCCCGTAGCGTGTCTCTCAAGGTTGCGGACGTGGACCTGTCCACCGACGCGAAGGGACGGATGCACGATGAAATCATCGTCGCGCGGTCAGGGGACTACGGGGATTGGGTTTACGTGGAGGTCCTCAAGGTGGATCCGGCAAACGGCACCTTGAGCGCCATAGCTTATGATATCTTCCCCTGTGCCTCTGGGTATGTATCGGTCAGCACTGGTGATTTCAACGGGGACAGATTCCCGGATTTCGCGGTGACCGCTGCCGGAAGCCAGGATGGCCAGTCTGCTGCAATCCAGAGCTACACCTTTGCCCACGATGATGAGAATATCGTGACCAACCCGTTGGAATTGAAAAGGGCGGGTTCCTTTGCTTTGCCCGTCCGCGGCGACAACATGGACACCTGCGCCGGCGATTTCGACGGCGACGGCAAGGACGAGATCTTCCTTGTCTACGGCAGTTCACCGATAGCCTATTCCATCCTTAAGTCCGACGCAAACTTCACCTGGAAGGCTGCAGCCAATCACTATTTGGGCACGTCCTCCGGCCCCAACGCAGACAACAACTCGGTGAAATGTGTGTCCGGCAATTTCCTGGTCGACCCGGCCAAAGGTTATGGTCTGGACAAGCCGCAGGTCGCCGTCGGTTGGACTTGGCAGAGCCAATTACTGGCAGTCCAGATTTTCGACCCGCGGGATTTCACCAAGCAGATGCCGAGTCTGGCATACAATGAGCACGACACCACGGACACCGGCAGTCAATACCGGGTCGGCCGGTTTAGCATGGCCGCCGGAAACTTCATCGGCCATAATGGGGATGTCAGCACCTCGACCCTCCCGGCTTCCCAACAACTGCTGGTTCACGCCACATGGTATGATACGAAGGCCAATACGTCCTGGACGCCAACGTGGGTCTACGCCCTGGACAACAACCTAAATCTGACCGCGTACCACCAAAACGCCACGTTCCCCGATCTGCAGGGGATCCCGCCAATCACGCCGCTTGCCGTGGCGTTTGACGCCGACGGCGACACGTGGGCGCTCGGGGCGCCGATACACTTCACTTTCAACAACGTGGTCTCGCTGGACAACATCACGCAGGAGCCCCCCAAGCACGTGGACTATCTGCCCGTGGATCCGAACAACCCCCAGGGCGCATGGGACATCGTCAACGTCAGTGGCACCGGTGATTTCAAGATGCTCTATGAAGACGCACAGTCGCGTTCGACAACAAACAAGAACACCAACACCTCGACGTGGACCATCGGCGGCTCGACCACCCTCGACATCTCGGCAACCGCGAGGGCCGGCGGCGACATCTTCTCAGTGACAGCATCGGCCGAGACGAAAACGAAACTGGGTTACGAGTACGATTCCAGCAAGTCGAGCTACAATTCCACCTACCACTCCCGCTCGCAATCATTCTCGGCGGAGACCAATCTTGACGACAACCTGCACGGAACGTACAAGACATTCAACGTCTGGCGCTATCCGGTTCTGAACTACCATACGGGCAATACGACCAATCCGGCCGGCTTCTGGGACCTCGTACTGCCCTGCGACACGCTGGAATTTTCCGGCGGCGGCAAGAACCACGGCGACTGGTACCAGCCGCTCCACGAAAACGACAATATTTTGTCCTACCCCCAATACAACACGGTCGCCTGGCCCGCGGCCGGCGAGGTGGGCTGCTTCAAATGGTTCGATGTTGGCGACAGGGAAACTTACGTCTGCGAATTGATGAACAGCGGACAGGAGTATTACTGGGGGAATGCGCAGACGGAGAAAATCGAATGGACCTCCGCCTCGGGGAGCGGATCGGCAAAGGAGTATTCACACACGCTCAGCGAAAGCGAAGAGATTACGTTGTCCGTGAAGGTGAAAATTGATTTGCCATATATGGGAGGGAAGATCACACAGTCCCTTGGCCTGGATTTCAACAACGCCAACAGTTGGGGTGGCGCGACCTGCGAGGATTCGGAGACCTCCGAGTCCAGCGGCATTACGCTGGACATACCCGCCTACGGCAATCTCGGGAAGACATACGGCTTCAAGACGGCGGTCTACACGGCCGCCAACGGAGGGGCGTTCAAGGTGGCCCACGCCACGAACCCCCTCGCTTCCACGCAATCGCAGGATTGGTGGGGATCGTACTACAACAGGAAGCCCGACCCCGCATTGAACCTGCCAAACAAGTTCATCAGTCATCTGCCCAGCGGCGACCATTACCAGGACTGGTGGACACTGAACACGGACGACACGCGCAAACAGATGCGCGGGTTTTTCCTTCGGTCCAACACAAAGGACGCTGTGTCCGGAGAATACCCGATTCTGGCCATGGCGCCCGTGGACGGCGACATCGTGCAGTTGTGCGCCCGGATATACAATTACTCACTTTCCCGGGCTACCGGCACTTTCAGCGTGAAGTTCTATTATTATGCCTGGGATACAGAGAATTACCAGCAGATCGGGGACCTGGTTACCCAACCGGGCATGAAGACGACCGTCTCCCTGGACGGCATTCAGACGCCGGGCGGAGTTTCCATGAAGGAAGTCCGTGTTCCGTGGAATACGACGGGGCTTGGCACGGCAAACAACGCGGCCAATGTGGGCTATCGTTTTCTGGTCGTCCTGGACGAAGAGAATGCGGTGGATGAGATTCATGAGTACAAGGACGCGGCCGGCAATGATGTCCCGGGCGGCAACAACGCAGGTTATTGGCCGTGGCAAAACGCCGTCTTCGTCTTCAAGACGCCCCCCAGTTCAGAGGAACATCCGGACCTGACCGTTCCGGATATCTCGATGCCCGAGAACTCCCTCGCCATTACGACTGACGACGGGCTTGCGACGGAGACCGGGACCCACGAATTCGTCAAGGGCAAGGCATACCGTCTCCGCGCCCATCTTGCCAGCGGCATCGACAGCACCGGCAATCACCCGGTCCTTTTCTTCGAAGGAGACCCGGACCAGGAGGGCAAGGTCTTTGCCAGCCAGACCTCCTTTGGCATAGTGAAGGGGGAAAGCTACATCTGGACCACCTGGACGCCCAAAGAGGCGGGCACGTACAACCTCTATGCACGCTTCCTCGAAGCGCAGGACGATCCGGTGCGCGGCAACGCCACGGACAACCTGACGGTCACTGTGGTGGACAAGGGCAGTGAAGGCGAAGGTGAGGGTGAAGGCGAGGGCGAAGGCGGAGGTGGCGGGTGCAATGGCCAGGATGGCTCCGGCCCGCCCATCGATGGTGCCGCGCTTCTGGCAGCACTCGCTGGATTCTGGCTTCTGCTCCGCTGGTACAGTGTCAACAACAACAAACCGGGTTTCTAGGACTTGGCACGGCCTGTCTGCGACATGGCGGTACACTGAAATTAGGAGATAATCATGAGAGCCCTGAGAACGACAATGTCTTTGTGTCTTCTGCTGGTTATCATTGCGACGGCGTTCGTCTGCGCCGAGGCAGGCGGCGATGCCAGCGGAAAGACCGGTGCTCGGCCGGGCCTGAACAACCCTGCGATGAATCCGGGGCGGTGGACTTTGTTCCGCGATGACGAACTATATGTTTCGACGGACTTCTTCGGAACAAACATAGTGCATCAAGCCTTGGCAAGTCCGACCAGCCCCGCACTGAACGCGTGGGACGTCACCGATGCCGATGAGACGGTTGCCCACCGGAACAACGGCTGGAAGCCGCCCCGCATTGCCATGGCCGCCGGCCGTGTCACCGACTATGCGCACGACCAGGTCGTGCGCGCGTACATAACCGACGGCACCGAACCGCGCGTGGACCTGCTGGACCCCAGCGGAAAGCTTCTGGATTCTGTGCGGTTTCCGGACCCGGATGACGACGCGAAGTACAGCCGGGTGGACATGGCCGTCGGCGATGTGTTGATTGAGCGTGACACAAAGGGCTTCTACCACGACGAAGTCGTCGTGGCACACGCGTACAAGCAGAACGGCACGTACCCTGTCACCGTGAGCCTGCTTGACCAGAATCTTGACGTGATTTGCGGCGCCACGCACACGCACACCGACGTGGTCGGCGACATCCGCCTCGAATTGGGCGATTTCAACGGCGACGGCTTTCTGGAAATGGCGGTCATCATTGACTATACAAACGGGGACTACAGCGTGACCGCGTACCGGTACGATGCCGGCACCAAAAAGCTTGTCGCGGGCGCCCAGTTCAACGGCCACCTGCTCGCCGGCGACGGCTACGGATTTGACACGGCAGCGGGGGACTTCAACGGGGATGGACGCGACGAAATTGCCCTGTGCGCATACCATATGCTGTTCTTCTCCTCCGATAACAATCTCAACTTCGTGGGGTCTGCCGATCGTAGTATTGGCGATTACTATTTTGACGCGGACGGTCAGTTGGTGTCCGGATTGTTCCACCTGGACCCTGCAAACGGCTACGGAATAGACCGGCGGCAATTGGCTTGGCTTAGCAATGTGGGCGGGCGTTGGGTCTACGTGAACGTGTATCGTGTGGGCGACAGCTTCGATCTTGCGTGGCAGAGCGGGGGGGCGATAGGCGACGACGGGAAGAGCACGTACGCGAACTGCAACATGACCGCGGGAAATTTCGTGGGGCATCTCGGGGGGAACACATCGCCGCTGATGCAGTTTGCGGTCTC
>CAIUWO010000055.1 GCA_903902895.1 Candidatus Hydrogenedentota bacterium | reverse complement strand
GCCGGGGTGTCCGGCGGGAATCAAGGGTGAAAACGCAGCCCGCGACCGCGGGTCGGGGAGACGGACATGAACATTCGGCAGTTGCGTGATTTGGCGATCAAGTTCATTGGGCTGTGGTGCCTTCTTACAGGGATGATGACGCTTTTGCAGGCATTCGGGATGCTTGGATACCTGCTGCAAAGCGAGTCCTCGGTCAGGGGCGCTGTATCCGCAGTTGCCTATGTCGTGGCTTTGGTCATGTATGGTGCCTTGGTGTATCTCCTGCTGGTAAAGACGCATGTGGTAGCGGGATGGCTGTGGCCGAAAGAGGAAGAGGCCATAGAAACCAGCGTTACCACCACAATAGAGATGTGCGTGGCGCTCATCGGCGTCTATTACATTCCGAGTGCCGTGAGCAGCAGTGCTTCTGACGTGATGGTCCAAATACTGGCACCGGAAAGCATGTCTGGTTATCACGCCTATATTAGCCTTTTCGGCGATGCCGTCCTTCTTTCCGTAGCGGTGCTGTTCATTGTCAAGTCCAAGGTGATAGCGGCGTACATCCGGAAGTGCACGGAGTAATCCGGGGAAACCGCAACACGTCGTATCCTGTCAGAAAGAGGCGTGGTGAACTCCTTTTCTTTCGGCCTGAAAGGCCGCAATGTGACAGCCCGGGGCAACGCCCCGGGATTAGGGATTCCCGAAGGGATCAGCCCTGAAAGGGCGTTACAAACTAGCGTTTTCTATTACGCCCTTTCAGGGCCATGGAATTGGGGCGTGACCTTTTCCCGGGGCGTTGCCCCAGGCTGATACCTTTTGGCCCTCCGGGCCGAAAAGACCGTGGATAGGCATTGTTCGAGAATGTAAGTTCGCAGTGTCCATCCCTGCGGCAGAAATGAAGAAAAGAAAACGCCCGCCACAAGGGCGGGCGCTACGGGTGTTGCCAGAAGACTTGGGCTGAATTACAGCGCTTTAACCTGCGCGATCTCCTTGCCGCGCATGTCCACGGTGTGGATGGCGCAGGCGAGGCACGGGTCGTAGGAGTGGACGGTGCGCAGCGCCTCCAGCGGCTTTTCGGGATCGGCGACGGGGTTGCCCACCAGCGCGGCCTCGAGCGGTCCCGGATTGTTCTTGTCGTCGCGCGGACCGAGGTTCCAGGTGGAGGGCACGACCGCCTGGTAGTTGGTGAGCTTGCCGTCGTTGATGACCACCCAGTGTGACAGCGCGCCGCGCGGAGCCTCGTGGAATCCAAAGCCCTTGATTTCGCCCTTGGGGAAGGTGGGCGCGTTGAATATGGTCGTGTCGCCCTTGCCGATATTTTCGACCAGCAGGCCCCAGTGTTTGTCCGCGTGGTCCGCAAGCGCGGCGCATCGTATGGCGCGCGCGGCGTGGCGGCCCAACGTGGAGCGCAGGATGGTGGGGGGGAGCGTCGTTCCGGCCACCTTGCCCGCCGTGTCGAGCAACTGGGCGGTCCACTTGGCAAAAACCGGGTTCCCGGCCGCGTTGGCGATGAGCACCTGGGCGAGCGGACCCACCTCCACCGTCTTGCCCTCGAAGCGGGGGGCCTTGGACCAACTGTACTTCTTCGCCGGGTCCCACGGGGTGTACTGGGGTTCGGTCAGGCCGCTCCAGGGATGCAGCGGCGCGCCGCTGTCGGCGTAGTAGGCGTGCGCGCTGGACTCGGCCACACCATCGCGGAAATAGGGATCGCCGAAGGCGGTGATCGGCTTGAAGGAGGCGGGATCGGCGGCGTTGATCGTTCCGCCGGGCAGGTCGAACGCGGTGCCTTTGGTATCCAGCGGCAGGTCGGGCACGGCCATGTAGTCGCTCACGCCCGCGCCGTAGCCGAACCAGTCGGGGTACATGGCGCCGATGGCGCACACGTCGGGGAAGTAGACCTGCTGGATGAACGGGACCACCTCGTCGAACAGGCTCTTGACCATGTAGAGCTTTTCCATGTTCAGTGTGGCGGGGTTGTCCAGGTTGATGGCGTTGGCCACGCCGCCCACGGCGAGGTTCTGGATGTTGGGCGTCTTGCCGCCGAGGATGGCGACGATCTGCAGCGCCTTGCGCTGGTACTCCAGCGCCTGCAGGTAGTGGGCCACCGCGAGCAGGTTGACCTCGGGCGACAGTTTCATCGCCGGATGGCCCCAGTAGCCGTTGGTGAAGATGCCTAGGCGGCCCTGCTGCACAAAGCCCGCGACCTTCTCCTTCACGGCGGTCATTTCCTGCACCGAATTGCGGTGCCAGGGCGACAGCGACTGGGCGACGGTCGCCGCCTTGGCCGGGTCTGCGCTGAGCGCCGACACGACATCGACCCAGTCCAGCGCGGAGAGCTGGTAGAAGTGGACGATGTGGTCGTGCAGCGTGTGCGCGATCATGAGCAGGTTGCGGATGTACTGGGCGTTCAACGGGATTTCAAGGCCCAGCGCGTTTTCCACGGCGCGCACCGAAGTGATCGCGTGCACCGTCGTGCACACGCCACAGATGCGCTGCACGAAGACCCATGCCTCGCGCGGGTCGCGGCCCTTGACGATGGTCTCCATGCCGCGCCACATCGTGCCCGAGGACCAGGCGTTGGTCACCGCGCCGTTGTCCACCTCGACATCAAGCCGCAGGTGGCCCTCAATGCGGGACACGGGATCAATTGTAATCGTCTTGCTCATCCGGGCTTCTCCTGTGGACGGCCGTTACGCCTGCACGGTGGTGTGCTCGGCGGCGGCCGGTTTCTTTCTCGGGCGCACACCGCTGAGGATGGGGAACAGTTTAATCATGACCAGGTAGACCGCGATGCCCGTGGAGGCCAGGCAGGCGGAAAGGAGCAGTTCGCCGAGACTGGGGAAATAGACCCAGCCGGTGGTCGGCAGGTAGGCGACCAGATACGTGTCGAAGCGGTACACCGTCCCGGCAAGCACCAGCAGGACCGCCGAAATGAACAGGCTGCCGCGGTTCTTGCGCACCTTGCGCCGCAGCATCATCAGGGCGGGCACAAGGAACAGCCCCATCTCGACCAGAAACACCTTGCTGTAAAAGTCAAAAGTCCAAATGTAGCCGAGTTTTCCCTGCACGGCGATGTCGATGAGGCGAATGGCGATAAAGGACAGCACCAGCATGGCCGGTACCGGGGCCATGCGGCCGAGCAGCCGCTGGTCCATCCGGCGGCGGAAATTGAGGCTGGTCAGATTCTCGACGATCACCACGGCGCCAAAGCCCATGGTGAGGCAGGACATGAGAAACAGGCCCGACAACCAGGGGGTGTACCAGAGCGGGTGCAGTTTGGTCGGGGTGATCATGTACAGGCCGCCGAGCGAGGACTGGTGCATGGTCGGCAACAGCAGCGCGACGGAAATGATAATCGGCAGCGCCCTGCGCGCCCAGGGAAGACCCCACGCGGCCACGCGCCGCACGGGCTCATATTTCCAGCGGCTGGCCTGCTCCAGGATGGGGGGGGTCAGTTCGGCCCACAGCACGCCGGTATAGGCCATCACGCAGACCGCCACCTCCAGCAGCACGGAGTTCAGGTTGTAGATCGGCGGATAGAAGGTCACCCAAAGGTTCCACCAGCGGCCCAGGTCAATAAGGACCGAGGTGCCGCCCAGCGTGTACGCCATCGCACCCACCACGATGGCCGAGCGCACGAGGGAATGGTAGTGCCAGCGGTTGAACACGTACGCGAGCAGTCCCACCGCGTACGCACCCGCGCCGATGCCCGTGAAGGTCACCACGTTGAGCGGCTTCCAGATGCCCCAGGCATAGCCGTCGTTCATGGCACTCACGGCGCCCAGCCCGAAAAACATGCGGTAAAGCACCAGCACGGCACCGGAGAAGATGACCATGAGCAGGAAGAAGAAGGTGGGCGTGAAAATGGGGCCGCCGAGCGGCCGCTCCGACTGGTGTCCGCTCATGACTTGTCCTCCTGTCCCGCGTCTTCCGCCGCCTGCCGCCTGCGCTCGTTGAAATACTGCGCGAAGGTGAACAGGCCGAAGAGGGCAGCCGGCGCCACGAAGCCCTTGTACAGGGTGTGCTGGATGGTTTCACTGGTCTGCGGAATGGGCTGCCCGGGAACGTCGGGCAGGCCGAGCTTTTCGAAGGGCACTGCTTTGCCGGTCAGGTACAGCACGTGAAGGCCGCCAGCCTCATGCTCCCCGTAGACCTTCGGGTCGTACGCATCGGGGTCGCCGTTCACGCGGCGGTGGGCCTCCTCCGTGAGCGCGGCCATCGTTCCCGTGATCATGGCGTCGCGCGGGCAGACCTCGCAGCAGGCGGGACCCTCCGGCCGGTGGCGGCACATCTCGCATTTGACGATCAGCGGAAGGGGCTCGGTCCAGGTGAACTTGGGCACGTCAAAGGCGCAGGCGATCTGGCAGTAGCGGCAGCCGACGCAGACGCTCTTGTCGTAGGCCACGATGCCGTTGTCCGTCTTGTGCAGGGCACCCGCCATGCAGGCCGACACGCAGGCAGGGTCCGCGCAGTGCATGCACTGCCTTTTCACGAACGCCGCGGTATCCCCCTCGCGGTAGAGCTTGAGAATGCTCTTGTTGGTCGCGCTCAGGTCGTGCGGGGCGTTGTAGGCCGCGCCGTCCGTCTCCACCACGTCGGGGGGCAGTCCGTTGGCCTCCTTGCACGCGGTGGTGCAGGCGCGGCAACCCACGCAGCGTGTGGAATCGTACAGCATCCCGATATCCTCGGGATGGACGGTTTTGGCCTCGCGGGCCTGCGCGCCGGGCGCGGCTACGGCCGCGGCAAGACCCGCCGCGGACAGGCTCTTGAACCAGTCTCTGCGGGAAAGGCTCATGACTTCTGATCCTTCTCTGGGTCCTTCCCCTCCTTCTTTACGGCGGCCCAAGTCTTCTCCATCCGGTGCTCCCGTGACACCCATTTGGCCATCACTGCGCTGGCGCCCAGCGCCGCGCCGCCAATGATGCCGGCGACGCCGGTGGTCACGGGACTGATGCTGCCGCGGTGCTCCACGATGGGCGGGTAGTTCGCCGGCGGGGTGGGGTTCTCGATTTCAACGGTGTCGAACACCGGAATTCGAAACGCGACGGTGGCCTCGGTGCAGCCTATGCAGGGATGGCCCACGCCCACCGGCCACGCGCCGGGCACTTCACAGAAAGACGCCAGCGAGCAGTTGGCGTGCGTGGCCGGGCCCTTGCAGCCGAGTTTGTACAGGCAATGTCCGAGCCGGTGGTCCTCGTCGCCAAACTGGCCGGCAAAGCGGCCCGCGTCAAAATGGGGCCGCCGCGGACAATCCTCATGGATGGTGCGCGCGTAGGCGCTCAGCGGCCGGCCCTTGTCGTCCAGTTTGGGCAGCGTGCCAAAGGTGGCAAACTGAAGCACCGTGCCGAGCAGGATGTAGGGGTTGGGCGGACAGCCTGGAAGGCACACCACTGTCCTGCCCTCCAGCACCTGCGGCGCGCCGGTGGCGCCGGTTGGATTGGGCTCGGCCGAGGCGACACCGCCCCAGGACGCGCAGGAACCGATGGCCACCACGGCCCCGGCCTTCTCCGCGCAACGCTTGAGACTGTCCACGGCGGTGCGCCCGCCGACCTGGCAGTAGATGCCGTTTTCCTTGGTTGGGATCGCGCCCTCAACCACCAGCACGAACTTGCCCGCCTGCTCTTCCAGTGCCGTTTCCAGCGCCGCCTCGATCTGCGCGCCCGATGCGGCGAACAGGGTCTCATGGTAATCGAGCGAGACCAGGTCGAGGATCAGTTTGGACACGCTTGGATGGCTGGTGCGCAGGAGGCTTTCCGTACAGCCCGTGCACTCCTGGAAATGGAGCCAGATGATGGAAGGCTTTTTCCCCGCCTCCAACGCGGCGGCCCATGCCCGGCCGTGGGTTGGTGCCAGCCCGATGCTGGCCGCGGCCAGTGCGCATACCTTGACAAATTCTCTCCGGGAGTAATCCGCATTCACGGCGCGTGGTCTCCGTAATTAGTTCGTAGAGATCGTTTTGATTATAATGTGGCTAAACGCTACTATTGACTGCCGTAACCATTTATATGACATCGGTTAGCATCCTGACCGGCATGGCATACACCGCGTGGACCTACCGTTAGGTACGTTATAACGGATTTCGGTGCGATAATCAAGAATTTGGGAAAAGAGTGGATGGGGCGGCGGGACGCGGTTTCAGGGAAAGGTCAAGGCGTGAATACGGAGAAAGTCGGGGTCATCGGCATCGGCAATGTGCTCATGGGAGAT
>CAIUWO010000054.1 GCA_903902895.1 Candidatus Hydrogenedentota bacterium | reverse complement strand
CACCTTTTCTCCCGGCTTCAACTGGGGCAGGCGAAGCCGCAGCCAGCCGGTCAGGTTGGTGCCGAAATCCAATTCCCAAACATTGGTTCCCAGGGTGGTACAGGCCACCATGGGAATGACTTGACCGATCCGGTTTCTTGGACACGCCTGTGCGGTTGCTTCGGTTTGCGGTGCCGCGGTCTCTTCGACGGGGGTCCACGTTCCCGTGGTGCATTCGGGCTCGTTCCACCCCGGAATGGCGCGGCGGGCATCCACGCATTCGCCGCCGAATTCGTTCCACGCCCATTTTCCCACCAGGGAATGGGTGCTGGCCATACTGGTCCAAGTACGGTCCGTTCCCACAGTCACGCGCTGTCCGTTCACGGACATGTCTATCTGCACCCTCGCCATTGGGGTGGACTTGTTCCAGCCCTTGCCCAGCCACAGGCCGACACAGTTGGCGCCCGGGCGCAGGAACTTGCCGATGTCATGGGTGGTATAGAACGAACGATGCTTGTAATCCGACACAGCGGGCGCGAGCACGTCGTCCCCGACTTTCTGCCCATTCACGTACAATTCACAATAGCCCATCACATTGACGTAGACCACGGCCCGATTGGGCACAGCCGCCAGGGCAAACTCTTTGCGCACCCATGTTGCCGTTGCCGCGTTTTGGTCTGTACCAGCCGCTCTAATCCAGGCCGCCTGCCAGTCTTCCGGCGTAAGCAACCCCATGGTCCATGATGCGCCCGCACTCCACGTCGACGCCGCCCCGTCCTTATCCCACGCGCGCACCTTCCAATAACACTCCATCCGCGGCGCCAGCGGCTTTCCCTGGCATACCACCTGTGTGCTCTGGTCCGAGGCCACCTTCCCGCTGTCCCACAGATCCCCCTGATCCTTGGTGAGGATTTCGGGCGTTGACGCGACCAGCACCTGATACGCCGTTTGCATCGCCCCACGTTCGGTGGAGTCGAGCACCCAACTCAGTCGCGGCTGCGCCACATCAATTCCGAGAGGATTCTCGCGATACTCACAGCGCAGCTGCATTGGCACCAGGTCCGGCGCGGCCATTACCGGCGCGGACCCAATGGAAATCAGTCCCAGCAGCATGAAAATAGTCGGTCTAAACAACCGATGATTTCTCGAATACATTTTTGTCACTCTTCCCGGCGTGGACGCCGATGATGTTGACGGTGAAAAACCGTACCCAGCATACCAAACCCACGGGGAGCGGCCTGCATGGCCGCCCCTTCCTATCGAGTCCATGAATGGTCTCACGGGGCTTCCTGTAATCCTTCCCACTTCACCGTCCAACTGCCATCCGCCGGGAAGCCGGGCGCATTGTGGTCCGGGGCACCATCCCAGCCCGCCGCCATCATCGCAACAGCGTAAAGCAAACCGCCGTTGCCGGGAAGATACCAGCCGCCGTTGACACCGCGCGTGTCGTAGTCGTTCTTGCCGCCTACGTCCTTGAGCAGGGCGTCCACGGCAAGCTGCGGCTCACCCACGCGTGCCGCAGCCATCGCCATCCAGGGGAAGTCCCAACCCCAGGTGCTATTCCAGTTCCAAGTCCGCCACACCTTCAGCACGGTGTTGTGCGCGATCTCCGGGTCCACGCCCTTGACCGGAGGCAACATGCCGAGGACACCGATCGGATCGGGATGTCCCTCGGCCCGCTTGGTGTAGGTGTCCGGCCATTCCGCGGAGTTTAGGAAAACGCCCTCGCTGACCGGTAGCGGCGCGAGATGTTCCCGCACCTCGTCCCAGTGTGGTTCGCGGGCGAGGCCCATCCGCTCCCGCCATTCCTGCGCCTTGTCCAGCCCCCACCGCCAGTAAGCCAGGTCGAATACGGTATCGCGTGTGATGCCCTGCTCACTCGGCGGCATGTCAGGCGTCAATGAGTACACCCCCGTCTTCTCGTCGCGGGTCGGATAGTCCGCCATGTGTTCTGCGGTGCCCTGGACGATGCCGGCCCACTTGTCCAACGTCTCGCGCGTGGGCCGCAGGCGGTATTCCAGTTCGGCGAAGAAGATCGGGTGCGGCTGTTTCCACAGAAGGATCTGGTTGCCTAACCACGGCGCGGTGCGGCCTTCCGGCCCGACCGATTTCCCCCATTTCAGCCCCTTGTAGCCGAGCTGCTCCGCGAGCGCCCGGGCGTTTGGTTCAAAACGCTGGTAGCAGCCAAGCGCTTTCTCCGCCATCGCATAACGATCCCACAGCGCGTAGTGGGCCAGATGCCACCACACCATTTCCATGTGAAACTGGCTGCGCCACGGGTCCACGCCCATCAACCCGTTCTCCGCCGACGGAAAACTTCCCGCCGACTGCGCGGCCATCAGGTACTGCGACAGCACAATCCGCCGTTCCAGTTCCTGCCAGCGCGGGTCTTTGCTGCCTGACAAATCAATCGCGCCGCCGGTGCTCCAGAATTCTTTCCAACGCACGGCGCTGGCCTCAAAACACTTCTCCACCGTCGGAAGCTCGCCGGGAATCTTCGTGGCCGAAAAGGCGCAGACCATTTCGAGCCGGTTCTCCCCCGTTGCGGAAACATAGCAGCGGTGCTCCGTGCCACCCCCACGAATCACAGAACCGGGAGACCACGCGAGCCTGGCGTTATACGATGTGTCATGAACCACACGCGCGAAATCGGCGCGCCCCCCGCCGGGCACCGTCATTTCAGTCTTGTGGCCGTCACTGCGATCGAAGTTGCCGGCCCATGCGCCGTTGTCCAGCGAGGGGTAGGGGAAGTCCAGTGCGACCTGCAAATCACCGGACGCAACGAGCGGCGATTCGATGCGCACCACCACGGCATCCAGTGACGGGTGAACACATGTCTCGACGCGCACCGGCGCGCCCTTGATCTGGTACGCCGACGTCTGCACACCGGACCACAGGTCCATGGTGCGCGTCAGCCCGGAGATGTCTTTCGGCTCAAGCTCGGCCCCGTCTTTCCCGCACAAGCGCAACCGTCCCAGATTCATGATGTGCGGATTGTCGAACAGCCATGTGCGGAGCGCCTCGGCATCCTTGGGAAACTCATCCGGCCCGGTGCTGCGGCCCTGCTGAAAGGTGCCGGTCGACGGCACACGGTCCGCCGTCCATCCCTCGGGCAGCGGAAAAGAATGCCAGCCCCAATGGGACATGCTGTTGCCGCCGAAGGTCTGCAGTCCGGTCGCGTCCGCGTTGAAACAGAACTCGCCGTTGCCCAGCGGAATCAGCCCCTTCAGGTCGTTCCACTCGATGTTGTGGCGCGTGACAAGGGCTTGTCGGTCAATGCGGGCGCTGCCGGCGGATGATGGCGCCTCGGCCGCATGCAACACGGCCATTGGAGCCATCACCAGGATGGCAAGGCTTGGGAGAAAAGCCGCCAATGCGGCATCCCGGGTCAATGCCGGAAGATTTATCAGTTTTATAACATGTGTAAGTGTCATTTTAACAAGTCCTCTCTGTTGGATTAACAACCGCGACTTTACATGCTCACTGGTCCATCATAAAGACTCCTTGGGGGCCTCTTAACGCCTTATTCTGACTTTGGCCAGATTCCCTGCATCGGCCAAGCATCAAGCCGCTTAAGCACGGCATCCTGTCCTTGTGCGCGAACCGAGACGCCGACACTGTCCTTTCGGCTTGGGTAAACCCGCATGGCGAGATATTGCCTTCCGTTTACAAAGACTTCCACCACACTGCGGTCGATGAAGACCCGCAGCTTTAGCGTCTCGCCTTGTCCTCGCTTCATGACAGAATTCTCCGGTGGCCGAAGCCACACATCGGGCCGCTCGGAGGATCGTGATCCATCGAGACAGACCTGGCCTTCCGTGTCGTACCAGAAACTGAGTTTGCGGTCAAAGTTGTAGAATGTGATCGATGTCTGTTCCTCTGCATTCGGCGAACGCAGCACGTTGAGTTGCACCCATCGCGCCATTTGCGGGTCGATCTCCACCGCCAGTTCCATGGTGTTCCCCTGGATTTTGTCCAGCACACAATCTGTATTCGCAGGCATGACGGTTTCGCCGACATGTTGCGCGCTGCCCCGTAGCGACGCGACCGCGTCAACCGGTTCAATCCGGAGTTGTGCGTCAGGACCCAGGGTCAGCCGCTGTGCAAGGGACATGATCTGATCCCAGTCCGGGCTTGACGCCCCGTCATTGATGTTGTTTATATTGATTACCGCGCCCGCGCCGTCTGCCGCGGCGGAGGGGGCATGGACGCCTCCCGGAAGAATGGCTCCGTGATTCAGGCGGCCCTGGGCATAGGGCTTGAAGGTATGGGTTTGCTTGTTGTAGTCCCCAAGCCGATACTGCCCGCCCATGGAATGGCTGAAGGTAAGGAGCAAGTGCTTGTTGCCGATTGGAACAAAGTTCGGGCAAGTCGTGGCGTCCCCCAGGGGAAACGGGTTCGCTTCCAAGAATCCGCCACGAACTTCCCAGTCAACCAGGTTTGTTGATGAAACCAGACCATCAGCGCCCACGAGCCCGTAATACGTGTCCCCTTCCTTCCAAATGCACGAATCCCCGACCGGACTCCTCACGGGATTTCCCTCAATCTTTTCCCAGTTCAGAAGCAGGGGGTCCGCGGAGACGGCAACCATCTGGCCGGCCTCGATGCCCGGATAAAACGCGACAACCCGTTTTTCTTCAACGACCGTGCTGCCGGAAAAACACATCCGTTCCATGCCCGGATAGATCGCATACGGCAGGTCGCGCCAGTGGATCAGGTCATCGCTAACCGCATGTCCCCAGTGCTGCCTGCGTTTTGGGATGTCGGCGGGATTGGGAAACTCATCGGGCGGATAGGCCTGGTAAAAGAGATGCCAGCGCCCCTGCCAAAAGCACAGTCCATTCGGATCGTTCATTTGGCTTTCCGGGCTGACGAAATGATAGGCGGGCCTATACCGATCCGCCGCCAGCTTTTGCCGGCTTTTTTCAAATCGAAGCATTAGTTCGTTTGTCTTTAGCTCCTCCTCCTGCGCCGCCAAGGTTCCAGAGAACACCCGCCTTGGCGTGGGAGATGGATACTTCTCGGCCGACCCGGCAATGGCCGGGAAAGCGCACCATACCACACCGGCGATGGTGACGAACCGAATGCACGTTGATGGGAGCATCCTAAGATGCATGGTCATCTTGGCATCCTTTCATTATGGTTTCATTCGTTCAAATACCAACACCCAATCCTGCGGTGAAGGGACATTCCGTTTAAACTCAAAGGGCTTCGCGGACGTAGCCACCTGGGCCTTGAGGAAACCCTGATCAAATTTACGGCCGGTCGCCGGATCAAAATAGTAGACATGCCAATCAACGTCCGGCTCGAGGTCCTTCACCACCGGGCCGTCCCAATTGTAAATGTTCCGGCGCGGCAGATAGATGAAACGCAGTTCCCCCGGAATGCCGGCGGCAAACACACCCGCATCGACCCATTCCGGATGCGGATCGAATTGCTGCCATGGATACTTTTCGAGCAGCCTCTTCGCAATCCCCAACTGGGTTGATCCTGGATAGTTCGTCCCCTCTTTCCAAGTGGTCCAGTCATAAGGTTGGCCGCCCCAGGCACCCCAGTTGCCGTGGTCTCCCTCCACGCCCGCATGCCAGACCCCCGCAGCACCGTAGGTGTGGCCGGCCGCGCCGCTCAGCATGTTCATCCAGAAAATATGCCGCTGAACATCACCGAACCCCTGCTGCATATGCCCCTCATAGCACGTTTCGCCGCACAGCACGGGCATGGCGGGCTTCTTGGCGCACGCCGGGGTGAGCAGGGCAAGTGTCTCCTTCGCAACGGCGAACCGTTCATCGTGGCTTCCCCCGACCATGTCGAAATCAATCAGGTTGACATCACCCTCCGCGCCGCGGCGCCCCTTTCCGGTGTGACAGGTCAGCGGATGTTTGTACGGGTCTGTCTCTCTTACGTATTTTGCAATTTCGGCCCAAGGACCTGCCCCCCACTTGGTTTCATCCGCGATCTCGCCCGCGAGGATCCAGGCCACCGGGTAGGCGCCGTAACGCGCAATCAGATAACGCCAGTGCCGCTTGAGACTGACGGTCCCGAAAGCCTCCATGCTGTTGCAGTCACCCCGGCCCCATGCACCGACAATTGCCGGAACAAGTCCGGCGTCCGCGAGATGCTCAAGCCGTCTGTCCACATACTCAAAATACGCCGGGTTGATCACGCTCAGATCCCGCGCCAGATAAGGCTGCCCCCCCTCATTCTCCCAGCTTGGCTGGAAGAACTTCTCGTCGGGATAAGGTCCGCAGACAATCTGCACCACGGAAAACCCCTTGGCTTTGCGGTCTGCCGTCAAGTCCTGGAACCCCTCCCACGTCAGCCGTTTGCACAGGCCCTTCCACCACGTGTCCGCCAGCCAGAGAAACGGCGTGCCATCGGCATGGGAAAAGTGCCGCTCATCCGCGGCGATTTGGATAGGACCATGCTTATAGAGCAGGTTGTCTCCCGCGTACGGGTTGACTTCCACGCTTCCTTCGACATAATGCAGCCCGGCATCGTCTGTCCTGCTACATTGGGTCACGTACCGATGACTGCCCGTAACCGGCGAGGCGTATCGAACCTT
>CAIUWO010000053.1 GCA_903902895.1 Candidatus Hydrogenedentota bacterium | reverse complement strand
TCCCCGGGGAATTGGTTAAATGGAGGGGGTGGCCACCACCCGAATGCGACACGGAGTGTCCCTTTGGCTTATAATGGGCGGGTCATTGTGGCTACCTGAAACTTGTGTTTTCTGCGAAAAGGAGCATACCGGAATGAAGAATGAGCGATTGGTGCTGAAAACAGGCCCCATGGCGGGCAAGGTGTTCCCGGTTATCGGGCAGGTGACCGTCGGCCGCAATCCGGAAAACACCATCCAATTGGACGACTTACAGGTTTCACGCAAGCACGCCTGCATCGAGCACAGTGGCTCCGGGGTGGTCTTGAGGGACCTCGGCAGTGGCAACGGAACCTACATCGAGAACCGGCGTATTCTGGAATACCGCCTTTCTCCCGGCACCGTCATCCGTTTCGGCACGCAGGAGATCGTGTTTGAGGCCGAGGGGGGTGACGAAGAAGAAGAGGAACCTGCGTCTCTTTCGGGCATTCGCTTTGAAGCGGATGCCCTGGAAAACTATCGCACCACCAACGCCGAGGAAATGTTCCAGACGCTGTTCCAATCTTCAGGCGGCGTGGCCACCGATACGGAACTCAAGGAAACCCAACGTCGGCTTCAGGCCATCTACAAAGCCAATGAGATCATTACGAGCGAGCGTGACCTGAACAAACTCTTCGTTCAGGTGATGGAACAGATTTTCTCCCTGATTCCCGCCCACAACGGTATGATTCTACTGAAGGATGAATCCAACAAGTGGGTCGAGGAGCACATGAAATCAAGGATTCCCGGCACGGAATTCACCGTGAGTTCGACCATCGTGAACCGGGCCTTCGATCAGAAGGAAGCGGTAATCACCGCGAACGCGATGAATGATTCCGCACTCGACGCGGGCGCGAGCATCATCACGGGCAACATTGCGTCAGCCATGTGCGTCCCCATGCTATATCAGGGTTCACCCCTTGGCGTCATTTATGTGGACACGCGCGGAACCGCGAATGCCTTTGTCCAGGGGGATCTCGAACTGCTGATGGCTTTGGCCGGACCTTCCGCCATCTCCATCAGGAACGCGCAATATGTGCGGGAACTGAAACAGGCGTATGACGATCTGGACAGAGCCTATAACGACACCCTGCTCGTGCTGGCAAACGCCATCGAACTTCGGGACCATTACACGGTGGGGCACACTTGGCGGGTCACCAATTTCGCCTTGGCTATCGCGAAACAAATCGGATGGTCAGGAAAGAAACTGGAAGAGGTCGAGATGGGTTCTGTCCTGCACGATGTCGGAAAAATCGGGGTGGACAATGCCATTCTCAGCAAGCCCGGAAAATTAACGGATGAGGAGTATGAAAAGCTCAAGGTGCACCCGCAACGTGGCCAGGATCTGCTCAAGGACGTAAAGGTTCTTCATCCGCTCATTCCCTATTGCCTCTACCACCACGAGCGTTACGATGGCCGGGGCTATCCCTTCGGTCTCAAGGGAGAAGACATCCCGATGGAAGGCCGGATTGTGGCGGTGGCCGACACTTTCGACGCCATGACGAGCAACCGCCCCTACCGCAAGGGGCTACCGCCTGAAGTGGGTATCGAGGAATTGGAAAAGGGCAAGGGCACCCAGTTTGACCCGGTCTGCGCACAAGCACTGATAGACTGCTACAAGGACGGCTTGATCGACCAGATTCTGCAGAACTACTTCCAGACCGATGAAAAGAGCATTGCCTGCCCCTTCTGCAGCACCTTCATCCGCATCGCCGAAAGCGCGGAGGTGGGCACGGTTTTCGATTGCCACGTTTGCCGCAGGACAATTCGCCTCATTGAGCAAAACGGCGTCTACTTCGGAGAACTGGTCTCGGAAGCAGACGCGGGGTAGGGATGCTACGCGCAGTTGTCTAGCGCTTGGGAAGCATCGCCTGATAAGCCAGGTGCTGCATGTACTGGTCGAGCACAATCATCGACATGAAGGCTTCGGCCACCGGCCACACCCGCGCAACGATGGTTGGGTCGCGGCGTGTAACCGCGCTAAGGGTGGCATTTTCCAGCGATACCTTGTCAATGGTGTCCTGATCCTTGGCGATGGTGGGCGTGGGCTTGATGGCCAGACGGGCCACAACAGGCTGTCCGGTCGTCAGGCCACCGGTGATTCCCCCTGCGTGGTTGGACTTGAAGCTGACGTGTTTACCATCGGCGCGCATCTGATCGTTACCGTCGTAGCCCCGAAGGTCTTTCACCGCGTATCCCTCAC
>CAIUWO010000052.1 GCA_903902895.1 Candidatus Hydrogenedentota bacterium | reverse complement strand
GGCGGAAGCCCGGGTTGAACCATTTTCACTTATAGGAAGGCATGTGCGCCATCGTTTGAATTCCGGGATTGAATGTCTGGGTCGAAATCCTGGAATTGCAGGCGTTACATTTTGGGTCCAGCTCTCATTCTGCCGCAGGGCCGGCTCTTGGGGAGCGCACAGACCCTGTCAAACACGGATGGCACTGATTTCACGGATGTCCGGCAAAAACATTGGGACGCGTTTGCGAAGAAACAGGGAGAGTAATCTGCGGCCCGTCTAAGCCAAGCGGGGAAGTCCACCGTTGTAATCCGTGTGGTCCGTGAAATCCGTGTTGTCAAAGAGCGGTAATGCGAAAACTACACCCTTTATTTTGTGGACGCCGCGCCTATCTTGAGCAGCACCGCCCCGTGGCCGGGCACATCGACAGTCAGGGCGCCCTCCGCCGGCTCCAGGTCTTTCCACTGCCACAAGTCGCGCACCGGCTGTTTGCCTTGAAGGTCGACGTCGGACCACTTTACGGTCACGGGCCGCTTGATGGGCGCGCGGTTGAACAGCGCGACCGCCATGGTCCCGTCGTGAAGGGGCCTTGCCCAGATTTCGGAGAGCCCTTCCTGGGCGCGCCGCGCGCCGGCCCGGCCCAGCGGGTCCTGGTCGACGTCGAGGACCTCGTCGTTCGTCAGCAGTGCCTTCGTGAAGTCGTCCATCTGCGCCATGTCACAGCCGACCAGCAGCGGGGCGGCCAGCATGCACCAGAGGGTGATGTGCGTGAGCTGCTCGTTGGGCGTGAGCTTGGTCGGCGCGATGTTCGGGCCCCAGCCGACCTTTCCGACGACGAGCATGTCGGGGTCGTTCCAATGCCCCGGTCCGGCATAGGGCTCTATGTCCGTCTGCGCGAAACCGATGGTTGACACGCTTTTCCACGTGTCGCCGATGTCGCCGGTGGTGCGCCACAGGTTGCCGCCCACCTCCTCACCCCATTTCCACACGTCGCCCCGGCCGTACTGGCACAGGCTGTAGACGATGTCGCGGTTGCAGCGGTCGAGCGCCTCGCGCATGACGAAATAGGGTTTCTTCAGCACGTCAAGTTCGGCGACCCTGGCGATGTCGCGGTAGCTGCACAGGTCGTACTTGAGAAAGTCAACACCCCATGCGGCGTACGAGTTAGCATCCTGCTGCTCGAACTGGTAGCTGCCCGTGTAGTCCGCGCAGGTCAGCGGGCCCGGCGACGAATAGACGCCGAAACGCAGGCCCTTCGAGTGGACATAGTCGGCCAGCGCCTTCATGTCGGGGAATTTCTCGTTCGTGAGTATTTCGCCGCTGGCGGCGCGGGCGCCCTCCCATGCGTCGTCGATGTTTATGTATTGGAACCCGTGCGCGGCGAGGCCGCTGGAAACCATGGCGTCCGCAGCCGCGCGCACCTTGGCGTCGTCGACGGCCCGGGCCCACACGTTCCACGAGTTCCAGCCCATCGGGGGCGTCTGCGCGAGCTTGTGGTCGCCGCCAATGATGGTCAGTTTGCGCGAGCAGCTTCCCTTCGGCCCCGACACGGCCAGCGCGACCTCCGTCTCGCCGGCCTGTTTAAGCGCGCCCGAAATGATCCCCGTCTTCGGGTCAAGCGTCAGGCCTTCCGGCAGCCCCTTGGCCGCGAAGGAGAGCGGACCCTCGCCCGTCGCCGGAATCAGGAACAGGAACGGGCGCCCGGGCGTGGCGCCGGCGGTGCGCGGCCCGTGAATGCGCGGTTCGGGCGGGTCGGTGTGGATGATCGACGGGGCCGGCTCGTCGGCGACGGCAACGACCGCGGGCGCCTCTTTCGCCTCCGGCGAGAGCGTGAGCAGCGCGCCGGCCCAGGTGGCATGGACAAAGCGGCTACTGTCGCCGCCGTCCAGCACGAGCAGGAGCAGGTAGCGCGCGCCCGTCAGGTCCGCCGACACCGGTTTGGGCTTGTCTCCGGCGCGCATCTTCCCCGTTTCGGCCACTTTGCGGCCGTCGGCCCACACCTCGAAGACTACCGCGCCCGTGGCCTGCGTGCCGTCATCGACGCCCGCCACCGCATCAAAACGGGCGGCGCCCCCCTTGAGGTCGATGAGCAGTTCACTGACGGCCTGCGTGCCGATGCCGTGCGCGTACTTGGCATGGCCCAGTGTCAGCGGGACACCCGTGACGGGCTTGTCCTTCGCGGGGCGTTTGGACCCCTGGGCCAAAACCGAGAAATCCAGCGAATCGAGCCAGACCCCGTGTTTCGGCGCCTTCTTGGCCTTGAGGTCAACGGCCTGGGCCCCGAGGGCCAGGCAAAACACGCCGCAAAACACCGCCATGCATGCAAGCTTCTTCATTCTATGCCTCGATTCTATGGTTTTCACAGTGCACAGACCATCGGGGCCGACATGAAGTTTCGGCAACCGTTCACAGGAGAATAGGGGGCGGCCTCCGTTTCTGTCAAGAAACGGCGGGAACCGCCGTCAGTTCGCGGCCTTCCCCCCGAAACACGGTGGGTTACGTTCCGCTGTGCTCCACTTCACCCACCGCGACCGTTATGCAACCGCAGCTTTCGGCGGCGGGGGCAGGCGCAGTCCGTGGCGGGCGAGGTGGTCGCGGCAGCGGCTGGCGAGGTAGGCGCCGGGGGCGCGCAGTGCGCCCAAATCCTTGGCCGCGCGGATGGCCGGGTTGGCGCAGTCCTCGACGTAGCGCAGCGCCTCGTGCAGCGTGTCCGCGCCGTCATGGCGCTGCATGAGCCGCGTCACCTGCCGCCACCAGTCGCGGTAGTGCGCGGCCTCGCCGGTGGCGCGCACGATGCGGGCGGGAAGCT
>CAIUWO010000051.1 GCA_903902895.1 Candidatus Hydrogenedentota bacterium | reverse complement strand
TCCAGAGAGTCAAGAGCATTTCCGGCATCCTCCTCGTCACGAATGTTTGGGATTGGGCATGACGCCACCTGTAAACCCTGACTGCCTTTCCACTCAACCGGCTTGTTGGCCGCAATATGCATCCTTCGGCTGGTCGTTTGCCGGGAGGGCCTGCCTTTGATATTCCCGGTAGAAACAATTTACGCTTGGGCCTGTCGCTTGTCAATCGTTTTTTCGGCATGTCAGCGTTTGACCAAGGGGGAATTGGCCTTGATTGTGGCCGCGTGAATCTGTAGGCGGGGACCAGCCTGCGGCAAATCTGAATGGGATTAAGCCGCGCCATTTGCGATTTAGGATATGACGCAAAATAACATTGTCATTCATGCTATGATGGAGTATGCTTGCAGGCATGGATGCAGAAGACCAGATTGCTCTTCGTTTCGCCCAGTTGGCGCCCACCTTCAATGAGCGGTCACTGCGGCTTTTTGCGGCGGCGGAAGCCAATGCCCTTGGACACGGAGGCGTGTCGCGTCTGTCCCGGATTACGGGTCTTTCCCGCCCGACGATAGAAAAGGGGCAGCGTGAACTTGGGGAGCCCTGCACCCTTTCCAATGATCGCGTCCGGCGAAAAGGCGGAGGCCGCAGGAAAGCATGCGACTTGGACGGCACGCTTCTGTCAGCCCTGGAAGGCATGGTGGAACCGCTGTCGCGCGGCGACCCTATGTCGCCGCTGCGATGGACCTGCAAAAGCACGCGCGCCCTGGCCTGCGCGCTCGTGGAGCAGGGACACGCCACCAGCCAGCGCATGGTCTGGACGCTTCTCCACAGTCTCGGTTACAGCCTTCAGGCCAACCGCAAGACCGAGGAGGGCAACCAACACCCCGACCGCAATGCGCAATTCGAACACATCAACACGCAGGTGTCCCGGGCACTTCGGACCGGAACGCCGGTGATTTCCGTCGACACCAAGAAGAAGGAGATTCTCGGAAACTACAAGAATAACGGGCGCAAATGGCACAGCAAAGGCGATGCGCCCAAAGTGCAGGGGCACGATTGTCCGGGTCCGGAGGTCCCGCGGGCGTATCCGTACGGCATTTACGACCTGGCCAAAAACACGGGGCGCGTCGTCATTGGCGTTGATCACGACACGGGACAGTTTGCGGTCGCCTCCATTCGCGGCTGGTGGCGCGCCGAAGGAAAGCGTCTGTATCCGGATGCGAAGCGGCTGTTGATCACGGCGGACGGCGGGGGGAGCAACGGCTACCGGTTGAGTCTGTGGAAGCGCGAACTCCAGCGGCTTTCAAATGAGCTTGCGTTTCCCGTGTCCGTCTGCCATTTCCCCCCGGGCACCTGCAAATGGAACAAGGTGGAGCACCTTCTGTTCTCCTTTATTAGCTCCAACTGGCGGGGCGAACCGCTGACTGATTATGAGACGATGGCGAACCTGATATCCGGCACGAAAACGGCGACCGGATTGAAAGTGACCTGTGTGCTGGACCGTCGGCAGTACCCCCTGAAAAACACGGTCAGCGATGAGGAATTCAAGAGCATCAATCTCAAGCAGGAAAAGTTTCATGGCGAATGGAACCACACCATACGCCCCAGGCCGAATGATAACTCGACAATGTTATTCGCGTCGGATACTTAGGGTCCTCCGTCCTCTCTGGCATAAGCATGCCGCGCATGAACGGAAGGGAGAAAGCCATGCGCCAAAGTCGGTGCGGGGCCGGCACCTGGAATGCACCCCGCGCGCCGACGCCACAGGCCGGCGTGAGGGGCGTGTTCCCGTTCGGGTCCGTTCAGCCCTCGTTTGGCAGGAACCAGCGGCGCGGGTTGAACATGCGAAATGGGTTCTGCTTTCGGAAACCCCATTGATAAAGCAGGACGAACGCCCCCAACAGGACCGAATAAGCCACCTCAACCCAAACACGCACCGTGAATGACACGGCGGGGAACACGGTGTTGATATGCCAGGGAAAGTTCCAGATGGGCCAGAAGTACATGTGGTGTGTCGCGTCGGCTGCCGATTCGTAGAAAGTGAAGCCGTCCAATACGAGATGACTGATTCCCCCGAGCAGCGCCAAGCCCAAGAGTCGTCCAAAAGGGACCGGGAAAGGGGGCTTGAACCACGCAAGCACGACCCGGGCAAACACCGAAAGCACGACACTCATGGCGATCACGCCCACGAGTGTGTGCGTCCAAATGCCATGGGCAAACAGCGGCGACAACCGGCTCAATTGCGCGTCGAAGTCGGGCGAGTACGCGGCCACCGCCACGTAAAGCGTCTCGAAACGGTGCTCGCGATATCCGAGCGCCCGGGCCGCAAGATAACCCGTGCCAAAATGGACGATGCCGTTCATGGATTCGGCCCCGGGCAATACGGGCCTGCACTTTCAGGCTGCCAGCGCCGTTTTGTGGATGCGTCGGTGTCGGGGGTGAACATGGCGGCTCCTTGCTGCGGAAGGGACCTATCATAACGCATCACCCCAAAGTCCGTCCAAGGCGCAGGCCGCCGCACGTTCCCAACGTCTCCTCTACCCCGCCGTACACGCGGGGTTGTCGTCGGGGCCGTCAATAGGCATACCACAGTGCGCCCATACTCCATTCGCTGACGCCCTCGACAAAGACCCCCGCGCACAATGCCTGGCAAACCAGCGAAACGGGATTGCGGAACCGCGCGAAGGGAATGAAGAAACCAAATAGAAAGTAATGGTGGATGTGCACGTAGTAGTGGTCGCGCAGCACCCACGAAACGGCCGCCAACAGGCCGATGGCACCCACCAGCGCGCACGCGTACTTGACCAGGATATTCTCACGATGGGCCAGTACAAAATGGTATACGGCCAGTCCCAGAATAAGCAGTCCGGCACCAATGAAGACCGCCTTGCCGACAGGATGCATGCGCATAAGGTCTTGGGGCGTCAGCGAGTAGTTAATCTGCGGAATTGACTGCAGATAAAACCAGTGCAGCGCGATGAAGAACGGCAGCGCAAATCCGAGCATGTTTCGTTTCGCGGCGTTTCGCCAGCTTCCGGTGCTTGGTTCCAGCGTGTGCCTGGCGCCAAAGTAGAACAGAAACGGCGCCGATATGAGGATCTTGACGAAGTCACCGTATCCTTCATTATGCGAATAGAAGGGCATGGCCCTGCCGCAGAGAACTCCCGACACGTACACAAAGCCGACAATGACCAGGCACACCCAGAAATAGAAGCGTCCATCCAGGAACATGCGTGCAATGCCATATCCGCCTTCCTTTCTTGTCTCTTCCAAACTCGAAACCATGGGCAGCCTTTCTGAGTGGTAATAGCGGCAGGGCCTGCCGGGATGAAATTGTCCGCTCTTGCGTTCGTTTCGGCCGGGTGGCGCGTCCAACGGACCCATTATGGGAAAAGCTGACCAGAGCGTCAAGAATTCCAATACCCTTGTACCTCGATGCGGGGCAGGATGCGCCGCTTGAGATTCGGAAGCGAAGTCTGCTCCAATCAACCCGCTGGTGTTTTCGCGCTGCGCGAAATGAGTTCCTGGAAACCTTAACCGGGACATGCCAAACGACACTGCCGCCGGCGCAGGCAGGAGGAAATGAGACGATGAATACCCACGACAGAAGAACCTTCCTCAAGTGTGCCGGCATGGCCGCCGTTGGCGCGGGACTGCAGGGGCGCGCCATGGCGGAGGAAAAAGGCGCGGAGCAAGTCGCGGACGCAGCGCATGAACTCCGGGTCAAGATGGAAGCGCCAACCGGTCCGCTTGTATCCAGAACCTTTGCGATTCTGCAGGACAGGATTCAGCGGCGCTGCTCGGCGAAGGTGGTCGAGGCGGACGCCGGGGTACAACTCATTCTGGCCATTGATGGCGGCTTGCCCCCCGATGCTTTCCGCATCGATCAGGTCAATGAGGCTGTCCGTATCGCCGGCGGGTCGCCGCGGGGCCTGCTTTACGGCGTTGGCAAGTTTCTCCGCACCTGCCGGTATGACGGGACGTTCAAACCCTCCCCGTGGCGGGGAAGCTCGGCGCCCCGCGGGTCGCTGCGCGGCATGTACTTCGCGACGCATTTCCACAACTGGTACCACCAGGCCCCGGCGGCGGAGATTTCGCGGTACATGGAGGATCTGGCGCTTTGGGGGGTGAACGCCGTCATGGTCATCTTCCCGATGATCAACCTTCAGGACTGGGACGACCCGCAGGCGGAGCCGGCCATGAACATGGTGCGCCTGTATGCCAAGACCGCCAAGGAGTTGGGGCTTCAGTTTGCCACGGGCGTGGGCAACACGATGTTTACCGGGGCGCCAAAGGAGATTCGGGCGACGCCGCTGCCCGACCCCACGCACCGGCGGGGCAACAGCGGGCACCCCATTTGCCCGAGCAATCCGGACGGCCACAAGTACCTCTTGGACAACACGCGGCAGCTTTTTGAAAAGCTGTCCGATATCGGGGTGGATATTCTGGTCCACTGGCCCTATGACGAGGGCGGATGCGCCTGCGAGAAGTGCGCGCCCTGGGGCAGCAGCGGCTATCTCAAACTGTCCCGCGATCTGACCGAGCTGGGCCGTTCGTATTTTCCAAACATGAAGACGGTGATGAGCACGTGGATGTTCGACACACCGCCGGAGGGCGAATGGCAGGGGCTGAGTGACGCCCTGGCCAAAGAGAACGGATGGCTGGACTATATCCTCGCCGACGCGCACGAGGACTATCCCCGCTATCCGCTCGACGTGGGCGTGCCCGGCCAACTGCCGCTGCTCAACTTTCCGGAAATCAGCATGTGGGGCAACTGGCCCTGGGGCGGTGTCGGCGCCCATCCGCTGCCTGCCCGGTTTCAGCGGTTGTGGGACCAGGTGAAGCAGGCGGTGGAAGGCGGGTTCCCCTACAGCGAGGGCATCTACGAGGACATGAACAAGGCGGTGGTCGCCCAATTCTACTGGGACCGTGACCGCAGCGCGCGGTCAACGCTGGAAGAGTATATAGGCTATGAGTTTGGTTCCGGCGTCACGCAGGACGTCATGACGGTCATCGACATTCTTGAGGCTTCGGCGGGGCGGGCCCAGCGGAAAGAACCGGCCGATGTCGATGCGGTGCGGCGGGCCTGTCAATTGGCTGGGGATGTGGACGCGCGCCTGCCCGGTTGGGCGCGGCAGAACTGGCGGTGGGAGATCCTCCGCCTGCGCGCGGTGCTCGACCGGGAGCGTTTTGCGGGCGACGGACTGGAAACACCCTCAGCCGAGGCCGCGATGGCGCGCCTGATCGAAATCTACCACTGCCAGATGGAAACGGATGATCCCTATCATCACCGCGTTCGACCGAGGTTGAAGCGGGCGGTGTCCCGCAAAGGAGAATTGTAGAGGACGGGGCCGTGCCCCAGTGTTGCGAGGCGCAACCCGCCAAGGCGGATAAACTTCGCGGACAAGCTCGTTCCCAAATGCAATTTGGGAGCGAGCCCACAAGGAGATGGCGGAGGCGCCGTCGAAGGACGCGGCAGGATGCCGCGACTACTTTGCGGTGTCCGGTTGCGAATTGAGATACGCGCATACGGCCGGGTGCATGGTGTACAGGCGGTATGCCGTTCCGTCCTGAACGAGCACCGGGCTGGACTTGTCGCCGCGAACGATTGGATTGCCTTCGTACTTCTGCCAGTGAATGAGGTCTGTTGAGGCGGCGACGGCCGAGGTCCATTCGTCCGGGTGGGTGTCGGGAATGAGGCCGTGGTAGTAGGCGTAATAGACACCGTCATATTTCACCACCTGGTCCATGGCGATCATTTCTTTGTCATAGGCCCCGGGGCCGCGTTCCAAGACGGGGGCATCCTGCACGTTCGTCCACGTCTTGAGATCCTTCGAGGTGGCCAGCCAGACAGCCTCATCGTTCCGCTCATAGAAGAGATACCAAATGCCGGCCTCATAATATGCGGCAGGCGTGCCGAACGGTCCCGGAGGGATGGGTTCGCCGTTTGCCTTGTTGATGGCGAGCTTTCCGTGCTCTTCCCAATGGGTCCGGTCGGTTGAGGTGAGCAGGTGGGCTTCGTCGTTCCTGCCCTCTGCGAACATGTAGTAGGTGTCTTTCTCCTTAACCACCATCATGTCCTCGATCCAATCGGACGGATTGATGGGGTTGTCCGGATGGCGCTGCCAGTGGATGCCGTCTGTGGACACGGCATAGCCGAGCCTCCTCGGCTCGTTTTTTCCGCCTTTGTGTCCCGTGTACCAGAGATGCCAGGCGTTGTCTTCGTGCATGATCCAGCCGCGCTCGCGTATCTTTTCATCCCAATGGCCGTGGCCGGCACCTTCGAACACAGGGTTGTCTTTACCGGGGGTGAAACTGACCAGTTCGGGCGGGAAGGTGAGGGCGGCCACAGGTGTGTTGAGGCGGGCCCAGTCCTTGGTGAGCGCGGCAAGCGCATCCGGGAGTTGTTCGGGCCCGTTCTGGAGCGCGCCCTTGGGGAGCCCGTCTGCGTCATGCCAATAGGTGATATCGAGGGGGGTGTCGAACTGGAGCGAAAGCTTGTCGCTTGTGAACTGTTTCAGCCCGCCTGCAGCAAGGGCGTCAACTTGGCCGTCGGCGCTGAGGCGGACGGCGAGTATGCCCCGCGCCTCCACGGTGACTTTTTGGCCGGACACCTCAAAGGTGCCGGAGATGGGGTCTCCGGCCGCATCTGTTTTGCCGGAGAGGAACACTTCCGTGCCGTCGATGAGGCGTATGCGGCCTTCACGGCCGGGACGGACAGTTTTGTTGGGAAGGCGTTCGGTCGCCGGGGTGCGGGGCGGGATGTTGTGTTGGCGGAGAGATTCGATGGCCTTGGCCGCCGCGTCCGCGGCATCGTTGCATAGCGTCATGGCCTTGGGAAGTGCGGCAACGCCGTCGAAGTCCCTGGCGTTGAAGTCACGCGTCCAGCCGCCGACGCGAAAGAGCGCGGTGGCGGTGGCCTTGTTGAAGAAAGCGGCCGTTTCGGGCTCTTCAAATTCGGGATGATAGAGCACCGCGGCGGCGTAGCGCTGGGCCCCATAGGTGACGGTGCCGTCTTCGGCGACCTTGAGCGCGCCCGATGCCATTTCGCTGGTGGGAATGAGGTCCGCATAGTAGCCCGCCTGCCAGAGCGCGTCCGTCACGGCGAGGCCGACATCGTCGTAGGCCGGTCCGGCCCAGTTCATGGCGCAGGCATGGCCGAAGATTACCGCCACGGGGCAGTCGATGGGGGCGCGGGTAATCAGTTGCAGGAGACGGATGCGGCTTTCGCCGGTCACGATGTCGGGCGCGAGCAGCTTTGAGGTTCGGGAGAGAATGGTCGAACCTTCGGGGGCCGGATAGATGGGGTGGTAATTGATGCGTCCCCCGCCGAGGGCGTGGGACCAGAGGCTTTCGCGGTAGTTGTCGGCGTCAGTGGAGTAGTACTGGTTGTACCAGACACTGCTGCCCCATTTCTTGGCAAGGGCGGTCCGCACGGGAAAGGGCGTGTCCTCATCGGTCTGTCCCCAGTCCCGTTTGGCCGCCCACCAGTCCAGTCCGTTCTTCTTGAACTCCGCCGGTCCGGGATAGGGCATCCACGTGGCGTGGGTCACCACGGCGGCCGTCGGGCCGAAGAATTCCTTCGCGAGATTGTAGTAAAGCTCCTCCACGGCCACGTTGCGTTCGCGCGATGTTTTGAGCAGCACGTTGATAGCCGCCTGGCGTTCCCGTTCCCGGCCCTGTTCGCCGGCGTGCATCAGCAGGCAGTCGCGTGCCAGGTCGCGCCCGCTGGTCGCTTCGGCATAGGCCTTCGCGTGGGCTTCGGAAAACCAGAAATCGTTCTTGGCGGGGCTGCCGTCGAAGCAGGGCGGAAAGCCCCACTCGTCCTTCAGGAGTCCCGAAAGCGCCACATCGGCGTATTGCTCCACGACGGACCGCTGAAAGTCCAGCAGGTGCGGTGCGTACACGTCCGGCGTGAGGTGGGCAAACGCGGCCATGACGCAGGCGGTGCGGCCGGCGGTGGACGCATCGCAGGGAATGGCAACGCGGACCTCCTCCTTGGACGCGCTCTTAACCGCGCAGCGTTCCGTGATGTCCTGAACGGTTTCCGGCAGGATGCCCCTTTCTCCGGAGGTATAGGCATACACCCGCACCAAACGCCCGGACAGGGGGATGTAGGGTGTGGTGTTGCCCGTCATGTGGTCGCCGAGCTTTTCCGGCGTGATGGCAAATTCCACCTGACCTGAGGTATTCAGGGGCACGGTCCGCAGACGGAGCATTTCCTGCTGTTCATCGGGGTATTGGCTGCGAAAAGCTTCCCGCGCCAGCCGTATGTCCAAATCCAGGGCTATCTTGAGGCCGCGTTCGCGCGCATAGGCCACGGCCGCTTTGACCTGGTCATGAAAGGCCGGTTCGGTGATTTCGCGACGGTTGATGCGGAAACTCGTGGTAAGCAGGTCGTAGGGGGACTGCCCGGCAAACAGGTCCACATATTTCCTGTAGCCGTCCGGTTCAAGAAAGTCATCATTGCAGAACCATGCGCCGATGGAGGGCTGGGTGCCGTCCGGCAGTCCAAACGCGGTGGAGGCCGATGCCTGGGAACCGGCAAGAACCCCCGCAACCGCGAGGAGCGGGGCAAGCCTTGCAACGAGACAATGATTCCTGGTCAACATGCGATATGCACTCCTGCGTAAAGTTGCCGTTGCATCTGTGTATGTCAGGTGCAGGAGTCACATGATACGAAAAACGCGGGAGAAAGAACACGTGCAACGCCGCCCGCGCCGAAGACGCTGGATTGTTGCCTGCTCAGAAAGCGCGGCGGTCTCCCATATGCCTCTACCCTTTCTAGCCTTTGTTCAGCTCTTTCGCCCGCTGTTCCTGCCACTGCTGTGTGGAGACGGCTGTGCGGACCATCATGAGCGTGTTGAGCATGGCGGTCTGCAGACGCGTCATCTTGTCTTGGGCCTCAAACTGGTCGCCGATGGCGTAGGCATCTTTCAGTGCCGCTTCCAGCCCGATGTTGTACGCCTTGCGTCCCTCGAAGCTGAGCTGGGGTTCGAGTATATAGTCGGGCGTGCCGTAGAGTCCTGTGATGGGTCGCGACAGGTGCAACTCGCCCGGACCGGGGAACAGCTTGTTGCCCTTCAGGTAGAAGTGCTTGTCGTCCCACTCCATACTGTTGAAATAGGCGTCTTCGGCGGCGCGCACGATGGACACGAGTTTTTCCACGGCGGCCGGGGATTTGGGTTTGTAGATGCGTTCGAGCACGGCGGCGAGGTTTTCCTCGACGGTCTTGCCGGGATTGCACATGAGCTGCCCGCCGAAGGCGATGTTTATCTCGACGCCGGGATTATTGGGCGGGCCCTGATAGTACATGACGGCGCGGCCGCCGTCGGCGAACAGTTCCTTCATGTGCGTGCCTGTCAGTTTCGTGTAGGGCAGGAACCACTGGAGCCGGTCCCATGTGTAGGTCGGATAGACCCACAGCCCGCCGGAGGTGCCAAAGCGGCTGTGCAGGCGCTCGATGAAGGGCTTGCGCTCGGGCGGACGGATGTAGCAGGAGTGGTGGCCCTGGTCGAAAATGCAATCCACGCTCTTGCTCAGTTCAACCAGAGAGTCCTTGTCCTTTTCCGCAAAGCCGGCGTTCCAGTCGGCCCAGCTTATGGTAGTCACCAGGATGTAGGCGTTGGGCATCTTTTCGCGAATGTACTTGGCGGTGCGCGAGGAGATTTCGCAGAAATAGTCGGGGTTTCTGGGCCATTTGGCCATGCAGTCGGGGCAGGTGCAGCGTCCCAGGTCGGCGGCCTCGAGATGGAACCCGTCAAGCTCCCATTTCATCATGAAGTCGACGAGCTTCTGCTGCCATTTCCACGAATCTTCTTTGGAACCGCACATGACCTGCTGGTTCGGATACTGCTGGTTTACACCGGCCACTTCCGGGTGCTTCCTGATTATTTCGTCAAAGCCCCAGCTATATACGCCCATGCCGCAGATGATCCTGATGTTGCGGTCGTGGGCCGCCTTGACGAGGGTGCGCACGCGGGCGGCGCGTTCCGGCGTGGCGGCGCTCTCCAGGTCCTCGGGCCAGCCGTAGGTGGCGAAGAGGCCGAAGATGTCGTAGATGTTGTACCCGAAGGCCTGGTTGAGGTCGAAGGTCTTGATGATGCTCTCGACCGTGACGTCGTCAAAGGCATCGGGTGGCCAACCGGAGAAGGGCATGGGGTCCATGCGCGTGTCGTTCATCCAGGGCCCAAAAGCGATGCGGTCCACAAAGGCGTCCCCGGCCGGCTTCGCCGGGGCGGGTTGGTCGGCCGGTGCGGCCTGGGCCAGCAATCCGGCACCCAGTGCCGCGCTGCCCGCCGAACTCACCTGCATGAACTGTCTTCTGCTCATCGTGTCCATGATCTTCTCCCTGACGCGGCCCGCCGCGTGGATTAAATGCTGTTTAGTTCTTGCCGCCCTCGGCAACGGCCTTGTTCAGTTCCATTATCCAGCCTGTCATTTCATTGCGCAAACCAACCAGGTCAACCTTCTCGATGTCCACATTGTCGATAAAGGCCTTTGCCGCGCCGGCTTGTTTTGCCGCGCCCGATTTCTCGGCCACCGCAATGGCCTTTCGCAGCGTGGCGAGGTAGCGCAGATCGTCGATGCCTTCGCGGTACCCCTCCCACTGGATGGTGTCAATGACGCCGTCGGCGGTGGGATAGACGAAGTTGTGGTCACGGTACGGGGGCCATATGTTGAAGTCGTTCCAGCCAAACCAGTAATAGGAAAAGGTCATCCCACCGTCGTACTTCGCGTAGTCCAGCAGCAGTCCATAATTGCGGCGATAGGTCTCGGGCTTTTCAAAGCCGGACTGCGGGTTGGCATAGCTCATGATCTTGTGTCCCCTGCCGTGCCATTTGTCCGCATCTGACTTCAGGGGCGTGTAGGACATGACCATGAGGTCCTGGATGTCTCCAACAACGTCGAAGCTGTCGCCGCCGAGGGAGGTGGCCAGGCCGGCGGCGAATATTTTGCCGCCCGCCTGATGAATCTTTTCCAGTTCGGGCCGGGACTGTTTCAGCCGGTCCCCCTGGGCCTCGTCAAGGCCGTAGAAGTAGACCTCCTTGTAGCCGTATTTCTGGGCAAGCGCGACCACCTTCTTCAGTCTTTCGACGTCCACCGGTTTTACCGTCCATCCCCCCAGGCCCTCGAAGGTGTGATAGAGAATGTCCGTGGTCATCCCGACTTCCCGCCTGAGCTTGAGCGCGGTCTCCAGTTGTTCCAGCGGCACGCTTTCGGTGGGGTTGTCGACGCCGTGCGCCAGCAGGTTCTTCAGTTCCGCCCTGTACTGTTCCACGCTGCGCACGTCGGGACCCACGGTGCCCTTCCCTGTTTCGTCCAGCTTGATGCCGATGAAGCCCTTGCTTCCGAAGAAGTGCAGATAGATGCTGGACTCCAGGGGATTTGGTTCGAGATCGAAGGGCAGGACTTCCAACTTGAGCCGCAGCGTCTCGAGCAGGGTCCCCTGGGAGCGAAGCTCTATTCTGCCCTCATAGTCGCCTGCCTTGGCGTCGCCGGGCACATGCACGGTAATCCAGAACTGCTTTGAGGTGCGTTTCGGTATGTTCACCGGTTGCAGGGTCTGGGCATCCCGTATGGGCTGGTTCTCCACGGAATAATCATCCTGCCTGCCAAGGGTGTCGGGACTCATGACCCACGGTTCCACCACCTTGCCGTCAGGGAAGACCACTTTTGGAGCGCTGGTCCAAAGCCACTTCTTTGTCCCGTCGGGATACTGCAGCTTGACGAAATTGTTCCTGTACCATTTCTCGGTTCGCACAAGGTCGTCGTCCTTCAACAGCAGTTCCGGCGTGAGGATGCGTTTGCCCTCATCCACCGGCGTGTTGTCCAGAATCATGATGTCCTTTTCGCCGACCTCCTGCACATACTTGGGCGGATTGGAGTAGCCCTCACCGCCGCCGGACTGGTACCAGCATTTCACAACCCTGATATCCACGTTGTCCGAGGCGATTGTGCCGGCCGAACCAGTCAGGTCCGTGGCGGTGACGTCCACGGTAAGATCCTCTCCGATGGGATAGGCCACGAAAGAGGCGGGTTCATATTCTTCACGGCAGGCCCGCACCGTCGTGATGTCGGTCGGTGTGGCGGGGAGGTCGGACCAGGGAAGGACCGGATTGTTTGTGATGGGCGGCGTGGCGTAGACAAGCAACCGCTGCCCGGCCCGGGCCAGTTTTCTGAGCGCCAGGTCCGCCTTGTCCTTGACGCTCATCTGGGACGGTTCCCTCGCGCCCGTCTGCTCCATCACCATCATCACATCCTGTCTGTCCGCGCCGTCCGCGGCGCGTGCCGGAAGCGCGGGCACCGCGCAGAGGAGCAGCAGGACCGCGAGTGACGGGGAAATAGGCGACTTTGTCATATGGGCGAACTCCGTTGACACACGAAACCTGCCGCGCCGATATGCGCCCTGTCGCGTGTGAAAGAATCCTGAATGTGTCCGGGCCGGCTCCGCTTCCCGGAAACGGGTCTATACGTTTTCTATGGGTTCAATCACCACGGCGGCATAGACATCAAGTGTGGCGAGTTGGACGCGCAATCTGTTTCCCTCGTTTGCGGTGGATGCGGAGGCCCCCCGGCAAGACACTTTCGAAGTTTTGTAGGGGTTTTCCAATTCGACAGTCACGTCGCAAATCGGGGGAATCTCGTGGATACGCGGCATGTCGTGGGCCATGGATGTCCGATTTGCCAGATGAATGATGACGCGCTCGGGCGTCTTCTGCCGCCACACGGTCACTTCCAGGCTTCTGGGCGCTTTCACGACCAGTTGACGTTGGGGCAGTATCCGGTCGAGGTACTGCGCCATGCGATCCCGTGCGTGGACGAGATGCTGAAGGGCGTAGTAACGCCCGAGACCGAAGGCGATATAGAGGACTCGTCCCGAACCCGCCGCCTTTGTCACGGCCAGCGGCCATTCGGTGGGCTTCATCGGGAAGGGGTCGGTGTATCCCGCAACGGACCCGGCGGGGTCGGTTGCGATATGGCGCGTCAGCACTTCGCCTGACGCCGCCACCTGTTGAAGCGCCCCGGCGGCTGGTTCGGGTTCGATACCGCCGTCCATGTAGAAAGTGCCCTCCTTAGTCCCTTTGCGGGTAACGCCAAGGAGTTCGCCCAGGGCAAAGTCGGTGCGCGGGAAGCCCTTTTCGTCGCCCAGAGAAGTCTCGCCGGTGGCGAGCACATGCCCGCCGGCGTTGGCATACGCGGTCACGGCCGCGCAAAAGGCGTCGTCCACATGGGCGAGGCTGGGCAGGATGACGAGGTCATAGCGCGCCAGGTCTTCTGCGGAAGACACCTGTTCGGCAACGACCAATTCAAAGGGGACATGCTCCTCAATGAGCACGCGCGACCAGCCGTCCAGCTCCTGGGACCAGTCCATGCGTCCCTCGCGGAAATACTTGCGCGTGGCCCAGGAGAACACGAGCGCCACTTTCGCATCGGGCACGGCATCGGTGGACAGGTCCGCGTCTTCCATGAAAAAGTCGAGTCCCTTGCGGACCGTTTCGAGCAGGCGTTTCGGACTGGTGGTGTCCGGATAGGCGCCCACGCAGCAGGGGCCGAGCACGTCGCAACCGTTGGCCTTGGCGCTGGCGGCGCTGATCTGCCACGCCGTGAAGGGCACGGACAGGTGCGCATGGTTGGGCGAGGAGGAGGTCAGCAGCTCGCAGGAGGGCTTGCCGATGGCGTGGTGCCAGCGCATGGTCAGGTCAGATGCGTGCAGGTCGTAGAATATTTCCGACACGTACAGATCGAGATGGGGGAGCCAGTCCTTGTCGAAACCGTAGATGGGGGACAGCCAGAGCGGGTTCTGGCCGTTGTGGGCGGTGAACACGCCGTGCTCGCGCATGACCGCCGACAGCTCCGCGATGAGCGAGGTGCTGCATTCGTTGCGCCAGTCGCTGAATTCCCGCCAGTGCACGTTTATGGCCTCCTGCGTGATGTCCTTCGTGCCGCATATCTTCTCCAGCGCGGGACGGCAGTATTGGCACACGCACACGCCGGGATTGAAGAACATGTCGAGATGGAAGCCGTCGGGATGGTACGTTTCGATGATCTCGCGGGCGACCGCAATGACCTGCGCCCGGCGCGGCGAATTGATGCAGGCAAAGCGCCATGACCCGCCGGGCACCTGCTGCACGCGCCAGTCGGGGTTGTCCGGTTTGGCCCAGGAGGCGAGGGGGAACTCCTTTTCCGGCTGCCCGCCCATGGGCACCACGTACCACTCGGGGTGGCGCGACTCCAGCCAGTTGATGTAGGCGATGACTTTCTGTCCCTGTGCCTGCAGGCGCGAGGACACCTCGCCGAAATAGTCGCGCCCCTTGAGGTTTGGGTGCATGGGCCAGATATTGCTGGGGTAGTAGGCCACGCTGAACTGGTTGGCCGCGTAGACTGCGACGATCTCCGCGCCGACGCCGGCCATCTCCTTGGCGATGCGGTCGGGATCGTAGTTGGCGAAGGCGGTGTCCTGATCATTGAGGGCGTACTGATCGTACCAATAGATGCGCTGGCGCTTGTTCAGCCAATCATGGTTTGGGACCGGTGCCGCTTTTGCCTGTCCGGTTTCCGCCGCTGCCGCCTGTTTGCTGTCCGTCACGATGCCCATGGCTCCCAGTGCTCCTATTTGCATGAGTTCTCTGCGCGTAATCCGCATGTGTGCTTTGTCCTTGTCCGGGCCGCCCCGGTTCAGCCGGCGTAATGCAACGCCTCCTCGACCATGGCGAAGTAGTTATTAATGGGGATGTAGTTGCACACCGTGTTGCCCGAACCGAGGGCAAAGCGGCCCCCGGGCATGCAGGTTTCGATAACGGTGCGCACGTGTGCCCGCAGTTCGGCCTCGGGCAGCCGCGTCAGCTTGTCCACATCCACGCCGCCCAGGATGGTCACGCGGTCCCCGTAACGCGCCTTGAAATCGATGACCGAATTGCCCTCGTCCTCGTAGGAATGCCGTGCGTCGATACCGACATCGCTGATGAGGTCTTCCGTGACGGCTTCGAGATTGCCGCATGAGTGCAGCATGTACACGAGTCCGTTGCGATGCGCCAAGTCCGCCATTTTCTTGTGCCACGGCAGCACGAGGGTCCGCAGTTGGTCGGGCGAAATGAGCGTGCCCGTCTTGAAGCCCATGTCATCGCCCTGGAAGAAGCCGTGCAGGTTGGGCAGGCCGATGAGCCGCTCGTAGGCCGCGCAGATGATCTCGCCGACCCGCTGGAAGACCGCCTCCACGAGGTCGGGCTGCTCGTAGATCAGATAGCAGAGATTGGTGTAGCCGAGAAGCGTGTCGAGCGGGATCTCGAGAAAACCGCTGGTCGGGCAGACAAAGAGGCCCATGCCTTCGGGCAGGTTCTTTGCCGCGTATTCGTAGTGCCAGAGGTCCGCCTTGGCCGGGTCGGGCCAGGGATACTTTTCAAAGTCCTCCCAGGAAGTAATGGGGCCGCTGGTTTCGTTGGCCCAGTGGCGGTTGCCGCGTGACAGTTCGGCGGTGTCTTCGGCATCGAGGGAGGTCGCCGGAAAGTCCGCGCCGCCGGTTACGCGGATGTAGTCGTACCCCATGCGGTAATAGACTTCGGTCCGGTTGCGCAGATAGGCGGCCATCGTTTCCCGGTCGGCGGCCGGTTCGACCCAATCCAGACCCAGGTGGGCCTGCGCGATTTCGCGCTCCACCTCGTGGTCCAGGAACAATTCCGCCAGAGGCGGGCGTTTGGGAATGATTTCCCCGCGTATGACGCCGACAAAGCGCTTAATATCGGGGCTCGGATTGCTTAGTGGTACTTTCATCGCTGCTACTCCTACTCGTTACGCAACACCGGTGCGTTATAATTGCGCCTTGCGCAGGTTCGTTGTCCAGTACGCGGTTACCGGCAGGCTACGAAGCCGCGCCCGGGATTTATACAATTTCGCGCACAATGCGCTCAATGCTCCTGTTCCCGCCCGTGCCACAATGACGCAGGTGTGAAGCATGGTGGATGAACGGCGGCACAACACGCCTGATTCAGGAGATTTCGCATGAGTGAATTGCAGGTGGTGCTCGGCTTTGACATGGAGACGGACATCGGCAGCTGGACCCCCTTCTATGAGGGGCTTCAACACGGCACGCCGGTGATCCTTGACATCCTCGAAAGAAACAAGGTTCCGGCGACTTTCTTCTTCACGGGCGACAGCTTGAAGAAGCATCCCGAAGTCGTTCAGGCCGTCAAGGCGCGGGGACACGAGATCGGCGCCCACACGCTTTTCCATGAGACCATCGGCGACTCGCTCTACGAAATCCCCGGAATGCTGCCCGTTCTGCCCGAAGAGGTGCCCAACCGGCTGCGTCTTTGCACCGAATTGGTGGAGCAGGTCGCAGGGTTGAGGCCCGTGTCGTTCCGCTGTCCGCGCCTGTTCGGGTCGACGACCGTGGTAAATGCGCTGGACGAACTGGGCTATGTGGCTGACGCCACCTATCCCATGTTCTTCTTTCGTGACCGGCTTACCCCCTACCATCCCAGCCGGGAGGATTGGACGCAGCCGGGCGACCTGCGCATCGTGGAACTTCCCAACTTTGCCGACCTGTCGATGGACTCCAAGGACATGTACGGCCGCGACATGGACCAGTGGCCGCTTTACCGCATTGAGGGCGCCCATGCGATGATGCACCATATTGACGGATTTATCGGCCATGCCCAGTCCCGGGGTGTGGCGCCGTTCCTGTGCTTCTATTTTCACCCGTGGGAATTTCATCCCATGCCCCAGGGTGACATCTTCTACAGCGAAGGGGCCGTGCGCCCGGACCCGTTCATTACGAAGAACTGCGGCGAATTTGCCGCCCAGCAGCTCCATTTGCTCATTAGGAATCTTCTCGAACGGGGCGCGGAGTTTCTTGAGGCCCGGCAGGCGGCCGAGCGGTGGTAGACGCAGCGCGCCGCCGCCGGTGGCAGGCCCGGGGGCCACGCCGGTGAATGCCCTTCGCTTTTTCCCGCCGCACCGGCGCATGTACCTGGCCGCCTTTCTGCTGGACTTTTCGGTGGCCGTCGGGCTGACGGCCATGCCCTTCTTCGTATTCGACCGGCTCCACGGCGGGGTTGCGCTTTCGGGGACGGTGGGGGCGGTCCAGATGGCGCTGTACGCCGTCGGCTGCTTTGCATCGGCCGGGTTTGTCTCGCGGACACAAAACAGCCTGCGCTGGGCGTTGGGCGGGGCGTCCTTCTTCGCCGTGCTGTTCGCCGTTGTGCCTTTGGCGGACACAAGCGTCCTGTGTGTCCTGGCGGCGTCCGTGCCTTTCCTGGGATTGGCCATGGCGTGGCCCGCAATGCAGGCGTGGTTGGGGCAGGAACCCGACCCGGCGGCACGGGCGCGGCATCTGGCCGGATTCAACACCGCCACGGCCTTCGGATTCACGCTCAGTCCGCTGTTGGCGGGGCCGTTGTACGACATGGACTTTCGCTTGCCGTTCCTCGCGCTCCTCGCGCTCTGTGCCGTGGTTGTTTGCCTCATCATGTCGCTTCCGCAGGGTAACACAAACCCGCGGTCCGGCGACGGGGAACAGGACCGGCCGCGGGACACGGAAGCGGTCCGTATGTCAACGGGACTTCTGTATGTGTCATGGGCGGCCACCTTTACGGCCAACGGCCTTTTCGCGGCGGTGCGCTCGGTGTACCCCATGCGTGTCAAGGAACTTGCCGCCAGCGGCGCGCTGACACTCTACGGCGATTTTCGTCCGACGCTGCTCGACGCGGTGGGGCCCGCCACAACCTATTCCTGGTTGGCTTTCCTGCTTTCCCTCTCCACCGTGGCCTGTTTCGTTCTCCTGGGTTGGACCCGGGCATGGCAGGGGCGCATATCGGTTCTCGTCGCCGGTCAACTTGCCGCCGCGGCAGCCTTCGTGCTGCTGGGGCACACCCGCAGTCTTGCCGTAATGATTCTTTGTTTTGTCATAGTGGGGGCCAACTATGGCGTCTGCTTCTTTGCGAGCCTCTACTACAGCCTTGCCAACGCCCAGGCGGGTCACCGGCGCGCCGCCATCAACGAAGGGGTGCTCGGCGCAGGCGGATTTGCCGGCGGTATCGGCCTGGGCTATGCCGCGCAGTATGCCGGTATTTCCATGGCTTTCCAATGGACGCCTCTCGTTGTTGTGCTGGCCATAGCGGCGCAGTTCCTGATGCTGCGTATGGCCGACCGTTCGCGCTCCTGACACCCGTCAAACAGCGGGTTTCGTCGGGTTTTCGCGCTCCTCCTCATCGTCGAGCTGGCCCTGCCGCAGCCGTCCAAGCATGCCGCGGATGTCGATGACACCGCGGTACGCGACGAGAAAGGTCATGGTCGAGTACCATATCAAACACGCAAGGGTTGTCAGGCCCCAGAACCACTGCGCTGCTGTGTTCATGCCGGTATCTCCTTAACGGTCGGCGTGGCGGGCTTGAGCAGAGAGCCCACCACCATGGCCAACGCCGAACCGGCAAAGGCCGCGATACCCGACCAGTTCGGGCCAATCCACAGCGCAAATGCGCTCGTGTAGTGCAGTTGCTCCAGCACGAGATAGGACAGGGGGATGACGGCGCCGGCAATGATCGCGCCGGCCGCGCCCCAGTTGTTGGCCCGTTTCCAGTAACAGCAGGAGATCAGCAGCGTCGTCATGCTGGCGAAACCGATGGTCGCCGTGATGGTGAGGTAGGCCCATACGCTGCCTTTTAGCGGGTACCACAGGCCGTAGAACAGGAAGAACACGCCAAGTGCGGCAACAATGAAGCGGTTCCAGAGGATGCCCCGCTTCTCGGTGGGTCGGAAACGCCGGCGCAGCGGCGCCAGCAGGTCGTTGTAGATCACGCTCCCGTATGCCAACAGGTAGGAGGAGTCGGTGGACATGTCCGCAGCCAGCATGGCCGCCACCAGGATGCCCATGAGCCCCACAGGCAGCACGGTGCTGAGGTACATCGGCATGGCGGCCCGCGTGTCCTCGCCGATTAGCCCTGCCGGGAGGGCCGCCAGTGCGGCGATGCCCCAGATGCCGGGGATTACAAAACGGCAAACGAAGAAGAAACTGGTCTGGGTAAATATCCTGCGGCCCGTCTCCGAGTCTTTCGCGGCCAGCACGCGCTGGACCACCGGCTGATGGGTGAGCACGCAGGCGGTCACCACCAGGCTGTTAAAGATGATGAATGACCACCCCATGTCCGGGTTCAGCAACGGGTTGAATCCGCCCGCACCGTAGTGCGACTCCACGGTTCCGACCAGGGTGCCCCAGCCGACGTTGTAGATAATCAACACGGTGACGAGAAGCAGTCCGGCGCTCATCACCACGAATTGGAGGAAATCTGTGACCAGCACGGACAGCATGCCTCCCAGAATGGTGTACACGGCCACGGCGAGCAGCAGCACGGTCATCATGATTTCGAGCGTGTGGCCCTGGGGCGACATGCCCACGACGGAGATGAGAAATTCACCGCCCATCCGCAGGTAGATGCCCATGTTCAGCAGGCCGGAGATGATGATGACCAGGCCGCTCAACCAGCGGATGCCCGAACCAAAACGTTTCTCGAACATTTCGGGCAGCGTGATGACCCCGGAGCGCCGCATGGGTTCGATGCAGAACCCCGTCTTGCCGACGATAAGATAGGCCAGCGCGAACAAGATTCCCGGCGTGGCCCCGGCAAAGCCCTTGTCGTATCCGTTCTGGGCCGTGTACATGCACGTGACAATGCCAAACTCGGTGGCGGCCAGGGAGGCGATGCCCAGATACAGGTTCATCTCGCGGCCGGCCACCAGAAAGGTTTCGACGCGGCCGACATATTTGCGGACCATGATGCCCGCCGTCATGGTTGCCAGCAGGTAGACGCCCACAATGCTGCCGTCCACCCAGGAGAAATTGCTCATCCTTGCACCTCCGCGGTTTGGACACCCGCCCTGCCCCGGTCCGAATGTCTTCGCGGGGCCATGGTCTTCGCTTCAGCATTATCACGCAGTTGTGTGAGTTGCCGCATCTATTGTGTGCCGGGGCATCCCTTTCTGTCTTGTTGGGTTTGGCGGTTCTATTGTAGGAATCCGAGTGGCGCATCCCTGGCTGGGCACAGTTGTGGTTTCTATACGCGCCTGAACGGTCCTGTTTCGTGGATAATTCCTGGTTTTTGCTATAATGCATCCGAGATGGGCTTTGATGCCGATCTTTCGGCCCCATCGATTTGTGAGGTTCTGAATGCTGTATCAAAGGTGCGGAACGCGTTGCGCGCGCCGCTCAAGCATGGGGATAAGAACAGCCTATGCCATCGGAAACCATAGCGACCGCCATCGATTTCGAGCCCCTGTACACCTCCACGCTTGATGAGGTGGGGGTTTCGGCCAGCCGGCCGGTCCGGGTCGGGTCCTGGATATCGGGCAGTGGACAACCCCGAAGCCTCCTGCCAGGACATGCGGAACATCCGGGGTGGCACTACGGCTGCCCGGTGTATGTTCCAGAGACGCAGGACCACAGGCCCCATTCGCACGCCCATTTCGAGGTATCCATTATTCGGCAGGGTAAGGCACTACACCGGACCAGTCTCGCCACCGAGGAACTGGGGCCAGGCACCGTCATGGTTCTGGCCCCCGGCATGACGCACGCCATTTACGGTATCGAGGGGCTGCACCAGACCAACCTGTACTATCTCACGGAATGGCTCGCGGACGACCTCATGGCGCACTGGCGGGAAACCGGCCTCGTCCCGCTGTTTCTGGCCGCCGCCCTCTTTCGGCAGTCCAAAGACTGCCCTCTTGCGCAGTTTACGCTGTCCGACGCGGAACTGGCCGCGCTGGACCACGAACTGGCCGACATCGGGCGCGAGTCCGTCGCATCGCGGCCATCGCTGACTTTTCTGCGGTCCAGTCTCCTTAAGGCGCTTATCCTGCTGAGCCGTTCCCACACGCGGCAAAGCCCGGTGGAGGTTGGGCTGGGTTTTCGCGAGGAGGTTGTGCGGGCACTCGAGCACATCGAGGAGGCCATCCTGCGATGCCAGCCGTTCAACGTGGGACAACTGGCGGACCATTTGGGGATGTGCCCGGACCACCTCAGTGCCATTTTCCGAAAGGCCACCGGCTGGAGCCCCATGACCTATTATCAGCGCCGGCGCGTGCAGCATGCCTGCAACCAACTGCTCGACCTGAACTGTTCCATCACCGAAATCGCGCACTCTCTCGGTTTTTGCGATTCGGCGCATTTCACGCACATGTTCAGAAAGCACCAGGGCATCACGCCCATGATGTACCGCCAGCGCTACACGTCCACCCAATGGCAGGGTCATTCCTGAACGGGTGACTCCACAGGCTCACGCACCAGCAACACAGGGGGCTCGGCGGTCTTGGCCTCGTCCAGGGGCATGTTATTGATCATCTGCCAACCGCTGACCACGCTGACCGCAATCATCGCAATACCGGCGGTGTATTTTCCGATGCACAGGTAGCCCATGCCAAAGAGGCCGGTGTACACGCAGATGGTGCCGGCGAGCCAGCCGGTCCAGGCGCGCCGTGTTGAGGCCGTCTGGACCCCGGGGCACCGTTGCGCCACCGGGCCCCACCACCCGCCGGGCCGAACGCGCCGGTAGAACCGCTCCAGGTGGTCCATGGACACCGGCGGCGTCAGGTACATGACGACAATCCAGAACAGCGTGCAGACCGCAAGAATGAAGGCGATGCGGTAGGCATAGGTTTCAGACGCGTAGAACCATGTCACCTTTTCCATGGCCGCAGGGGAGAGCATGCCAAGGGCTGCAAGCGGTTTGCAGAACAGGTCGCCGTTGGCCACAACGAGCGAACTGACCATCGCGCCTATTTCCGCCCAGGCGTTGACCCGCCACCAGTACCAGCGCAGCAGCCCCACAAAGGCGCCCCCCGCCCCGATGGTCAGGAGGTATATCCACACCTTGGCCACGCTTTCCGACTGCCACGCGGCCAGCGAGCCAACCAGCATCAGCGCCACCATGACCAGCCGGGAAACATTCACATAGTGCCGGTCCGGGGCGTCGCGGACCATGAAGCGCTTGTAGATGTCGCTGACGATGTAGGAGGCGCCCCAGTTCAACTGGGTGCTCAGGGTGCTCATGAACGCGGCGAAGAGGGAGGCCACCATGAGCCCGCGCATGCCGGTCGGCATCAGCGCCGCGATCATCTTGGGATAGGCCAGTTCATTGTCCTCGCCGGGCTGAAGCGGGAAGTACACCAGGGACGCCAGGCCGACCACAATCCACGGCCAGGGACGCAGCATGTAGTTGGCGATGTTGAACCACAGGAAGGCCTTGGCGGCGTGCCGCTCATCTTTGGCCGAAAAGAGCCGTTGCGCGAGGTAGCCGCCGCCCTGGCCGCTGCCCCACCACAGCAGCGATATCTGCACCACAAAGGTCACAAGGGCAAGATGGGTCGCCGTTCCGAAGTCGGGCACGAAGTAGAGCACCTTCGGGTCCACCCCGGGCGCCGCCAGCACCTGCTCCACCATGTGACCGGGGCCGCCCATCTGCACCAGAACGACAAACATGAGGACAACGGCCCCGAGCATGGCCAGGGCGAACTGGAAGAAATCGGTCACCACGACGCCCCAGTAGCCCGACAGCACCGTGTAGGTCAGCGTCAGCACCACGAGGATGGCGACGGAGAAAACCTTGTCCCAGCCCATCATGACGTGGAGTATCTTGCTCATGGCCAGGGTAACCCAGCCCATTATGATGCAGTTGACGAGCAGGCCGAAGTACACGGCGCAGAAGCCCCGTAGCGCGGCGGCAGACTTCCCGTCGTAGCGCAGTTCGACGAATTCGACGTCGGTAATGAGCCCGGCGCGCCGCCAAAGTCCGGCGAAAAAGTAGACGGTCAGCATCCCTCCCATCAGGGCGCTCCACCAGAGCCAGTTTTCGTAGATGCCGCCCTTGCGCACGAGGCCGGAGACCACGAGCGGCGTGTCGGCGGCAAAGGTTGTGGCCACCATGGAGGTGCCGACCAGCCACCAGGGCAGGCTGCCCTCGGCCGTGAAAAACTCGCTCAGGCTGCGGCTGGCCCGCTTGGTAAAGTAAAGCCCGATGATCAGTGAAAAGACCAGCGAGGCGATGATAATCGACCAGTCGAGAAGATCAAGACGCATGTTTTTTCATCTCCGTTGCATCGTTTGCATGCACACCCTGCCATCGGATTCTTCAGGACGCTACGCGCATCATTGAATCGTCGAACCGCAGACCTTCCTGCTCGGACAGATAGCGCAGCAGTTCCGGCAACCGTCCCTTCAAGATTAGGGTCTGTGAGGAGAGGGAGCTGACGGACAATCTGCCGCCGTCCACGCGCATGGCGCCAATCGTCTCAAGCTCAAAGAATCCCAATTCCCCGCCGTTAAAGACACTGTACAGGTCGGAGGCCGCATAGGGGCCTCCGGACTGCTCATTGTCGGCGATGTTGAAGTAGATTCCCTGCTGCTCCCGGGTCTTGCGCAGTATCAACAGCGAGCGCCGGATATCGAGCGCGCCGATGAATTGCGGGCGGCTCTGAACCTTTACGCCTATCTGGTGCCGATCCTGTCCGCCGAGTCTGAAGGCGAATCCGCCCACTCCCCTGGCAAGCCGTTCGCCCGGGTCCCCGTAGAAATCACAGTTGAGCGCGTCTTCACAGACCGCCATCTTGCCAAAGGCTATAACACCGTCGGCGCCGGGGAATTGCTCAAGCGACCAGGGTGCCAGAAGCACGCTGTCGGCAGCGTGCTCCCCCCGGGGCTCAAAGACGTCTTCCGTGCAGTAGCAGAGCCCTTCCAGCGCGCATCCTGCGGGAAGGTTCAGGCTGTCAGGCACCGAGACCACCCTGCGGTAGTCCAGGTCAACTGTCGTGCCCTTGCGGTTTGTGAGACTGATGCGCTTTTCCACCCGGGCGCACTTTTCGCCGTCGAGCGAGACACTGGGCACAGCCTTCGCGATGCCGTCCTGCACCATCCATGCGTCGCTGTCCGGCGGATAGTTGAACGCAAAGGCGCCGCCCTCCGGGGCCGGCCACAGGGAGTTGCCCCCGAGATTGTCATATTCGGTCGGTGACGGATTCTGCATTGCAGCACTGTCCAGCCGATGCACCAGTTCACCGTCGAGTTGGCAGAAGATCCGTCCGCCAAGCGATGGGGGAAGAAGCACGCTTCCGCGGCCGCAGTTGAGTTCCACCATGTGCGCGTCGTGCGCGCGCAGGAGTTCCAGGCTCATTGCATGTATTCCTTTTTCATGAACGCCGGCCTCAAAGTCCGAGCCGGGTTGCGACGGAGGGTAGATACTCGTCAATCTCTTTCTGAAGGAGGACCATCTTTGCCCGGATCATTGGCGGTCCGGGACAGAATGCCATGTAATGGAAATCGAGCCGCATGTCCTCCTCCATGACGGGCAGCGCCTCCCTGGCGTTGGCCAGTTCATCCAGAAGGATTTGCCGCCAGCGCGCCATCTGTGCGGCGGCTTGCCCGCGCTCCTCATCGGTGAGCGGCGTGCCGCTCTTCACCTGCTGAAGACGCTGGCCGAGGGCGCCGCGCAGCAGGAATGCGTCGTAGAAGTTCGCCTCCGTGCGGGCCACATGATAGAACCAGCGCACCATGGACGCCTCGGAGTCGAACATGAGCCGGTGAGAGCCGTCCACGAGGGGAGAGGCCGCAGCGATGGCCTCAACGGCCCTTTTCAGGCGGTCTTCCATTTGACGGTAGAAATGCGGAAACACAAGCGTGTTGCCGGTCGGCACGGCGGCGAAGACGGGGTGCTGAACCGCGAGCAGGTCCGGGTTGGCCTCCGCATAGAACCCATACCCCGCGTAGAATTCGCGCGGCAGTTTGGCATCGGGGTCGGCGCACATGGGATGGGCCGGTCCAAAGTAGTGGGGGCCGTTGTAATAGGGCGGGATTTCCGGCGAGAACCCGATGGCCTCCGAAACAAGACGCCATGCCTCTCGCAGCTGCGGCCCCGCTTCCTTTCCCGCCAGACGGGCGGCAAACTGCGCGAGCAAAGCCTCGCGGTCCGGCGCGGGATCCCACCAGAAATACTTGTAAACTTCGGCGGTGCTCGTGCCGCGGTGCGGCAGGTAGGCGGGAAAGACCCATGCGCCGGTGGCGCCGCTCGAGGCCAGCGCGTCGGCGCGGGCGGCCCAACGGTCCATGCACGGGATGTGGGGCAGTCCCGACGCCTCAAACGCCAGTTCGGGCTCGCTCTTCAGATAGACATGAAGGCCCTGTGCCTGGCAAAGGGCGACCTGTTCTTTCGCCCGTTCGCCCGGCCCTATCAGGTCGATGCTGTAATCCCAAAGCACCTTCTTCACGCCTTCGGGCTTTTCAAGGACCTCGTCCTTCTCGATCTCCGTAAGCAACGCGACGCCAGGCTTCAATTTGCGGAGCATGCCGGTCTGGCTTTTGTCCGAGGACCACACACTTAACGCCGAATATGGCCACACCACGATCTCTGCGTTTGGATTGATCTCCCGGGCCGCCTCGGCCAGTCCGTTGCACAGGTTGGCCACCACCGTGTCCGGTCCCAGCGCCTTGCAGCGCTCGCAGGAGGTCTCCCCCTTCTCCACGCCGTAGGGGCGCATGTAACAGTGGTAGAAACCCTCGCCGCCGATAATGATGAGGAGTCCGTCCAGCTCGGGATCATCACGGAAAAGGCCCTGCACGCTCTCCTTCAGGTACTGCTTCACGAGCGGCGTTTCGGTGCACAGCGTAAAGAGTCCGTCTTTCATCCAGGTGCGTACGCCCCGAATTTCGGGATGGGCCTTGAATATGACCGCGTCTTCGGCGAACTTCGTCATGGTGTGCACGTAGCAGTAGGTCTTCAGCCCGTGACGGTGGGCGTCCTGCCGCTCCCAGGCCACGCGCTCGCGGTACGCGGGGTCCTGCAAAGCGGTGAGTTCGGGGATGCATTGTGATGTGGACAACTTATAGAGGTCGGTCATGCCCGTAGTCACGCCGTTGTATCCGCCAAACACGACATCGCGCATGGTGCCCAGTGTGGGCTTGAACCCAACGCGAAGCCCGAGTCTCGGTTTGAATACTTGCTCGCCCCGGGCCAGAATGGGGGCCTCGCGGAAACCCATCTGGTCGACGAGTTTGACGATGCCGTCGCGCAGTCCGTCAGGATTGTCTCCTGTGACGCGGATTTGTTCTGCCGTAATGGAAATCGTAAAACCGTCCGCCGCGCCACCAACGCCCGCGCCCGATTCGTTAAGGACAATCGCTTGGGATTCGCCTGTCAGGGTCTCCTGCGGACGGTGCAGCACGGGTAGTATGAGTCCCATACGCTCACGGAGGAAGTCGCTGAGATGGGCCGCCATCAGAGACGTGACCGGGTCTGCGTTATCCGCAAGCACGATGCGCCATGAAACGGCGATGCGGGTCTCATTGTCGGCGGGCTTGGCGGTTATATCCAGGACGAAACGGTCGAAGTAGTCTTTGGAAAGGCGGGCGTAGGGGCTCGCCGGAAAGTCATCCTGGAAACTTCCGGCAAAGGCCGTCGCACCGCAGAGCAGGGCCAGCAGGACTACGGCCGTGCCGCACCGGATGGAAAAAACCTTGCACACGGCGGACCTCCCGCTGCGGGCAGTTTGTCGCTCAGGCATGCGGATCACCCGGTGAGCAGCTTGTCCATCATGGGGCTGAAGGGAACCGGACCATTCTCGGTGATTTCGTAGCCGGTCTCGATCCGCGCGCCGTTCCACACAGGGTGACCGAAGAAGCTCACGTCGATGCAGATGGTCATGCCGGGCCGCAGCACGTCCTGGCTGTTGGGTCCGAAGAAGGGGGCTTCCGCCTCGTGCAGGCCGATGGTGTGGGCGAAGGGGCAAACGATATATTTGAGCAGGCCGTGCTTTTCGAAGTAAGCCCGGCCGGGGGCGTCAATCTCGCATCCCTTGCGGCCCGGCATGCACTGCGCCTTGGTGAGGCGGAACACCTCCTTGAGGTGGTGTAGCAACTCTTCCTGGGAGGCGGTGTATTCGCCCGACACGGGCAGTGTGTGGCCCACGACACCGGCGTATCCCTGCACCTTGGGGGCAATGCCGATCATGACCACATCGCCCGCCGCGAGCCGCTTGGTGGTGGCCGTCGGAACCACGGCGTTTGCGCGGGCGCCCGACCCGACAATGGCGCTGAACCCGAAGCCTGTGGCTCCCCGGCTGCGTGCGGCGTATTCACCGGCGGCGGCGACTTCAATTTCCATCGCGCCCGGCGCAATCGCATTGGACATGGCCTCGTAACACTGGTCCGCGAGGCCAAAGGCCGCCCGGATCTGCTCGCGTTCCCACGCCGACTTGTCGTGACGGAGCGACACGTAGTCCTCGGTGATATCGACAATCTCGACGCCCTTGAACCCCTCGCAGATCTGGCGGTGGCAGTCGGCGGGCATGCGCCCTCCGCCGACCAGGCCGACCCGGCTGATGGCGCCGACCTTGCCTTTGAGCTCCTCGAAGAGGGACGGGAAATCGGTGATTGTGGCGTTTGGATATTCCTCGTCGGGAACCATGAACACCGGGAAATTGCGCGTCTCCGTGATGGCGCTGTCCAGTTTGGCGAAAGGCTCGCTCTCCGGACCGCCGAGAAGCATGGCGCTTCCGTCCTTGAAGATCAGCACGGCGCCGCTTTCAAACTGGGGGCACCAGCCGGTGAGGTACCACCCGTTGCCGATGTTGAATTCATCGTAATAGACGAGCGCCAAATCCAAGTTTGTGGCCTTCAGAATGGCCTGAACCTTGGCAAGCCGAATGTCGCGCTCTTCCTGGCTGAGGTACCCCATCGTTTCATCTCCTTACAGGCCCTTGCCGGGCGGTTTGCTGGCTATGCAGGTCCGAAGACACGCATCAGGGACACGGCTCCCAGAATCGCGTCTGATTCATACTCCAGTCTAATCTCTCACATATGGTTTCGGCAAGATTGAGCATTTCTGCGGTCGCGTTGTACGGAACCGAGTGTGCCGCGCCCTGAATCATGAAGTGCCCGTCCTGATTGCAGGCACAAAAGGAAAGCGGGGGCCGGCGTTGGGAACGCCGGCCCCGGTGGGGGATGCCGGTGGCCGTCAGCGGCCGTGTCAGGCTGGCTGGGGCGGTTTCACGTCGAAGGTCAGCTCTTCGCCGACCCGTTTGATGGTGACGTGCGACCCGTCGGGGACATGGCCGGTCAGCAGTTCCCGGGCGAGCGGGTCGAGCACGCGGCGCTGGATGGTGCGCTTGAGCGGCCGGGCGCCGTAGACGGGGTCGAAGCCCAGTTCGGCGAGCAGGTCGCGCGCCTCGTCGCTCAGCTCCATGGTCAGATTGCGCTCTCCCAGCCGTTTCGACAGCCGCGTGAGCTGCACGTCCACGATCCTGCGGATGTGCTCCCGCGTGAGCGGGTGGAACACCACGATGTCGTCGATCCGGTTGAGGAACTCGGGCCGGAAGTGCTTTCTCAGCACGGCCTGCACCGCTTCAATCTGCTTGTCGCCGTAGCCCATCTGGTCGAACAGCTCGCTGCCCAGGTTGGAGGTCATGATCACCACCGTGTTGCGGAAGTCCACCGTGCGGCCCTGGTTGTCCGTGAGCCGGCCGTCGTCGAGCAGCTGCAGCAGGATGTTGAACACGTCGGCGTGGGCCTTCTCGATTTCGTCGAGCAGGATCACGCAGTAGGGGCGGCGGCGCACGGCCTCGGTCAACTGGCCGCCCTCCTCATAGCCCACATAGCCGGGGGGCGCGCCGATGAGCCGCGACACGGAGTGGCGCTCCATGTACTCCGACATGTCGATGCGCACCATCGCGTTCTCGTCGTCGAACATCACTTCGGCGAGCGCGCGGGCCAGTTCGGTCTTGCCGACACCCGTCGGGCCGAGGAAGATGAACGAGCCGATGGGCCGCTCGGGCTCCTTGAGCCCGGCGCGGGCACGGCGCACGGCGTCGCTCACGGCGCGCACGCCGTCTTCCTGGCCGGTCACGCGCTTGCCGATTTCCTCCTCCAGCCGCAGCAGCTTCTGCATCTCGCTTTCGAGCAGGCGGTTGACCGGGATGCCGGTCCAGTTGGACACCACCTTCGAAATTTGTTCCGCGGTCACCTCCTCGCTGAGGAAACTGCCGCCCTTTTGCAGTTCGGCGAGGTGTTCCTGGGCCTTGACGAGTTCCTGCTGGAGCGTGTTCAGCGTGCCGTAGCGGATCTCGGCCACCTTGCCCAGGTCACCCTGGCGCTCGGCGATTTCCTCGGCGCGTTTGGCCTCGTCGATCCTGCCCTGGCTGCCGCGGATGACCTCGATGGCGGCCTTCTCGGTCTGCCACTGCGACTTCTTGCCGTTCAGCTCCTCGCGCAGGTTGGCCATGTCCTCCTTGATCGCGTGCAGCCGGTCCTGGCTTACCCGGTCGCGCTCCTTCTTCAGGGCCAGTTCCTCGATTTCCAACTGGCGCAGGCGGCGCTCGATCACATCGATCTCGTAGGGCATGCTGTCAATCTCGATGCGCAGCCGCGACGCGGCCTCGTCAATGAGGTCGATGGCCTTGTCCGGCAGGAAGCGGTCGGCGATGTAGCGGTGGCTGAGCGTGGCCGCGGCCACGAGCGCGCTGTCCTGGATGCGCACGCCGTGGTGCACCTCGTAGCGCTCCTTGAGCCCGCGCAGGATGGCAATTGTGTTTTCCACGTTCGGCTCGGCCACAAAGACCGGCTGGAAACGGCGTTCCAGCGCCGCGTCCTTCTCCACGTGCTTTTTGTACTCGTCCAGCGTGGTCGCGCCGATGCAGTGCAGCTCGCCGCGCGCCAGCGCGGGCTTGAGCATGTTGGACGCGTCCATGGCGCCCTCGGCGGCACCCGCGCCGACGAGGGTGTGCATCTCGTCAATGAACAGGATGACCTGTCCCTCGGCCTCATGCACGGCCGACAGCACAGCCTTGAGCCGCTCCTCGAACTCG
>CAIUWO010000050.1 GCA_903902895.1 Candidatus Hydrogenedentota bacterium | reverse complement strand
ATGCACGACGAGCATCTGTCGCCCCGTGATGCCACCATCAAGGCCATGGAACAGGTGACAGGCCCCATTATTGCCATTGTGCTGGTGCTCTCGTCGGTATACCTCCCCGTGGCCTTCCTGGGCGGCAGCACGGGCGTGATGTTCCGGCAATTCGGCGTGACCATTGCCATCTCGGTGGCGATTTCCGGCCTGGTCGCATTGACTTTGAGCCCGGCGCTCTGCCGGCTGCTGCTCAAGCCCAACCATAACAAGCTCTTCTTCTTCCGCTGGTTCGACAGCATGTTCAAGGGGTTTACCTGGCTGTATACCGGAACGGTGCGCTGGGTGATCCGGCTGGGTTTCATTTCGATTATCGTGTTCGGTGGGCTTATCTGGGTGACGGCGGACCTGTTCAAAATGGTGCCGAGCGCGTTTGTGCCCCAGGAGGACCAGGGCTATTTCCTCGTTGCGGCCATGCTGCCGCAGGGCGCGTCGCTGGACCGGACCGCGGCGGTCATGAAACAGGTGGAGGATTTCCTGAAGGAGCAGCCCGAGGTCCGGACGGCGGTCACGCTGGGCGGCATGGACTTCCTGGCGGGCATGTCGACCGCCACCAATGCGGGCGCAATGTTCGTCAACCTGAAACCGTGGGATGAACGGGTCGGTCCGGAGCATTCTGCGGCGGCGGTGGTGGGCCGGGTGTTCGGCCGGTTCATGGGCACGAAGGAGGCCATGGTACTGGCGTTTGTTCCGCCGCCCATCCAGGGGCTGGGACTGCGCGCCGGTTTTGAAATGCAGTTGGAGAGCCGGGGCAGCAGCGACATCAGAAAGCTGGCGGAGGTGACCAACCAGTATCTTGCGGAGGTGCGCAAGGATCCCATGTTCACGCAGGTGAACGGCGTGCTCAATGTCGGTCTGCCGCAGTTGTTTGTGGAGGTCGACAACACGCGCGCAAAGGCGCTGGGCATACCGATTGGGGAAGCCTACAACACGCTTCAGGCCTACCTGGACTCGTATTATGTCAACGACTTTATCAAGTACGGCCGCATTTACCGCGTTCAGCTTCAGGCGGAGCCCGCATTCCGGCGGACACCGGAAGACATGAAGAAGATTTACGTGCGCAACGCATCGGGTGACATGGTGGAGCTTTCGGGCATTCTCACCACCCACATGCAGTCGGGGCCGAACGTTGTGAGCCATTTCAACAGTTTCCCGTCCGTGCAGATAACGGGCGCGCCCGCGCCCGGATTCAGCACGGGCCAGTTGATCGCGCGCCTGAAGGATATTGGCAAGGCGAATCTCCCTCCGGGCTATGAAATCGAGTGGAGCGCCTCCTCCTACCTGGAGGAAAAGGCGGGCAACGACTCGGTCTTTGTGGTTCTGTTTGGCCTGACGATGGTGTTTCTCGTCCTTGCGGCGCAATACGAAAAGTGGTCTCTCCCCTTTGCGGTGCTGCTGGCGGTGCCCTTTGGCGCGTTTGGCGCCGTGCTGGCCGTGTATATGCGGGGCATCGAGCGCGACGTCTATTTCCAGATTGGCCTGCTCACGCTGGTCGGTCTTGCCGCGAAGAATGCCATTCTCATTGTCGAGTTCTGCTCGGTGCAGCGCGAGCAGGGCCACGGGATTGTCGAATCGGCCATTGAGGCGGCCCGGCTTCGCCTGCGGCCGATCATCATGACCTCGCTGGCCTTCATT
>CAIUWO010000049.1 GCA_903902895.1 Candidatus Hydrogenedentota bacterium | reverse complement strand
CAGGTTCGCCTGAAGCAGGCAGTCGGCGATGAGTTCGGACGATGCGGCGCTTTCGGAAAGCTGGAACTTGAGACGGACGTCGTCTTCGGTGGCAAAGGTGGGCATGGCGGGTCTCCGTAACTTTCCGTCATTGCGAGCGAATAACAATAAATTAGCCATTATCCTTATTTTCCAATGACTTACGTGACATCAGAGTGTTAACCAAACGCGCGATCTGATGTACGATTGTAAACATGGGCCGTTTGCAGGGCTGTTCTTGGCTCATGGGGACGTTTGACGACTGAAAGACGACATCACAGGCAAGCCCAATCTCAGATGGGCTCAATCGTGGGGTGCGCCCTGTGCCAGCTTCCTGCGGCGATCCTCATGCAGCATAGCACCAAGGCGGATGAGAAGAAAACCGCGCCTGACGGCGGAGTGTAAGCGGTGGTAGCGCATCCGCCGCTACACAATATGATCCGATCCCTATGGGGAACCTTCAGGACTCCCACCTCCCATCCTTCTCGTTTCCAAGTCTTTCAGAGCGTCTTCCAGGGTTGTCTTCGGGGAAGACTCATCGTCCCCGAATTTCACCCCACAATACATGCAGTGCTTCCCAACCGAAGGAACCATATGCTTACAGTGAGGGCAACGAAGATCACATGCCACGGTGCTCGACGTCCACACATAGGCGATTCGTTCCTCGGCATCTGCAAAAGCCCTCGCGTCATGAGGGAGGAATAACGCAAATCTCGTCCTCCCCCGTTCTGGAGAGTGAATTATTTCATTGGAATGCTGAGCCACAATATTCCTGATGACGGGCAGATACTCTTCGCGGATAGGCCGACGCTCAGTCTCCCACGCCGATAGTTCCGCTTGTATGGTTCTGCAAGACGGTACCGGACGCGGTGACTCCTCAACTGCTTGTTCTTCCCAGCTTTTCTGCAACGCACTGTGAATCTTTCCGATGGCTTCTTTCTGACGCAACTTGTATTTCTTCCGCAAGAAGCACCAGAGGCTGCGCAAGCCTTCGTTCATCGACTTTGTGCGGGGTCGGGCCATGTATTCAACCCTTTTTGTAACAGACACTTAGTTTCTTTCGTCAGGAATATAACATAATCTATTCTATTTTGCAATATCTATCTTCTTGTTATACAGGCATTTACATGATATAAAGGATGCACTTTATGACAGCTTTATTACACCACGGACGCTCACAACGAAAGAAAGGGCAAGTCTGGCAAGCGAAGAATTTCTGGAAGATAGCCGAGCTTAGAAAATTGAATCCGCAGTGATCCACGCCGCTTGTGCGACGAGGATTCCACCGAAAGATGGTGCCGGGCAAGGCTGTTACGAACCCGGCGCTTCCCTCACTTTACGACCGCTCAACATGAAAGGAGCAAGCAAGTCATGCCTAAGACAACGTACACACCGGAACAGAAACTGAAAGCGACCGAACTGAAAAACGCTGGGGTCTCGAACGACGAGATCGCGAAGCAGGTCAACCTCAAGGTGGGCACTATCAACAAGATGTTCCCCAGCGCCAAGCCGGAAAAGTTCAGCGACGAAAACCCCCACCTCGTCGCGGCCCGGTCATGGGAACGGCGGCAGTCCCTTGCGAAGGAAATTGCCGGTCTGGCCGACGATGACAAACGTGCGCTTCTTGCGCAGTTTGCCGGTACAGTGTAATGGCTCAGTCCGCCATTACCTACAATGACGGCGGTGCTGGCGGTCACCCTGAGGGTGGCCGCCAGCCTCTTAAAACGGATACCGACGACCTGAACGTTCTTATCCAAGAAGACGATGAAACGAATACGGGGGGAACGACTCCTGCACCATTGGCAATCCGGTCAATGGCTGAGGCTGACGAAATCATCGGCGGCCTATCTGACCCCTCAAAAATGCCGTGTCGTTCATGGGGCATTTCCACAGACCGCTGCCGCCGGGGAAAGGCGCTTCGTAAGAGGGCTGGGGCGATCTGCACAACCTGCTATGGGGATGGCGGGCGATCTGTCATGCCAAATGTACAGGTTGCAAGGGAAAGGCGGTACGAGCGGAGCTTCGATCCGCGCTGGATTCCAGCCATGGTTTACCGGCTGAAAGACGAAGAGTCCATGCGCTGGATGGATACGGGCGATCTTGATGGGCGGTTGTTTGGCCTGATCATGGAGGTAGGCCGACAGACGCCGAACACGCGGCATTGGATCGCGACGAGGGAACGGGAGCTTGTTCGGGCTTACCTTGAAGACAACACGATTCCCGCAAATGTGTGCATCCGGATCTCCAGCGACTTTATCGATCAGACGGACAACCTACCCTGGGTGGACGGTTGCACAGTCGCGACGGTGACGCGCGATCATCAGGTTGAGGGTGCGCACAACTGCCCGGTGACATGGTCGGATGACAAAACCATTGATTCCTGCGACGCGGCCGGTTGCCGCGCATGCTGGGAAGTACGGCATGTGAATTACCGGCTTCACACGGAGAATGGAGATTCGGCCTTTTGCATCCTATCGCAGGCTGATGCATTCAGTCTGGCTGCGCACATTGACGAACCCGTGCCGGAGGTGGCTTCGGAGGATCTTGTTGCGCCATTGGAACTCAGCGTAGAGCAAAAACGCCGGATGAGCGTGACCGACATTCTGGAGCTGTTTTACTCTCGACTCGAAAAGATTCGACAGCACGGCGGCTTCTTTGTGGACTTCGCGTACGGCAAGGAGATCCTGTACTTCACCGATTGGATCACGCAGGTTGAGCGCAATTCTGAAAGGCTGACCAAAGCGCTCACCAGAATGAGCGACATATACAGGGAATTCCGAATTCCAGATACGACGGCCCAGATGTGGAAAAGGGTTGTTGGACGTTTCGACCCCGAAGTCCGGGCAGGTCGGATTACCATGGACATGTTAGCGCAGATCGGCATAAGTAAGCTTGATGTCCTTGTGGGGATTGAGCAGATCAACGACACGTACTGGTCCTTCGACACGGACGGCGCTATTCTGCTTTCCAGCGAGATCACAGAGGGGCCATTTGACGTTCGAGAGATCACGATCAAAGACCTCAGGGAGCGCCGCGCGACGCTGTTGTACGACAAAGTACTGCGTGAGACACCGGTCCAGATACCGTTGGGCGGTCAAGGCACGATGCCTTCGTCTGGTGCAGCCTCTATGCAGTCCAATGCGCCTGGCCCACCCATCCAGCAGCAGACGTTGAATCCCCCGCCCACAAGTTCCGAAACCCCTCATCCCACGGAACCCGCTGGAGATCAGGGGGGTGGCACCAGGACCGAAGTCACGGCCACGGTGATGAATGATGTAATTGACGACGACACCGAGCAACGGTGGAAGACCCGCACTGTTAATGGCCGATTGGTGCGAAGTGAATCAACAACGTCCGCGTTCGAGGTCACTCCGACATCGCCCAATGTGGATGCGTACGCCATCCTGGAAGCGCCGAGCCTAGGGGACGGATCTATCCCTGCGCGGCAACTTCTCTGGTATGACGGGCCGACTGGGCGTACGCTCAATTTCCCGCTAAGTTAAAAACATAAAGGGGCCAGCCGTATCTCTTTGGTGCGGCTGGCCCCTGACAGGAAGGATCGTAATATGTCTGCAAGATTCGTAGGAGCCTGCTTGCCGAGTGTGAAGGACCAGTTTGACCTCACGCTTCGCAGTCACGGCGATATTGTTTCCCCACCAGTGATCAATGCATTTCTCATGCGGCATTGCTCACGCTTTCTAAGCAGCATCGGCGTGTGCATGAATAAGAGGACCCCGCTCAAGAATCACCTCGCCGTCCGGAGGTACCAGACGACGTTCGACAAGATTATTGGCACCGACTATCTGAAAGGAATCCAGTTCTATCTCGATAATGCCGGGTTTCAAGTGCAACTTGGACAATTGCCGACACTTCACTTGGACCAGTACATTCTGGACTTTAATGATTTCCTGATCAGCAATGCCGGAAGATACACATTCTCCTTCACGCTCGATCTCGCGCCGGGAACGAAAAGTTCCGTGTTTTCCTCTCCGCGTGAGATATTCGACTTCAACCGCACTTCGTACGGCATGGCTGCTAATTTGCCGGAAGCCATTCGGGACAAGATCTTCTGCATCCTGCACTTTCGCGGACCACACCTTTACAACATCTGGCAGAGGCTCCTGTTCGGCGAACACCTTGCGGATTCATTCATGCGCTTTGGTACGGGTGGCTTGGCACAAACTCGGGGCATGGCTGGAATGCCCGTCTTTTCCTATGCCATCCCGCTGGCCCGGCTGGTCCTTTACGCGAAACAGCGCGGACTGGCAGCACTCCCCTTTCATGTCCTTGGGGAAAGCCAACCGGAGGATGTCCTCATTCATGCCTTGGTGGAACGATATGTACGATTCATCCATGGAATAGAGCTTACGGTTACGCACGACAGTTCCAATATCCTCAAGCAGAACTTTCAGTCGCGCCTTGTGGAGATCCCCAACCCCGCCACACGTTCCATGCGGAAGGTAACCTTGCACTCAGGGCGTATGGGATTCAAAGACCCTGGGCATCCGTCTCGCCGCGAAGAATTCTATGCCGTTGTGAATCAAGCTCTGACCCCGTTCGGCTTGGGGCCATTCACGAACGACTCGCATCCAATGTACCCGGAAAAAGAGACCTCCCGAATGGGGTACTTCTTCCTCCTTACCGTTGCGCTGTGGTCTTATGATCTGATCAACACTTGGATGGACGAGAAGGCAGAGGAACTGTTCCCCCTGCTGGCCGCGCAACAGTATGATGATTTTAAGCGCGGGTTCGTTGCGGCACTTAAGCCCTTTGTCACGCCGAAAAAGGCGGTTTTCCTCCCCGCCGTGGCCGATCAACTAGTCGCCGGGTTGGCCCTCTTGCGGGACCCCGACCCCGACAGGCTGGAACGGCTTGTATCCCAGCATCTTAGCGGCGATGAGTGTGACGTTATCCGGCGCGCGCCACTGTATTTCTAGCGGGAGGCCGGACACCGGGCCGATATGGGCCATATCGCCTCGCCACAAACGTTGTGGACACCGGTTATGGCCCTTTAGGCACTCCGGCTCCAGTCCAAACACGGGATAACCCCAATAACCGGGTTGTCCCGTTCCTTTTTTGCCGCCGTAGTCCCCTGTATGCATCCCCAGCGACATGGGTAGAATCCCTTCCTCCAAGAGATCACATGCCGTATGTCTTGAGCTGGACATGCGATTCCTCCCGCGTTTCCCCACCCTTTTCTGACGCGTCAGCGCCTCCGTAGAACAAATAAGTAACAAACAATTGGCGGCAAGCCATAGGAGACCCCCTCATGAAAGACAAAGTCCTGAAACCGCGAAAGATAACCTTAACCGTTTCCTGCCCGCCTGATCTCCTTGACTGGCTCCGACTGAACAAACCGAATGTCTCGGCGTTCGTCGTTGGCGCTATTGAGGCGCAAAGACGGCGTAGCCAAGACGAACCAGTCAGATAAACATGTCGTGATAAAGAGGGCTTGGGAATATGTCGTTCCCAAGCCCTTTGTCTCTTAACCAGCAGAGGAGTCATAGAATGAACACTGCTACTGATCTCATGTGTGATAATTTGTCCTGTCCCATTCCTGCAACCGTCATTGATGTCATGTTGGACCGAACCCAATACACATCGAAGCCACCGAAAGGGAACCCCATATGGGGACGTATAAACCAAGCGGTGGCGCGTAATCGCGAGTCTATCCCTATTCCAGAACTGGCCCACTTGCTAACACTGGGATGCACGTTTGCGCCTGGAGTCTTCCGAGATGGCAAACGAAGCAATGACACCTGGGTCCAACAACAGGTATTCGGCCTCGACTTCGATCATGATTACCGTATTGAAGAATTCCTTGCCGCATGTGAAAGATGGCGCATCCAACCCGCCTTCGTCTATCCCACCTTTAATCACACCGAACAAGAGCACCGTTTCCGCGCCGTCTTCGTAAATGATGTCTTGGTTACGGACAAGCGACTCCGCAAGTTGATCCAAGGTCTGCTCATGCTGATGTTCACCTCAGAGAATGCTACTCCTGATAAAGCATGCATGGACCCGGCGCGATTGTTCTGCGGCACAAACAAACCGCTGATCGTGCATTCGTACGATGCCAGACTTAATGCCATTGACCTTCTTGATAAATTTCTCAAAGCCAAGAAGTCCAGTGATCCTTCCCACTATGCCGAATGGGAAAAGAAGATTGCGTCCGATTTTGGAATCGATTTTCGCAACCGAAGTCTTGGGGTTAATTGCTTTGATTACGATTGTCTTAATAGTGTTCAAGAAACTGGTGAAAACGCCGTACGAGTATTAATTAATAATACTCCTACGTCGAATTCACCAACTATACCGACAATCTCTTTTGTACATCATAAAGACATGACATTTTCCATCCAATGGTCATCTGACCAACCGACTTCACAATCTGAAGCAAAAAAAAGACTCAATCAATAAAAACCCCAAGATGTATTCGGGCCAGCGAATCTGAGGAACTGAAGAAACCGGCCCGGCGTCTTACCGCAGCAGATAAAGAAGTGCTCCTGACACGATGTAAATTGATTACTGTGTTTATGTCAGGAGCACTTCATATTCACTACCCAGGACGACTCATCCTAGTTACAAACCTTCGTCATGTAGAAGGTGGCTTGGCATGGTATCAGCAAGGGCTGAGTATGAGAACGGATTATTCGTCGGACGACCTTATTGAAGATGGCAAGCGATACAGGATGTTTCCCGCGGGGTGCCACCGTTGCGATTATGCCAATGAGTGTGATCACAAGAAGAACCTGCTTCAGCAAATCCCCATTAGACGGCGGGAATGCAGGCAGGTCAGACCAAGCCTACCCGGAGAGTCTGTTGAACTGACCCGGATGAGGCTTCGGAACGCACTACGGCATTGTATGGATTCCACGGAGAATAAGGTGTTCGTGGTCAAGTGCGATACGGGTGTCGGCAAAACGGAGGAACTTCTCCAAGAGGATCTGGAGGGTGTCTGTGTGGCATTCGATACCCACCGGCTGAAAAAGGAGGCTTATACCCGGTTGTGCCAAAGGGGACGGGATGCGTATGTATGGCCGGAGCCGCCGCCATTGCCGGAAGCACTTGATGAGAAGCTTCGGCGTTGCCATACAATCGGCACGGGAGGCACGGCAGAGGTGTATAGGCAGGCACTGGAACACCGGGAAGTATTTGTAGACGCCGAACGGGTTGCCGCGATAGACAGGTACCTACAGGCACTCAGCCAAGTACACATGAAGTCAAGGATATTGGCAACGCATGAAAAGGCATATCAGCTTCAACGGAATCCACATATCCACACGTTCGTCTTTGATGAGGACTTCACGAAAACGCTTATCCGGATTGACGAGGTAAAACCGCCGGACATTGAGGCTATCCGGAAAATGATCGGCAACAGCGGCGATGCGCGGTATGTCCCGATTGAAGAGCATCTCAAGGCAGTGTTGCATGCGCCTTCCCGGATGACCCATCGCAACACCCTGGAGAGCTACCCGTCCGCACTGATCCAACAGATATTGCTCCGCACGCCCACATCATTTGAGTCGCCGATAGAAGCCCTTTTCTCCTGTGATGCTTACCGCAAAGACGCGGCGGACGCGGAATCACCGGAACGGGTCTATTGCATTACGCGGCAGAAACTCAGGGACGATAGAAAGTATGTGATCTTGTCGGCTACGGCGGACGAACGGGTGTACAGGATACTTTTCGGCGACAGGCTGGAGTTTATCGACCTTTCCGGTACTGCGCTAAAGGGCAAACTCGTATGCCATACAGCCAGGAGCTATTCCAAGCGGAGCATTTACAGTGATCCTGATACCTTTGCTGCCAAGGTGCAGGCAGACAAGTCCAAGTATGGGTTCAAAGGGATCATTACCCACAAGTTCTGCGCCCTTCGGGAAAATGGCGAGATGAGCCTCAAGGGGAGTAACGGAACGGTGCCTGTATTCGGGACTTTTGGCGGATTGCAGGGACTGGACTCCCTTGGTGGGATGTCCATTGCAGTGTACGGCGCCCCTTATCCACCAGAGTATGTCGTTAAACTGTGGGCTGCGGTGTTGGGGTTGAACGTGGATGAGGACGGCTTTGACTTTGCCGAAAGGGCCGTTGAATGGAACGAGTTTGAGATCTTTGTCCCAACGTGTTCTGACGATCCTGATCTACAGCGATTGTACCTTTGGCTCGCGCATTCCGACATTGTACAGGCTGTGGGCCGCGCACGCTTGGTCAATAACGATTGCGAGGTGCATGTATTCGCGAAACTGCCCGTGTCCGGGTGTGTGTTGGCTAAGTGACTACAACGACGGAGGCTTTTCTCTGTCAGCCTATCTGCGGCATTCATCTTGCAAAGGTAACAATGTATTTGCAGTACCAGAGTTGCGTTGCAGGCGAGTGCAGGGGGTAGCCACCCTTCATCTCGCGCGGTGTCATCGGTTCGTTCTAAGCCTGTTGCCCGGAAAACAACTCCTTGCCCTTTTCCATAACAGTCCAATACTCCTCAAGCCATTGCTCGATATTCTGTATTTCGTCTGCTCCAACACCCCATTGTGCGGCAATCTCAGTTACACGTTTCCGCTCGCTGTCATCGTAATGCCCGTCAATGTTCGCAAGCGAGATGCAATCGCGTAAGATAATCCGCTTTGTCATAACTGATGCGGAAGCCAACGTTTCTATATCGGTTCGCGTTGTGCACGCAAGTAATTGCTCCAAGTCGAAGTTTAGTAGATGTGCCTGTCCCTTGAGAAATGACAGTTCCGTCTCACTAATCGTTCCGTCAGCTTTCGCAATCAGTAATAGCGCTGCAAAATATGTATCCGCCTCAAAATCTTCAAGCATCCGCAACTCCTGCAAAGTGTTCATCTTCAGTTCCTTTTCTCGTTACGACATTATGAAAGCATCGACATCGCCCGACGATCTCAATATCATCCCATTGGGGACCCCATACTCCTCGGCAAGCTCAACGCTCTTTTCCAGCCTAAGCATCACATTCTTTTGAAGATCAAACGCCATTGCCGTCAATGATCCTAGGCGTTCATATTGTTCAAGAATTCTCTGGACCGTATTCTGGTATGCCGCGTCAATCTTGCTCATGGTCTCGGCGTAAAAGTTATTCAATCGCATTTCGAGAGCCTTGCTCTTGTCTTTCATGAAGTCCTTCGCGAGATCAGCGAATACCTTCGCTGCGATCGTACCGATCACCGCACCCAAAACCGGCACGGGAATCAGCGCCTGCCCAATTGTCGCACCCAAGGCCGCTGCCCCAGCGTCAAAACACAGCACCGTTCCCTGCTCGAAGAACTCGTCTTCGGAGGTTTCGCCTCGTCTGTAGCTCCTCACAAGCCGGGCAACCCCGAATGTAGTGCTTACAAAAGCACCCGCCAATGGGGCCGGTGTGTTACAGAGATTGGTCAAGCCGTATATTGAAAGCCCTGAAATGCCGCCCTTTACCCCCCCCTTGACAGAGTCTAGTCCGACAGCCTTCCAATCCTCCGCCGTAAAATCTTGGAGTTTGATTCCCTGTTTATGCTTCTTGTAAATGGCAATACCAGCACTCATGGTCGCTGCAAATGCGGCGGCGACTCCCGCATATTTCCCCGCCTCACTCCAGGAAGGTGCGTGTGCGGCATTCACCGCTTGTCGTTCTGCGTCTGCATCATGCTTGGTCCTTGCATTAATCTCCTCATTTCGAGACGACAAGTCATCTGTTTGCTTGGTTAGCGTTTGGTCTAGCGCGCCTTTCTGTACATCCGGGTATTTTAGCGTTGCCGGTTTCACTATCTCATCGAAAGGCCGTCCACTTAATTTCTCAATCTCCTGAACCTTCTCGTGAATCGCCCGCAGTGACTTTTCGGAAAACTCGCCACCTGCCTGTCCGTTGATGATTTGCCCAAGTTTCTCATAGTGGTCTTTGGGAATGTGATAGATATTGCTTGATCCCTTTGGAAAATCCTGGTATTTCCTCATGTGCTCCAAGATCTTCGCGAGGTCACCGTTCCCTGTGGTCCCATTAATAAACTTTGACTGAACGTTTATGTCTCCAATTTGGTAGTCCACTGGCCCGAAACGGTCAATACCCTGGTCGAGTAATTTGGCAATTGGCGCTTCCTGCTCAAGAAGTGATTTTGCATTGCGGATGCCAACCTCACAGATTTCCGCAATCTCACCATGTTTTGTGTTGGGATTGCCAAGAATATGCTCTGGGGCCAACCGACCTCTGATCCAACCGATTTCCGCACACGCCTCCTCGAACGCTTGTGCCTGCTGGGCAAGACGAGAACTTTCGCGAATCCCGATCTCGCCCATCTGATCCGCAAGTGATTCTGCCCGCAGTTGGTTCGTCCAACTGGTAAGGCCCGCGACTGCCTGATCGCGAACATTCTCGCTGTAATCACTCATCCCACGTTCCTGACCAACAACTTAGATAATGACTGGATGTTATTGATCAGCGCGCCTAGTTCCAACTTCTGCCCCTGCGCAAAACTTGTGTAATCAGCTGGAGCCTGTTTCTTAAGGTGGTCGAGTTGGTTCATAGCTCCGGTACTGTGTAACTCTGTCAATGAATGCAGTTTTCCAATCTCGACGTTGGCCGACTTCAATGCGGCAGCCTTTTTCTCAATATCAAGTGCTGACGATGTTGCCTTCTCCGCTAGATCTTTGTTCTTCTTGTTCACCCAAAATGCGCCACCTATTAGCGCAGTTCCGCCGATTGCCCAACCAACCGGACCCGCCAAGGCCAAGAGGGCGTTGCCCGCAGCCATTCCGCCGCCTCCGGCAGCAAGAGCGCCACCACCAAGCCACGCCAACGCCGCGTTTGTCGCCGCCGCCCCACCCAAAGCAGAAATGGCAGTACCCGTCGAAGCCGTACCAAATGTCGTTGCTATCGCAATGGCTGCCGTTGGTGCAAAAGCGGCAACCCCGACCCCCGCAGCGACGCCGGTACCAACCGCCGTGCCACCAACTGCGGCAACATTATCCCCGCCGAAGACCTTCCGACACTCCTCTTCGAATCGCTCGAACGATATCCGTAGCTCTTTCACCGACTTCTCGAACTCTTTCGGGGAATTTGCCAAGCGGTTCACATATACCTCTGCTGCCAGTATCACTTTCTTGGAAGCGTTTTCCCGAAGCTTATGCAGTTCCCCAGCGCTATCTGTCACCTTTGTGACTACCGCCTGATAGTTCTCATTTGCTTTTTTCAAACGTTGAAAAGCCCGGTCTTTCACATCACTGTTAAACATGAACCTCTCCCTGATTGTCATCGGCACTGATTTAGTAGGCGCCGTTTAGTGCGACCTTAAGGCTATATGGCACTACACCATAAACTGTCGGCAAGTCCGACAATTTGGGTGCATCGCGAATGAAGTGATTCCATACTCTCCATTCGCCGCGCAAAAAGACTATATCGTTCTGACAGGCGGCATAGGACCGCTCCTTGGGGTCCCTTGCCAAGTTGGTGCACCTCAATTTCACCCATAACAATTAGATTGCCATAATGGCATTTGGGATGCAAATCCTTTTGCGGGTCGTCTTTCGTTTTTCGGTTCATACCACTTCTTGTTCTGCGCGCCCCAATAACGACCACAACTTCGCGCTCGTAAAGGATGTTACTGACTACGGTTCCCGTGCTGATGTGGTGGTTTCTGGCCATCGCTACCTGACAGCTGGAATTCGGGCCTATTCTCAACAAGGAAAATCGCTTTGACCGCGTCAGAACCGCCACCCACCCCCTATCCCTCCTGCCTTGAAGCTCTTCTATGCCGTATGCCCCCACCCTGTCTTATCAACCATTCCGACGCTATTCCTTCCGGTCCAATTCTTCACCGACATTTCAGGTCCAGGTCCATAGGGCCAACACCTCCTACCAACTACCGTCTCAGCCAACCCCATAGAAGTGTTTCGTCTGCAAGGACTACGGCAAATATGAGTGGCCGCGCCCGTTTCCACCATCGGTAAGCATCAAAATCGTGGTTTTTGTTTTTCCGCCGGTTCTGGCTCCTTAAGTACTGGATTACCCTGGTAAGGACCATTTTCACGGATTAGCCGCTCTCAAAAAGGCAGATTTTCCGGACAGATATCCGAAGCTGTACCGATGTGCCCACCAGAAAATTTTACAAAAAATGCTTTTGGCGTCAGGATGACCGCGTCCTTTCACTTATCACCTGCCTATTCTCTGCCTATTTCCCCTTGAATCTGACCGTAGTTCCCGCCAAATACCCGCCTTGGGATCACCATACATATTAAATCCTGTATCCGAACCATTCTTGCCACCAAAACCGAAATATCAACCAGAAAGGACCCGCAATACATGGGAGATCTAGCGGATATGAGAGATGTGTCGCGTTTCATGCGTTGCACTGCCGGACAACAGAAGCTTGATGAAATCCGCGCCGCTTTTGTCGGCAAAACCGTCGCGAGAATCGATTTCAGCAACGATGTGAACGCGATTCTCGTGGCCTTGGCTTTCGATTCCGGCGAAAGTGTCGAGGTTTTCCTGCCGGAACTCATGTTGGACGCGCTTAGGGAGACACACGGAGCCGCGATTCAGGAGGAATATTGGCTTGATTACCCGGAACGTAGGCCCAAACCACAGGAGACGAGCGAAAATGACAGCGAATAGCGAAGATCATGCCACGCCAACACCAAGGTTTGACCTTGGTCCAATCATATCGACACCCGGCGCACTTGATGCCCTGCAACGAAACGCCATGTCGGGCCTGGAACTACTGGCCCGACATGCCCGTGGAGAGTGGGGAGAACTCTGCGATGAAGACAAGCAAGCAAACGACTCTGCCATCCAAACAGGCGCGCGGATCATGTCTGCATACACTTTGCCGGATGGAACGAAAATATGGTTGATCACGGACGCGGAAATTGATGACCAACACCACCGTCAATCCAGCGTGTTTCTCCTCCCAACGGAATACTAGCCTTAAACCCGAACATCCAGAAAGGAATCTATGCCTATGCCCGAAGACAAACGTCCAGCCTACCCGCATGTCGAGACGAATCCGAAAAAACTGGTGCGGAGCCAGCAATCTTTGGTGGTAAGGGCCATGCGGCACGAGGCGTCCTGCATCCAATCAGCTTTGAACACGATGCGCGACCGGATAGACCGTGCCATCAAAGCCGCGACCACCATCGAAAAGAATGTCGAGGAACTGCAAGCAGCATGGGATCATGAAGTGGAACACCGCCATTTAGACCCGGCAGTCTTCCCCATACCAGAATTCCAAGCCGGTCCCGTCGAGCAGTGCCATGACGCGTTGGTACGGCTTGAAGAACTGCGTTCCCGTTATAACGAACTCCGCAAGATCCTCCGAACCCTGATCAAGAGGAAGTAGGTAAGCCAAGCATACCGGCTTTGCCTTGCCCCACCTGAAACCCCCGCAAAGCCTACCGCTAACGGGAGAGGTATGTCTGCACAAAACCAAACAGTGAACGAAAGGAGAAGTGTATCTATGCCGATTCCGATCAGTAAGGAAGTTTTCCAAGGTCTTGAAGCCGTCAGATTGAGCGGCGCGACGAACATGTTGGATCGGCCGCGCGTAATCCAGATTCTGGACCAGATGGGGTATGAGGAGGCCGCCGAATGGGTCCGCAATCACAAGTCGGAATTTTCGCACGGCATCTTTCAGGGTTTCGAGATCACAGACGAAGCCGTACGCGAAACGGAGGGGGACGCATGAGTCATTTCAACCTATTGGTACTGGTGCCTCCGGATACCCCCATGAACAAGGTCGAGGGTCTGATCGCAAAACTCTTGGCCCCGTACGATGAAGGGATTCAAGTCCCCGAGCATTTGGTGCCTTGCTGGTGCATCGGTAAAAAGGCCCAAGAGGAAGTTGCTGCTCTCGTCAACGCTGAATATGACATTGGCCCTCTCCGGAAACAGTTCTGGGCCTTGCCGGAAGAAGAACGAACGGAAGCCCGGTGGAATGATCTTGTCGCGCCTCGGGTGGACAGGTGGAATGCCCTCCTTGCCGAACATCCCATGAAGGATAAGCCGGATGCCCAGTGCCAACGTTGCGGGGGTATTGGCGAACGCCTTTCGACGTATAACCCTTCGGCAAAGTGGGATTTCTGGAACGTTGGTGGCCGCTGGGACGGTTGGATTCACGGGCAGGAACGGGAAGAGCAATGCCAAGACGGAAAAGGTGGTTTCAACTTCGGGGAACAGCATCACCGTTTGGAGAACAACTGCCGTCCTGTTCGGGACATTCCGATTGATGATCCGTATTTTCTGCCGTTCGCAGTGATCACGCCAGACGGAACGTGGCATGAACAGGGAACTATGGGCTGGTGGGCAATCGTCGTCAAACCGGTGGACGAACAGTCCTGGCACCAAACCGTGAAGTCCATCTTTACCCAACACCCGAACTGTTTGGCCGTCGCCGTTGACTGCCATGTCTGACAAGGAGAACCCCTATGGATGATTTGCAGAAAAGAATTACGGAAGCTGCCAACCATACTTGGCAAGCCATTGGTGGCGATGTGCTCAGGTCTGCCGAAGCGGATTGGCTTCCCGCTGAGGACGTGGCTGAGTGCGTTTTGGACTACCTCGACCAGTACGGCGGTGATTCGGAAGCCGTTGCGGCGTTCGGCAAACTACCTTTCGAGGAAAGGATGAGAATGCTCCGCAAAGCCTTTCCGCTTTCCAAGTACGGTTGGTGAGGGGGGTACGGCATGCCTTTCCAGCCAAAACCAGCAACCGAATCCGAAACGGAATCCGTGGACGTTTGGACCTTCATCGAGGGTGCCATCGGGTTCCTGTCGGATGTTACGCACGGCGGCACGCGTCTGATTCTTACCTTTGACGGACAACCCCTTGGATGCGTTGTGTCCATGGAGGATTACGCGAGACTTCAACAACAGGAGGAACCGAAAGGAGAAACCCCGAATGAGCCGAATCTGCCGTGAATGTGGAAAGGGCACACTTGAGATAACCGGCATGGGTGCCTACGAGGACACCGTTCTCGTCCAATGCCCGGAATGTGGAGAGGAGTATGAACTTGAGCCAGATTGCTTCGATGAGGGTGGAATGGAGTTAGTTCGCGCCTTCGAGATTGAGATGAAACGCCGCGAACAGGAGGACAAGGAGGACGCCGATGGATAAGCAACAGTGGCAACGCCTCAATGAAATCCTGCTGGAAGTGTCTGCCCGAAACCGGCCCATTGACGATCTGGATGAGATTCCCGGCTGGTTTGAGGGGTCACCGGATGATGTCATTGCCAAGGTCCAAGAGGTCCGGGTGCTTTTTGACGATGCGTATGATCATGGCTTGGTAAACCGCTGGGTTGATGAACGTACCCGCCGTGGCCCAAGCATAAATTGGGATTGGACGACGACGGCCCACCGGACTGCCTCCGAAATGGGCATGACCTTAGCCGACCCATTGGGCATGCCGTCGCTCTTCGCCAATCCGCCGACCCGTATCTCAACCGTAATCGAAAGCATCCTGCCAACCACGTTGACATGCCTTGCGGAAGAGCCGTTCCAGCACTGTGAAGCCGTGTACGAGCGGCAAGTACGGTTTGTCGTCAGTCATGGAGGGAAACCTGTGGCCGCGCTCGTTTCGCTTTTGGATCTGGAGTTGGCAAAGGACTTTCAGCTTCAGGTGGACCCGTGCCGATGGGTTGAGGTAATCCAAAACTTGCGGGAACGGCTGGGTTGGCCCCCCGTAACATTCAACAACGATGAGGAGAATAGCGAATGCTGAGGTTTTCTGACGGTGTTGACATCGACACCAGCGGCCCATTGCGAATCCTGAACCTTCACGACGGCCTTTATGTTGTCGGGGAAGGTATCTGTTTCCCCGCAGACAGCCAGGAAGAGGCAGAAGAAACCATCCGCGACATGAAAGAGCGGAAAGAGAAAGGGAAAGACGCCGATGATGAAAAAGCGTGAAGTACAGCCTGCGGCGAAGCCTGTGAAACCGGAAGTGAAGCCCAAACCCGGCGGCAGGGTCGTTAACCCGTCGGAAAAGCTGGCCGCGATGTTGAGGAAGGAATCCATGTTGGCCTTGAGGGTGCAAAAGGCCCAGGCCGAACTCCGTGCCGTGCAGTCGGAAATCGCCACGCTTTGGGATGAGCGGCAGGAACTGAACCGGGAACTGGTCGGCGGGGAGGTGTAAACCCATGCCTCAACCGATACCGTCTTTCCAGTACCTATTTGAAATCCCGCCGGGGTTGGCGGCCATGTGGTCCGCAAGGGCTATATATACTGTCAAGCCGGAACCGTTTCTCGACATCCTGCACGACAGGCAGTTCATGTACGGTGAGAATCAGAGCCAAGAGGCCAAAGACCTGTGTGCCTGGCTGAATAAGTCTGGCATCAAGGGACTCCAAGCGGCTTGCAAGAGGGTGGGTCTTGGCCCCGATGAATCCCGCATTGTCGAGTTCAGCGGTAAGGGGTACATCGTCCGGGGGAATCCCAATTCCAGCTACGGATACCTGTACATCGTGGCTTACCGCATTCCCGCCTGATCCACCCAGAAGTACTTTCCAAAACCAAACTCAGAGCCCGGTAGGGATAACCATGCCTTACCGGGCCATTTTCCATCTACAAGGAGGTGTTTCCAGTGAAAATGATTGGCAGGGCTTGCGAGATAGCCCAAAGAATTGTTGATGCGTTCAAGGATCCGGGAAAGCTGCCCAAAGCGTTGGCGCCCATTTTTATCCGGCGCAATGATGACGTGCCATGCCGGAAATGGTCTTGGCATAACCAACTGCTGGTGGCCCTGTCCGGCACTTCCGATGCCCGTGGTATCCGCCAATGGAACATGGCAGGTCGAAAACTGAAGAAAGGCTGCAAGGGCATTTGGATTCTTGCCCCGTGCATCAAGACCGTCCGGGAGAAAAACGACAAGGGAGAGGATGAAAAGAGGAATGTCGTCTATGGTTTCAGGGGTGTGCCAGTCTTTGCGGTAGAAGATACAGAAGGCAATCCACTTCCCGGCAATGAGCGATATGACGAGTGGGTAAGGAATCTGCCCTTGGTAAAGGTGGCCGAGGGATGGGGTATCCATGTCGGAACCTATTCTGGTGAGGATAAGGATGCACTTGGGTACTTCCAGTTTGGTACGGGCCGGAAGGCGATCATGCTCGGCACGGAAAACCTAAGTACTTGGGCACACGAACTCGTCCATGCGGCGGACCATCACTTGACCAAACTCGTGGATGATCGGAATCTGCTGGAAATCATCGCCGAACTGGGGTCCGCTATTCTGCTTGAGGCCATCGGCTATTCATATGAAGCAGATCTTGGCGGCGCGTATGCGTACATTCAACACTACGCAAAAAGCGCCGGAAAGCCTCCTGTGCGGGCCTGTATTGACGTATTGGATCGCGCATGTACTTGTGTGGCGTTGATTCTGGATACGGCGGATAAGGTGAATACAGGAGATGGGTGAACCCTGCCCATGGTGGTACCAGGTACGGAAACGGGGTCTCGGGCGCACCCCTCGAAAAAGCCGCGTCTAGAAGTCATTAACAACATTCAACTTATGCGGTATACGCATGACCATGCTACCACGGTGGTATTGGACCACAAGGTACCACAACGGAGGATTCCCGATGGAAAACACAGTTTGTTACGCGCGGGTGTCAACCCTGGAGCAGGCGCAGCACGGCGTCTCACTGGATGCCCAGGTGGAGAGGCTTCTGTCTTACTGTGACGCGATGGGCCTGAACGTGATTACCGTGATCAAAGAGGAGGGTGTTTCTGCCGGAAAGACCCTTGCATCCCGGCCGGGTGGCATACGCCTGCTCAACATGCTGAAAGTAGGCCATGCGACTCACGTTGTGGCCCTGAAGCTCGACCGGCTATTCCGGAACACGGAGGATGCGCTGAAACAGACAACGGCATGGGATACCCAAGGCATAGCTCTTCACCTGTGCGACATGGGCGGCGTCAACCTCGATACCCGGTCATCCATGGGGAAGATCATGTTGACCCTGCTTTCGGCGTTCGCGGAATTCGAGCGCACGTTGATGGCTGAACGCACATCCGCAGCACTCAGCCACAAGAAGCGGAACGGGCAGCTATACAACCATCCCCCCTTTGGCTTTAAGCGGGAAGGAAAACAGCTCGTCCCGCATGAGGCTGAACAGAAGGTGTTGAAGCACAACTTCCAATGCCGCAAGGACGGGTTGAGCCTGTATGACATCGCCAATCGTTTGAATGATCTGGGCGTTCCCAGCAAGAAGGGTGGCAAGTGGCATGCGGCCACTATCGCGCATATCGTGAACAACGACCTTTACCGCGATCCCGCCGACAACCTGATTCCCTGGCAACCGTCCAAGAAACCCGTTGAACCGGCTGAATCCCAGTTTCTCGGACAACTCGTCGGGGTTGTCAAAGGGATTGGGGACGAGAAGGGCCTTTAGACGCCCATGAAAGGATGAGTAATGAAGCAATGCAGAAGGTGCCGGTACTCGTCTTTTCCGCTGAATGAACGTCGGTGCCGCATACGACTGATGCAACGGTGTCGGCATACCCGTTCTGTCCAAATATTGGAATTGGTGCCGGGACTGTCTTCGGTGTGGAACCCGAGCGACGATTGTCCTCTGTTCAAGCCGAAATTCCGGGTGTGGCTATGTGGCCTCTTCGGAAAATGACATGACACAAGTGTGATCCTCAACCGAGGCGGACTTCCAAAGCGGGATGTTCGCCTCCTTACTTTTTTCCGGAAGGAGTATGCAATGATTATTCCAAGGGTAGGCTGCATGGCCCGTGTCTTCATCGAAGTGGCACTGATATTGGCGCTGATTGCCGGTCTCATCCTATGGCAAGGCCAGAGAGACGAACCAAAGGCTAGCGCCAAAGATGTTGTCTCTCCGGCGACGAATACGGTCTTGGAACGGATACACATGGCAGGCGAGCTTGTGACCGCCGTAGGTTGTGTCCAGACTGTCGTTCGCAGTTCGGACGTCCGGGAATGGCTCCGGCTCCAGGTTGGCACAACGGAACTGCTTTATGTCGGCGTTGGACAGATTCGAGCGGGGTTGAACCTAATGGAACTGGATGAAAACGCTCTGACGGTTAGCGGCGATAAGGTTACGGTGACGCTGCCGCCATGTAAGGTGTTGGACGAGAAAATTGATGTCACAAAGAGCTACGTTTTCGACATCCGGAAGTCGCTTGTGCTCAGTCCCAAAGCCATTCAGCTCCAATCCGCTGCCGAGAAGGACGCCTTGAAGGAAATAAGGGAGGCTGCCGTACAGGCCGGGTTGTTGGATCAGGCGCAGAAGCAGGCAAAGATGCTCTTGCGATATTGGTTTGAGGCGGCGGGATTCCGAACGGTGGAGTTCCGGGAGACTGGCCCGGCGGTTGTGGCTGTTCCAGCGGTTACGACTGGCAAGTGACGGCGACGGATGGGAAAAAGGAACGGCGGTGGGGGCCGTTCCTTTTTTTTTGGACGAATTCCCTTCTGTCAATCTCCCAAGAACAATGCCTAAGTACATCGTGAAAACACAAATCAATACTTACACAAGGAATCCACCGGGTACTTTGCTTCTGGTCCGATGGAAACCCCACCCTCCCTAATCGCTACACAGACGAATGTGTTTACAGAATGTGTTTACGTCTAAGGCGTGGCACATTTGCTTGCCACACCATTCTCGAGAGTCCCACTAATCGGAAGGTTAGAGGTAATATCTAAAGAGGACCAAAAGTAAGTGTCTGTTGCAGGCTAAACTCAACGATAAATTTGATCGTAGGCTTTTCGGAGAGACTTCAACAAATCCGCATTAATTACGCCATCCGCGAATTGACCGGCTTTTCTTTGAAAAGACCTCACAGCATTTGCAGTTTGAGGCCCCCATTGACCGTCAACTGGTCCTGGAGAGTAACCAAGAGCTGTCAACAGCGTTTGAGCGTCTTTCACAAGTTGCGAGTTTGTGTTACCTGCCGCGTCACCGAGCTCAGTCCGAGCGGATTCAGGTGGAGAGTTTGGCCGCTTAGAGGGTGAGAGCCTTTCGGCATCATTGAATGCTTCGGCGACAATCTGATTCCGATTTGCATCTATCACGTGCTGCGCACGTTCCAGCGCTCCATTGACGTATTTATAACTTTTACACCGGATATTAAAGTCATCTACTATTTTGTTAAATTCAGTAACAGCCTCATTGGAATTGATAAAGGGTCTCATCGCTCCTATTCGGATATCCTCCTGCAAACACCAGCATATCTGCGGTTCGGAAAGGACGTTGCTTGTCCCGACGGGAGGCTTTTCATATCGTACTGGCATGGACTGAGGTGAGCTACGTGGGACTGAAGTAACGGAGTTACTACTCGGGACACTGTATGTTCGTGGCGACGAAGGCGGATTATACGCTATGCCACTTGCGCCTTGCTCTCTCTTATTCGCGTTACCAATAAGGACCACTAAGAAGACAACCGCAATAATGCCAAACGTCCACTTCCATCCAGAACCGATACTGCTCTCACTACTCCCAGTGGTTTGAACTGGGTTGGGTGTTCCTGGAGCTCTTGTTTGCCCAATAGGTGGCAGGCCGGTTTCCGGATGGCCACTAGCTTGGTCTAAAGTCCCTATGAGCTTAGGTTGTCCACCGAGTCCTAAATGGGTGCCGAGCCGTTGAAAGAAAAGGGCTTTTACGCTCTGGGCTGTCAGTTGGTCCTGGTCGAAACCAAGGTTCCACGCCACTCCGTTTGAAAATTCGCGCAAGATTATCGATTTCCCATTCCCATTCGCCTTGACACTGGCGACGCGATTAGGGTCACCAAGCTGCTGTGCCACTAACAATATGTCGCATTCTTCGATAGCCAAAACCATGACTGGGCGTTCTATTGCCCCATGTGGGTTTCTGTCGAGTCGATAGAATGCCGACATGGCATAATGATATGTGATTGGATTACGCCCCAATACACGATCCCTTGTCTTACCCAAAGCCGCATCCAGAAGAGTGGTTGGTTTTGTGGTAAACGTGATGAAGAAATCACCCCAAATCCACGTTTCGCCGCTGTTTGTACTTGACCACGGAGAGGGAAGATTTGGAAACAGAGAGGTCTCCAATAGTGGGAATACCTTCTTCCCTTGCACGGACTGCGGCGGTGAAAGAGCTGGCGGGACAGATGGAGGGATAGAGGGGGACGCTGATTCGCCTTCAGGCAAAAACACATTACTTAAATCGGAGGTCAGTCCTGACAGACCAGAGAAACCTTTCTTGCTTTCTTTGTCATCCATGATAATATCTCAATGGCATCTTATGGCTTTCGGTGTCCGCGGTGAAATCACGTGGTTCTGGTTAGCCACGCCGTCTAGATGCCCCACGTCTCTTTGGTACATCTTCACGATGTTTGCCGTACGAACACCCCGCTGCACAGGAATTGGCCCGAAACAGTGTCCACCCACGATAAACGCAACAGACACTAGCGCAATAAAACCAAGCACTAACATCCACCCCAACCGTTGACCACCCTCACCACTTCCATTGGTTCGAGTAGGCGTGGCTCTACCTCCAATCCCACACTTTGGTTCGCTGCTGGTTCCAAGGCCGGTCTTATTATGTTCCCACCCTTGCGCCAGATTGCCTACGCGAGTAGGCCTTCCGACCAGGCCCAAATGTCGGCCGACGATGCGAAAGAACTGTTCTCTGGCATCCTCTGCGGTCACAATCCCATATTTTGACGCCCCAATAGCTTTGCCAAGGCTTCGAGCTTTACCTGTCCACGCTGTGATTTCTTTTCTGTGAGTGCTCCAATTATGCTCTAGATGTGCATCACGTGTAGCATCGTTGTCAAAATACAGTTCATATTCCAATTGAATTGCAGCCTCATGCAACCAGGTGATTTCAGTTGCAAACTCTAGTGATGTGCCT
>CAIUWO010000048.1 GCA_903902895.1 Candidatus Hydrogenedentota bacterium | reverse complement strand
TCGCCCGTGTTCACCATGGACGGCAAGTTCGTGGGCATCGGCGTGATGCGCGCGGTGAAGACCGACAGCAGCGCCATGGGCGACAACGTGCTTGTGGTCGTCGTGCCGGGCGAGCAGATCAAGGAACTTGTCGCGCAGGTCCCGGCCCGCCCGGAATAGTTCCGGGGTGTCGGTTGGCTACTGGGGAGTGCTGGCCCGCGCCGTAAGCGCGGCCACCTGGCCCTGCCGTGCATAGTCTGCGGCCTCGCCCAGAATGCGGGCGGCCTCCTGCGGGGCGTGGAAGCCCATGGAATTTTCCGCGGCGACATAATCCAGCCGCCATTGCGCCTTGCGCTGGAAGTCCAGCGCGTTCGCCAGTTGCGCCTCCGTGGCACCCTCGCCCTTCACCTTGACGATTGCGTCCATCATGTCCATGAGCGCCCGGGCGGCGCGCTGCATGAGTTCGTGGTTGCGCTCCTGAATGACGTCCACCCTCTTGGAGATTTCCTCCTCGGGGAAATGGTGGCAGACCTGGCAGGCCCGGCTCACGTTCAGCAGCGGGCTGCGCACCCAGTGGTCGGAGACCTTGGTGGCGCCGTCGCGCATGTAGGGCATGTGGCAGTCGGCGCAGGCCACCCCGCTGCGCGCATGGATGCCCTGGCTCCACATTTCAAACTCGGGATGCTGCGCCTTGAGCACCTCGGCCCCCGTCTCGGCCTGCTTGAAATCATAGAAGCGGCCGCCGTCGGGGAAGGTGGTGCCGTTCCAGAAGGCCTCGAGGTCGTCCGCGCGCAGACCCTTGCCCCAGGGGAAGGTCAGGGGCATCTTGGTGGAGCAGTAGTACTCGACATGGCACTGGCCGCAGACGAAGGAGCGCATTTCCGTGCGCGACGCCTCCGCATTGGGGTTGTAGGCCGCCGCGCGCGAAGTTGCGCGCCACCGCTCCACCGAGGGCAGATGCGGCACCGGCGCGTCTGACGCGGCCAGCGCGACGATGCCGTTGATGAATCCCGGCCGCGTCACCCGCAGCTGCATGGTCTTGGGGTCGTGGCAGTCCACGCAGGACACCGGATGGGCGTGCCCCGAATCATGCAGCTTCTTGCTCAGATCCTGATAGGAGAGCTGGTACGTTTTTTCAAACCCCTTCATGGCGTCGCCGTCGCCCAGTTCCCTGTACAGCGGCATGATCGAGGCGTGGCAGTGCAGGCAGGACCCGCTTTGCGGCTTGGTCAGCCGCTGGGTGCTTTCCTGGTCCTCCAGCATGTGGGCGTGCCCGCGCCGGTCGCGGTAGTCGATGGAGAAGGCGTATCCGCCGAACATGCGCTTGAGCCATGGGTCGCGGTCGATCTTCTCCTGGGGCATCGCCTCACTGCCGCCGTGCCCGCCGAACTTTGTGCGGGTGGTCTGCGCGGTCAGTTTGTACGAGTCATACTCTTTGGGCCAGTTGGCGCCCCACTTGGCGGGGTCGGTGTCGTCCTCGGTCACGTCCACGACGCGCACATAGGGGGTCTTCGCCTCACTCTTGCGCTCGAGGATGTTCATTGCCAGCGCCGCGACCACGAAGGCGGCCGCGGCCACCACGAGCGCTGTGCCCCCGAAAAACAGCAGAGAGCGCAGGTCCAGTTTGATTTCAATCATGGAAGTTTCCTTTCGGCCCCGGTGGCGTCCCGGTGTCCGCCCAGTCCGGCGGTTTCGCCGTGGCCCACGGACCGGTGACAGTGCACACACTCCGTGGCCTGCCGGTCCGTGGTGGCCCCGGCCACGAGGGAGTGCACCATTCCCTCGTGGCAGCGCAGGCAGTTGTCCTGGAGAATCCGGCTGTTGCCGGTCTTGATCATGATGGGCTCGTGAAAGTCCTGCAGGGTGAACCCCTTGGAATGGTGGTAGCCGTTGTTGGACTTGGCCATGTACTTGCCGATGAGGTCATGGGGCAGGTGGCAGTCCACGCACACGGCGGCGCTGTGATGGCTGCCCTTCTGCCATGAATCGAACTGGGAGCGCATGATGTGGCAGTTCATGCAGGCCTCCGGGTCGGCGCTCAGGTAGGACAGCCCCTCGGCATAGTTGAACGTGAAGAGACCCAGCCCCGCCAGCAGACCCACGGGGACGCCCAGAAGACAGGCAAGGCTAACCCTGCTGAATCGGGAGAGGATTTTTCGGTTTTCTCCGAAATCTTCCGGTGGCGCAACACCCATGCAAACTTCCCTGAGAGGCTAGAACCTGACCGAACCCAATATAGCAGAGCGGTATGGTCATTTTCACGCGTCAAAACTGCGGCGAGAAACGAGCCTACTGGCGGGAGATCGCGCCAGAGCCACACCAACGGCTGAAAATGCGAAAAATGCAACAAGACTCCAAGTGGAAAACCCATCCGGGGAGACTCTTGAGGGCGGAAGAGGAATTCCAGGCCCAGAGTTGATGCGGCGTGAATGGAAGTGTCGAGACAACTGTTATATGGATGTCCTGTGTTTTTGGGTTAAACCCGGGCCACAAGGCTGCAGGGGGCTGTCAATGCTTTTCGCTTCCGACAAAAGAGGTGGCAAGTTCCAAACTTGGATGTTTCCGGCCACACTGGTTCTCATGGCGGGCGGCCTTGTGTTTGACATGCTCACCCCCCTGGGTGTGGCGGACTGGGTTATCTATCTGGGGCCGGTTGCGCTGAGTTCCCGCTATGGCTTCCGCAAGTTTCCCTTTGTCGTGGCCTCGGTCTGCACACTGCTGACGGTTCTTGGTTTTTTCCTGTCGTCACCTGGGATTAACCCCGAGTTGGCGATGGCCAACCGGGTCATGGCGGTTGCGGCCATTTGGGTCACGGCCGTAGTGTTTCAGTGGCAACGAAGCATTGAGGAGGCCCTGAAAGCCGAGGAGGGTTTTTCCTCCGCCCTGCTGGACACTGTTGGCGCCCTGGTGGTCGTGCTTGACCCGCAGGGCCGCATCGTTCGTTTTAACCGGGCTTGTGAAAAGGCCTCTGGATATAAATCGGCAGAGGTCATGGGCAGGGTTTTCTGGGAGTTTCTCCTGCTGCCAGAGGAGGCCCAGG
>CAIUWO010000047.1 GCA_903902895.1 Candidatus Hydrogenedentota bacterium | reverse complement strand
GTTCACGCTGATGTCCGACCGGGAGGGGGCGCAGTTGAAGTTTCAAATCTATGATGAAACCGGCGCCCGCGTGTTTGACTACGTGCAGGAGCGCCGCTACACCAAACTGTTTCCCGTGGTTCCCGGCAAGAAGTACACCGTTGCCGTGTCGGGCGAGAAGGGGATTGGCGTGCAGGTCATCGTGGAGGGGCTGCTGCGGCCGGAGTTTCTGAACTAGTAGCCGCGGTTTTGCCCATCCAGCGCGCCCAGCGCTGTTTCCATGGGTCGAGCTGGTCGGGCGGACAGTTCTTCATGAGGATGTCCCAGGCCTGTCCGCTTTCGGGCCAGCGGAAGAGGCATTGCGCGGCCGCTTTGAAGGCAAGGTCCCTGTTGCCCATCGCCTGGGCGCATGCGGCCCGCAGCAAATGCACCCTGCCCGTGTCCAGCCCCGGATTGGCGAGGTCGAGTTGGCGCAGCGCCTCCTCGTTCCGTCCCTGGTCGGACAGCAAAATGGCGTAGTCCTCGTGCGCCTGCGTGCTGAATCCGCTCCAGGCGATTGCCCTGCGATAGAGCGCCTCCGCTTCCGGTTGGTGTGCCACATGCGCGGATTCGGCCACGCGCAGCAGGTGGCTTGGGATGAGCGTATTCTGCACGTGGGGCCAGAGGAACAGGAGGCATGCCGCTGGCATCAACCACGCTTCGGCGCGGCCCATCCGAAACGGCCGGCACGGGCCGGGCCGGCCGCAAAGCAGCAGCAACCCCGCCAGCGCGTGCGGCGCGCTGTGCAGCGTGGCGTTGAACAGGGCCACCACGCCCAGCGCCGCGAGCGCGCCCCAAGCCTCCGGCAAGGGACGGCAAACGGGCAGTAGCGTCAGTTCCCCCTTTTTCGATTTCAAGCCAAACAGCAGCAGCACCCCCAAGAGAACAGCCATCCCCGTGACACCATTTTCCGCCGCAAACTGGAGCGGTTCGCTGTGCGCCGTGTCGGCGTGCAGTTCGTTTCGGTAGTGCCATTCGCCGCCGGGCTTCCACAGCACTTTGCCCAGATAATAGGGACTCTGCAGCCCATAGTTGCAGAAACCCACGCCGGTGAGGGGGTTTTCCCGGACCATTTCCACGGCGCCGTCCCACATCCACAGCCGAACGCGGAACCCGACATCGGCGCCGCTGAAAGTGCGCGTCACCCGCTCTCCAATGGTGGGCGCCAGCCATACGGCGGGGACCATGCAGGCCAGCAGGACCACGGTGACAAGGGCCACGGTGCGCCGCCGCAGACCGTTTTGGAAATGCGCCCAGGCCGCGCGCCACGGGACCGCCACGGCAATTCCCACCACGGCGGCCAGCCAGGCCGTGCGCGACAGGGAGACGTATAGCCCCGTGGCGATGATGGGCAGGCTGAACCGAATCGGCCAGACAAGCAGCGCAGGAAGATGAGAGAGGTCAAGTGTGTGACGCAGGGCCATGGACGCGCCCAGGGCAAGGGTGACGGCCAGATAGCTGCCCAGCAGGTCCTGGTTGCCGAAGACCGAGTAGGCTGCCTGGTCGTATCCTGAGAACACGGGGAAGAGGAAGGGAATCCAGCCGAGGTACTGAAGGCAGGCCAACAGCGACACGGCCGCGCCGGAAAACACCATCGAGGCGTATATCGCGCGGGGGTGGCGAGGCATCAAATCGCTGACCACCAGCCCGGACAGGACGATCAAAAAGAAATGTTGCGTGCCCGCAAGGGCCAGCAGTGACCGGTGTTCCGCCAGGACGGTGATGCAGATGAGCCAGCCGCCCAGCACCGCCAGCGCCAGCGGCGGCGCCCATGCGTCTATCGGGGGACGGCGCAGCGCGTACAGCACGCCCTGCACCAGGAGCGCGGCGCAAAGCACGGCCTCCTTTGCGTGCAGGAAGGAGACCATGGTGAACGACCACGCCAGCGCGGAGGCGATGATCGTGGCGCAAAGCACGGTCAGACGGGCGCTGTCCAGAAGTTCCAGACGCGGCTCACCTTCGTCGGGTGCGTTGGCGGCGGGACTTGGCTGTTTTGGGGGCATGGCGGCATATCCGTGGCAAGGCGTTAGGCTGTGTTTCTCACCACGTCATTGCGAGGAGGGCTTTAGCCCGACACGGCAATCTCCTGTTCGCCCAACGCCCAAGCAACAAGAGATTGCTTCGCTCCGCTCGCAATGACGGTTTGCGTTTGGCGCTGCCGGGCTATACCTGTTCAGCCCTGTTCCACAGGCGTCAGGCGTAAACTGGTTAAAAGTCCGGGTCAGGCCAGCACACACACATCATACCCCAATTCGGCCACGGCCTTCCGCAATGCCTCCGCATCAAGGCCGGAGCCCATAATGGTGGCTCTGCCCCCCGCCAGGTCCACTTCCACATTTCCCACGCCCGCGGCCTGTTCCAGTTCTTTGCGCACGCGCGCCGCGCAATGGGAGCAGGTCATGCCCTTCACGCTCAGGGTCACGCGGGGCGCCGCGGCTGATTCCGGCGCGGGGCGCATGCCGCGCAGCAGTTTCAGTATTCTCGGTTCCAGCACGCTGTAAAGGACGACGGCCAGCAGCAGCAGCGTGAACGCGTCGTTCACGCCGCCCATCTCGCCTTCATG
>CAIUWO010000046.1 GCA_903902895.1 Candidatus Hydrogenedentota bacterium | reverse complement strand
TGTGGTGGCGCTCTTCTTTTTCTGCACCGGAGTGCAGCTTGTTGCCACGGGATTGATGTGCGAATACATCGGCCGTATCTTCGTTGAAGTGCAGCACCGGCCGTATTTTGTGATTCACGGGGATGGCGGGAAGGACACCGACCGCAACGCGTGACGCGCTAGTGCCGGAGCGCGGCGGTGATCTCGCGGCCAACGGCTTTTCGGACTTCAAGCGCGCCGCCGGACAGGGGCAGCGCGGCGATGAGGTCGGCCAGCCGGGCCATGGAGCCCTGATAGTCAATCTGCAGCCGGGCAAGCGCGGGGGTGGCAAGCATTTCCTCAACGCCGGAAACCCCCTCGGCCCTGCGCAGCGCTTCCACGATTTCACGCACGGCGGTCCCGTCGCCGGGCTGTTCCAGCGTAAGCAGGACACGGTCCTTTTCCTGCCGGCCCAGCAGGGCCAGCACCACGGCCACAGTGGTGTCGGTGACCAGTTTGCCGGTTGCGTCTGAAATCGCCTGGTCGCCGCCGTCGCGCGGGTCACCGCTCTGCACCACGGCTTCCGCGCCCAGCGCGTCGGTCATCTTGCCGTCCGGACCGGAAAAGACGCGGAGCGCCACACGTGCGCGGTTCCTGGTCATGTCACCCGCGGTGGCCAGGGCCTCATGCGTTGAGGTTGCCACTCCGGTGATGACCACATCCTGAAGGTTCTCCCGGGCAAAACGCGACCCCTCGTCCACGGCGCCGCCCGCGACGGCCAGCAATTTGTCGGCGCTGTAGACCGCGTTTAGCTTGTCCGGGCCGACCACGGTAAAGCCGTACTTTTCCAAGCCGTCGCGCAGTACAAGGTATGCCGCTCCCGCACCGGCCGTCATTGGCATTTCCGGCGTGGCCTGCTCGCCAATGACAAGCAGCACGGACGAGTTCTTGGGCAGCCGCGGCAGCATGGCGGCGGCAACGTCCTGCCTGAGTGGCTTTTCCAGCACATACGCGTCGATTTCAACCGTGGTGCTGTTGTTGGCTATATCGCAGTGCAGCAGGTCGTAGCGCTGGATGTAGCCGGAGGCGCGGCGGAGCATGGCCTTGAACGGCGCAAGGTCCTCCATGTTAATCAGGGACCGCAGCACATCGGTGACCACCTGCTCTTCGGCGCTGGCCACGGCATTGTTGCGCGCCGCAATGCCCACACCGTCCGCCTGCCCGGTCATGCGCACGGTAAACACCTGTTCCTGCGCGGAAAGGGCCGGGCAAAGGGCAAACAGAAGCGCCGCAACGCCCAGCAGGACGCGCGGCGCGGTATGGGTGGGAATGCGGACCATGGATGCCTTAATCGCGCCCGCGGGCAATAAGGAGCAGGCGCAGCAGTTGCAGCACCGCCGCCGCTGCGGCCGCCACATAGGTCAGCGCCGCGGCCCGCAGCACCTTGCGCACGCCGTTCAGTTCGTCGGCGGTCAGATAGCCGCCTTTGGCCAGCGCCTGCACCGCGCGGCTGCTTGCGTTGAACTCGACCGGCAGCGTCACAATGGTGAACGCGACGGCGGCGGCAAAAAGATAGATGCCCAGATGCAGCAGCCATCCCCCGGAATGGCCGAAGACCAAACCGGCCAATATGAGCGGGAACGACAGCGTCGAACCAATTGAGGAAATGGGGTAAATCAGGTGGCGCAGTTTCATGGGCGCGTACTGGTGCGCGTCCTGAATGGCATGGCCCACTTCGTGGGCCGCGATGCCCACCGCCGCGATGGAGTCGCTGCCGTACACGCCCTCGGAAAGGTTCACAATCTTCTTGGTCGGGTCGTAGTGGTCCGTCATTTCACCGGGAATGGCGCCGATTTCCACGTTGTGCACGCCGGCGCTGTCCAGAATCGCGCGCGCCGCCGCAGCCCCGGTCATTCGGGAACCCGTGCCAATCTTGGAATACTTCGCATAGGCGCTTTTTACCGCCCATTGCGCCCACAGCGAAAAAATAATGGCCGGTATCATCAGCAGAATATCCGGGCCGAAATACATGCCTGGCATCATCATGGTTTCAGTTGCTCCTTTGTCGGGGCGTTGGTGTCTGATTTGGGTTCGGGCGCGCGCATGGTGCAAACACCATTTAGAGCGGCTCCTTCTTCCATGTTTAGAACGCGCACGTGCACGTCTCCGTTGACAACACTTCCTGCCGCCAGTTTTAGCCTTCCCGGCGTGCTGACATTCCCGTGAACCTGTCCGGCAATGTCCACATTGCGTCCGGCAACCACATTGGCATTGAGCCGGCCGGTTTTACCTATCGCGAGGTCGTTGGAAACTTCAACACCGCCTTCAACCAGGCCGTCCATCTGGCAGGAACCGGCGCGCACGTTTCCCGTAACCACGGCGGTTTTCAATAAGAACAGTGCCCCGTCCACGTTGAGGTCACCCTCTATGCGGCCGCCAATTTCCGACTCCGCACCGCCATTCATGGACCCTTCAATTGTAACACCCTCTGGGATAACCATTCGGCGAAGATTGACATTCCGCGAGCGCCGGGTGGCGGGGTCATCTGGCGCGATGGCCGGAAAACGCCGCATTTCCGCCACAGCGTTCCGGTGGCGGGCCCCGCCGCGGCCCTGCTGAAGCGCCTCGGAAAAACGCTCCGCGAGACGGGAAAACAGGCCGCCCCGGCTGGCGCGGGCGAAGTCGCTGAAGTCACCAAGCTCGGGCATCCCGGTTTCTCCGGCGCGGGGGGGGGATTCATTCTTGTCGCTCATGGTCAAGAACACCTCAATCGGTTGGCAAAGAACGGACTCAGGCTTGGGCCTTTCGGCCAGCCTGGATTGTCATGTCTGGCCCCAAGAGTTTACCGGGTTGATTGACCGCGTATCAAAGACAATGATCTCAGAGTTGAGTGCCGACCGGTGTGACGGGTAAACTTGCGCGTGCAAGAGGGGTGGCGGAACGGTTTTTGCGGCGATCGGAAAGGAATTATGGCATGCACTTGGTAGGTCTGGACTGGGTCATCATTGTGGCCTCGCTGCTCGTCTGCTTCGTTCCCGCCCTGTTCTTCGGTAAACGGGCGGGCAAGAGCACAACCGAGTTCTTCGCCTCCGGCCGTTCGGTGCCGTGGTGGCTTGCAGGGCTGTCCATGGTTGCGACCACCTTCAGCAGCGACACGCCCAACCTGGTGACGGACATTGTGCGTCGGCAGGGCGTGTCAGGCAACTGGTGCTGGTGGGCGTTCGTGCTTACCGGCGTGGCCACGGTGTTCTTTTATGCCCGCCTGTGGCGGCGCTCTGGCGTTATGACGGACCTCGAGTTCTACGAGATCCGCTATTCGGGCAGGGCCGCCAGTTTGGTGCGCGGTTTCCGCGCGGTTTACCTGGGCCTTTTCTTCAACTGCATCATCATGGCCTCGGTCAATTTGGCCGCCTGCAAGATTGCCGGCATTCTGTTTGGGCTCGACCGCTGGCAGACGCTGGCGGGCATTGGCCTGTTGAATGTGGTGTTTGCGGCGCACTCCGGACTGTGGGGCGTGCTGGTGATTGACATGATACAGTTCTTTATCAAGATGACGGCCGTGATTGCCGCCGCGTACTTCGCCCTAAAACTGCCGGAGGTTGGCGGGCTCAGCGGGCTGGTGGACAAGCTCTCGGCCCCGCAACTCGCCCCCGACGGCAAGACCATGTTGCATTACCTCAACATTTTGCCCGATTTCACCAACAATTGGGACATGGCCGTCATGGTGTTCGTTTTGCCCATTGCCGTGCAGTGGTGGGCCGTATGGTATCCGGGGGCCGAGCCCGGCGGCGGAAGCTATATCGCGCAGCGCATGCTGTCCTCCAAGTCCGAAAAGGACTCCCTGGGTGCGGTGCTCTTCTTCAATGTGGCCCACTATGTGCTCCGCCCATGGCCATGGATTCTGGTGGCGCTCTGCTCGTTGATTATTTACCCCAAGCTCTCCGATATCCAGTCGGCCTTCCCAAATCTGGACCCCAGCCTCGTCAATCATGACATTGCCTACCCGGCAATGCTCGTGTTTCTCCCCGCCGGGTTTGCCGGCCTGATGGTGGGCGGGTTGATTGCCGCCAATTCCTCCACGATCCTGACCCACCTCAACTGGGGTGCATCCTACCTGGTGCACGATTTGTACAGGCGCTTCATCGTCAAGGGCGCAAACGAAAAGCACTATGTGTGGGCCGGAAGGATGACCACGGTCGGCCTGTTCTTCGCATCCTCTGCCATGGTCTTTGTCCTGGACTCGGCCAAGGAGAACTTCGACATCATGCTCCAGGTGGGCGCCGGCACGGGGCTGCTTTATCTGCTTCGCTGGTTCTGGTGGCGCATTAATGCATGGTGTGAGGTGGTGGCCATGGTCAGTTCCTTCGCCGTGTCCATCGGCCTGCTGGTCCTCAAGCGCGGCGGTATCGAGTTTACCACCGCCCAGGCCCTTCTTATCACCATAGCCATCACAACCGCCTGCTGGGTGTTGGCCGCTTTCTTGGGGCCAAAGACGGACCGCAAGACGCTTGTGGAGTTCTACAAGAAGGTTCGCCCCTTTGGGCCGGGCTGGTACGCAATCCGCAAAGAGGCCGGCGTGACGGACGAAGAGGCCCGTGCCACCCACGAGAACATTCCCCTGGCACTCATTGGCTGGGTGGCGGGATGCACGGTCATCTGGTCCTCGCTCTTCACCGTGGGCAACTTCCTCTACGGCCGCACGAACTATGCCCTCGCGCTCTTCGGTGTCTTTGCCGTCAGCGGCATCGTGGTGCTGGCGGTCATCAACCGCCTCTGGTCCGGAAAAATGGTCACCCCCGAACAGGAGGAAGCCGCCAACAACGCCCAAGGCTAGGATGTTCCAGCCTGAGTGAGCATCCAAGACGACTTTTCCCGGTAACGCCATTCTTCCGATTGGACATCTTGTTGCGAAAATCTGCCCGCTGAGGGAGTTCTACTCCGTAAGAAGTCGTGCCCGGCCTCTGCCTTCTCCCTCCCCTTGACAAGGGGAGGGGCAGGGGTGGGGTTCTTCTCGCGGTGAACGAAGATAAGCGCCGAGGAGAAGCGCGCAAACTCCCATCCTTCTCACATCTCCCATACATCCAACTCCTCCCAAAATCAGATTGCGGCCACCATACGCACACCGTGTTTTCGTTGTGTTCCTCCTCTTTTGTTCCTGGGTTCCCTATTCTTTGCGTCTTCGCGCCTTGGCGGCTTTGCGTGAAAGCCGTCCTATCCCCTCCATTCCGTTCATCCCTGTTAATCTGTCTTCTGCCTTCTTTTGGTTGCGGCGCTGCTGCTCCAGGCCCCTCCGTGCCCACTGTGGTTCGCAATTTGTCTTCAATAATCATCCTCGTCTTCGTCCTCATCCACTTCAGGCTCTTCCTCACGGAATTTCGGATTGTTCCCGGCAATGACAATAGTCACTTCACCCTTAATCTCCTTCCCCTTGAACTGCGCGGCCAAATCCGCCAGATAGCCCCGGTGAACGGCCTCAAACTTCTTGGTTAGTTCTATGCACACCGCCCCCAGGCGGTTGCCGAGCACCACCAAAGCGTCGGCAAGGCAGGCCCCCACCCGGTAGGGGGACTCGAAGAGAATGAGTGTGTGGGGCAGGTCCCGGTCCATTTCAAAGAAGCGCTGGCGCTGGCCGGATTTGCGGGGGGGAAAGCCCTTGAAAGTGAAACTGGACGACGACAACCCGGAGGCCAGCAGCGCCGTGGTCGCCGCGCTTGGGCCTGGAATAACCTCAATGCGGTGCCCGTGCTCATGGCACAGCGAAGCGATGCGGTAGCCGGGGTCGCTGATGCCGGGATGTCCTCCGTCGGTGCACACGGCCACGGACCGATCCTCGTTGAGCAGGCCCAGAATCCGCCTCGCGGCCACCTCCTCGTTGTGCTCATGGTAGGAAAAGCGCGTGGCGGGTGCCTTGATGCCGTAGCGCTCAAAAATCTTCCAGGTGACGCGCGTGTCCTCGCAGGCCAGCACGTCCACTTCGCCCAGTACGCGCACGGCGCGGTAGGAGAGATCTTCCATGTTGCCGATGGGCGTCGCGACCAGAAAAAGCGTTCCCATGCGGCCTCAGACGCTTTCAATGCGGGGGGTGATAATCGACGCCCCTATGCGGGCCATGGCGTCCGCAAGCCGCATGCGCATATCCTCGTCATAATACATGCCCACAATGGCCCCGCCCGACCCGGCGTACTTGGCGTGGGCGCCGACCGAACGGGCAACCTCGACCATTTCCACATTCCGCGGATCCAGGCGGAAGATGGTCTTGCGGCGCTCAAAATTCTTGTCCATGAGCGGCCCTATTTCCATGCCACGGCCCGCCACAAGAAGCTCGCGCGTCTCCTGCGCGTAGGAGGCGAAGTCGTGCATGGCGTCGATGACTTTCGGGTCCCCGTCAATCCAGCGCTGGCGCACGTTGTTGTGGATGGTTTCAGAACCCTCTCCGAGGTCCAGCCGGTAGGCGATAAAGAGTGGGGGCAGCGACGCCGGGTCGAGTTCCTCGTATATGCCGTGATATTGGCGCTCCATCAAGTCACGGTCAAAATCCATGAAGACCACGCCTTCGTACACCTGGATGACCCGGTCTTGCAGACCGGCGGCGATGCCGAGTTCCTCCGTTTCAACGCTCAGGATTAAATTGGGCAGGAGTGCCTTGGGGATGTCCACGTCAAAAAAGTCCATCAGGCACTTTATAGTCGCCGTGACCAGCGCGCTGGACCCGGCCAGGCCAAGGCGGCGGGGGATGGTCGACCGGTAGCGGACGGAGAAATTGACATTGGGCAGCTCCACCTCGTGGCTGACGCAGTAATCGTGGAATTTCTTGACGGCCGCTTTCATGAGCCGGATGCCGCCGTAATATCCGTTGGTGTGCACGTCCTCGACCAGCTCGCGCATGCCCGCATACTGGGACTTGTCCTCCATACTGGGCACGATCTCAAGTTGGGCGTTCTCATACAGTGTCACCTTGGCCGAAAAGTCGCGGATGATAAAGCTGATGGTCTTGCCGAAATACCCGTCCGACGGGTTTCCAATCAGCCCGGCGCGGGCGTAGGCGGTTGCTTCACAGGCCATGTCTTTTTTCCTTGTTGCTGTCTACTCTGCGAAAGAATACGTTTCCCACTAAAGACCGGTCAAGCCGATGGCCGTCTTCCTATGGCCGACGTGCAATGTGGGGCAGACATTCCTGTCTGCCCTTTCTTACGGCCCCTTCCTTCTGCTTATTCTGGCTTACGAAACGTGCATTTCCTGGTTCGACCTCACCACAAGGGGCAGTCACACAAAGACTCTCCGAAAATGCCCTTCAAACCGGTCCATGACTTCCGGCATGGGCGGCGCGCTTCCCAGCAGTTCTGCCAGTGAGATGACGGGCTTGTCGGCAATGCCGCACGGAATTATGCAGGCCCAGTGTCGCATGTCAGGGTTTACGTTGAGGGCCAGACCGTGCAGTGTCACCCACTGGTGCACGCCTACCCCGATGGCGGCCACCTTGGCACCGCCTACCCACACCCCCGTAAACCCCTCCAAACGCTCTCCGACAAGCCCATACTCGCCGACCAAATCAATAACCACCTGCTCCAGCGCGCGCAGATACCAGCCCACCGAGGGGTTCCAGTGCTTCAGGTCGAGAATGGGATAGGCCACCAGTTGCCCCGGACCGTGATAGGTGACATCGCCGCCGCGGTCCACCGGCACCGTGTCGATTCCCATGTCGGCCAGTTGTTTCGGGGCGGAAACAACGTGGGAAAGGTCAGCCTTGCGGCCAAGGGTGATGACAGGCGTGTGCTCCAGCAGCAGCACGGTGTCGGGAGACTCACCGCGGGAAACGGCATCGCGCAGCGCAAGCTGGCGCGCGTGCATGCCGCGGTAGTCCGAAAGGCCCGGATGTCGGGTAAAGACAATGGAGTGGTTCATGGATGGACCGGGGAGAGAATCAACCGCCCGTAAAGGCCGAATAGAGGGGGGTTCCCGCGAAGGAAAGGAAGAAGATGCCGTTCATGAGCCAGTGCATGGGTGTCTGGAGTATCTGCGTGTTAAAGACGATTAACATGAGCAGCAGCATGCTGTAGGGGCCAAACCTTTCCACCGCCTCCCGTGCCGCGGGTGGCAGAAAATAGTCCAGCACATGATAACCGTCCAGGGGCGGAAAGGGAATCAGGTTGAACACAAGAAGCATCACGTTTACACCCACAAGGGTGATAAAGATACTGAGAATGAGACCGAGCACATCGGGGGCGTCCATGTTTCCGGCGAGCATCGCAACAACGCGCAGCACAACCGCGGCGGAAAGCGCGACAAGCAGATTCGAGGCCGGCCCGGCGAGGGCGATCAAAACCGGGTCACGCCGCCGGTTTCGCAAGTTGCGGGGGTTAAAGGGAACGGGCTTGGCCCAGCCGAAAAGGAACCGAAATCCGGTGAACATGGCAAGAAGAGGCAGAATTACGGTGCCCAAAGGGTCGGCATGACGGATTGGATTAAGGCTTATCCGCCCAAGAAGCCGGCCGGTGGGGTCGCCGCAGCGGTCGGCCATGGCCGCGTGGGAAGCCTCATGCACGCAGAGCGAGAACAAAAGGCACATATAACTGATGACTATGTCGGCAATGGAATTCTGCAAAAGAACATCCTTTCTAGGAATGACGCTATTCTACCGGAGCGGCGGGAAACCAGTCAAAGCGGGGTTGGCAGTGGGCTTTTCCGGTGGGCTATGATAAGCGCGCGATTCTACCGGGGAAAGGTCTTGCGGGTTTGCCGAAAACTTTTCAGAAAAGGAGACAACCATGGTCAAGGCGGTGATAATGCTCGTGGTGGCGATGTCTGCCGCGGTTCCGGCGGAGAACATCGGCCCACAGAAGGAATTCAACGGGATGCCGCTTGTTTTCAGCGATGATTTTGAAAAGGGCGCGGACCGCTGGGCGCCCACCGATGAGAAGGCGTGGAAGGTCGCGGACGAGGATGGCAACAAGGTTTACAGCCTTTTCCAGCAGAGCGGGTATGAGCCGCCGGTCCGTTCCCCCAAGAATATCTCCTGGGTAAAGGACCTCAAGGTGTCGGATTGTGTCATCGAGGCGAGAGTCAGGCAGACCGGCCGCGAATACGGCCACCGCGACTTCTGCGTGTTCTTCGGAGGCGTGGACGCCACGCATTTTTACTACGTGCATATGGCGTCAAAATCCGACGAGCATGCGAACTCAATCTTTCTGGTGAACGGCGCGCCCCGCGTGTCCATTGCGAAGGAGCGTACAACCGGCACGGTGTGGGATAACGAGTATCACACGGTGCGGGTGGTCCGAAATGCGCAGAGCGGCCTCATTCAGGTGTTTCGCGACGACATGACAAAGCCCATCATGACCGCCGAGGACAAGACCTTCAGCGAGGGGGAGGTCGGTTTTGGCTCTTTTGATGATACCGGCGTGGTCGATGACGTCCGCGTCTGGGCAACGCGGCCCTAAGGGCCGTCAGGAGAGGAAACAGCCATGACCTGTGACCGCAGGACCTTTCTCAAGGCCGCATTGGCCGTGTCAGCGCTTGGGGTGATGCCCGGCGCGCAGGGGGCGGCCCGTTTTACCGAATTTACGCGGGCTCCAAAGACCAAACAGCCGGGGCTGGTCCGCGGCGCCTTCTTCTATCCCCCCGCGCAGGTGGTGCTGGACGGAAAGAACGAGGACTCCTGGAGCAAGCAGGAATGGTTCACCTGGCCGGGGAACCAGTTCGAACCGGAACTGCAGCAGGCAAAATTTGAGGAAAAACTCCGGGCAATGACGGCCGGCATGGACCTGCGGCTGGAAATGAATCCCGAACCGGTCTACACGGACAAGGGCATCCAGGAATTCATTGCGAATATGGACAGGGAGAAGCCGGAAGCCCTGCTGCTGGTCAATTTCTGGAACACCTTTAGCGCAAAGATATTTCCGATTCTCGACGCCTATCCGGGCCCGATCATCCTGTACCATCCCGTGGGGTCCAACCACCAACTGCCGCCGGAGCGCTTTCGTACGGAAAAACGGATGCAGTACATTCACGCCATTGAGGATTGGGAGGCGCTGGACCGGGGACTGCGCGCAGTGCACGCGAAGGTCAGGATGCGCCAGAGCCGGCTGCTGCGGGTGTCGGGAAAACTCACCGAGGAGGTCGATGACCGAGAGGCGTTTTTCGACATGCCCGTGCACGGTGTCCCGGCGGACCATTTCAACACGCTGTTTGACAGTGTACAACCGGACCGGGAAATGCAGCGCCTTCTCTCCAAGGTGCGCCGGCAGGCGCGGAACGTCACAGACCTGAGTGATGAGATGTTTATGGATGCGGTGCGCGCGCACGTTACGGTGGGCAAACTGCTGGAAAAGCATGACGCCGACGCCATCACCATTGAATGCCTCTTCCTCAAGCACCGCAAGCCCTGCCTGAGTTTTGGCATAAACAACGGCGCGCTGGTACCCTGCGGTTGTGAAAATGATCTGAACGCGAGCCTGACGCTCATGCTGGGCGCCAATCTGTTTGGGCGGGGCGGATTCCAGCACAACCCGGAGTTCGACCTGGAGCAAAACCACTACCTCGGCTCCCACTGCACCTGCACGCCCCAGCTCCACGGCCCCGAAGGCCGCGCCCAGCGCTACGATTTGCGGCCCTTCTTCCACCAGATGCCCAAAACGGTTGCCTTTGACGTCCAATGGCCGGAAAACGAACGGGTGACGCTGTGCAAGTATCACGGCGAGGAAAAGCGCATCTATGCCTGGGCGGGAGAGTCCGTCACCTCACCGACCTGCCCTCCGGTGGGCGGTTGCGCCACGCGGGTGCTGGTCAAGTGCGACAACGTCAAGGACGTGTGCGAGGTTTATCCGGGCCCCCATCCGGTGCTGTACTGCGGCGACTACGCCAAACAGCTCAAGACCTTCGCGCGGCTCTACGACATCGAAATTCGCACAAACCTGTGAGACCGCCAATATTCAAAGGGTCTCTTGCGTAGTGCTGCCTGGGGAATCGGCATGTGCCGGTCCCGCCGCGGCGCGGGTTCATGGGTTGAATTGCGTCTAAGGAGTCGTTAAAATCACTCCCCAATGAAAAATCTCCTGCCAGACATCCAGTTCAGAGCGGCGGTAGCGAAATACCGTGCCGGTTCATCCACACCGCCGTAAACACGGTTTGTGCGTCTTGGTTTTTTCTTCACCTGCAATTACCACGCCTCGCCCACACTGCGTCAATCTGTATCTGACGCCTCTGCCGAGCACACCATTCGACCAACATTAACCTGTTTTTGGGAGCCAGTCCATGTCAGATCAGCAGACGCTTGCCCGGGAGATTGGGCGGCGCAGAACCTTTGCGATTATCTCGCACCCTGATGCGGGCAAAACCACGCTTACGGAGAAATTTCTGCTCTACGGCGGGGCGGTGAAAATGGCCGGGTCGGTCACCACGCGCAGGCAGGAGCGCGCCACCACCTCGGACTGGCTCGAACTGGAGCGCAAACGGGGGATATCGGTCAGCTCAACGGTGCTGCAGTTTGACTACCACGGCTTTCGGATCAACCTGCTGGACACGCCCGGCCATCAGGACTTTTCCGATGACACCTACCGGGTGCTCACTGCGGTGGACGCCGTAATCATGGTCATAGACGCGGGCAAAGGCATCGAGGCGCAGACGCTGAAACTCTTTGAGGTGTGCAGGCGCAGGGGTGTGCCCATTTTCACCTTCATGAACAAGCTGGACAGGCCCGCCCGCGAGCCTCTTGCGCTGCTTGACGAGTTGGAGAATGTCCTTGGCCTCTCCGCCTATCCGGTCAATTGGCCCCTTGGCGCGGGAACCTTCTTCAAGGGCGTGTGGGACCGGCGGACAATGACGGCGCACCTGTTTGAGCGCACCAGCGGCGGGGCGTACCGCGCGCCCGTGTCCACCGGCGGACTGACGGACCCGCTTATCCGCGAGCGTCTTGATGAGGCTACGTACCGTCAGGTCTGCGAGGAGGTAGAGCTGCTTGAGGGTGCGGGCACGGCCTATGACCTGAACGCCATGGTGTCGGCGAACACAACGCCCGTGTATTTTGGAAGCGCTGTAAACAATTTTGGCATTGAACTCCTGCTCGACGGCTTTTTGGAGCATGCGCCGCCACCCGCCCCAAGGCAGAGCCGGACTGGTGCGGTCATCTCGCCCGAGGATGCGGCGTTTTCCGGGTTCGTTTTCAAGATACAGGCGAATATGGACCCCCAGCACCGCGATAGGATCGCCTTCGTTCGGATCGTGTCAGGCAGGTTCTCCAGGAACATGGTGGTAACCCACGTGCGCACCGGGAAAAAGGTGCGCCTGTCCAACGCGAGCGCGATTTTTGGCGCCGAGCGCGAAACGGTGGATGACGCCTATCCCGGTGACGTTGTGGGTATTGTTGGCAGGGACGAGTTTGCCATTGGGGACACGCTGACCGAAGACCCGGAGGTGGTGTTCGACGAGATTCCCGTGTTCGCTCCCGAGTGCTTTGCCTACATCGAAAATACCGTGCCTGCCGAGGCAAAGCGCTTTCGCACCGGCTTTGAGCAGCTGCTGCAGGAGGGCGTTGCCCAGTCCTTCGATCAGGGGGACATTTCGGGCCGGGCCCGGCTTCTTGGCGCCGCCGGTCCCCTGCAGTTCGAGGTCATGCAATACCGCCTCGAAAGTGAGTACGGGGCGCGCACCCGGTGGAGCGTTGCTCCCTGGAAACAGGCCATGTGGCTGCGGTCCGATCTCGCGGAAGACGAAATGGTCATGCTGTCAGGGATGCAGCTCGTTTTTGACCGCACAGGGCAGCGGGTTGTCCTGTTTCGGGATGACTGGACGAGACGCTATTTCGAGGAAAAGAATCCCGGCGTTGAACTGAGCAAGTACCCATTCGACCATCGGGTTCCGGTCAGGGGAGGCGAAGTTCAGACCTGAATTGAGCTTGCCTTTGGGGAGCGGAGTATCAGTCGCAGGGGACGCCGGGGTGAGTCCATATCGTCCATATTGTCCATAACTTGGGCAAGTTTGCCCGCGCCACCGCCGTTTCTGTCCCGACCGGTGGAGCGGCGTTGGGAATTGTGGCTTGGCAGTTGTATCCCCCCGTTCGGGCCTCCTATACTGATGCCGGGCGGGAGTGGACGATGTAAGGATAAAACAGTTCATGCAGGCCGAAGACCGCATCATTCATTTTTGTGTGGAGCTTATACACCAGCCGTCGCCCATCAACCGAGCCGCGCTGCAGAAATTGTATTTTGACCTCTCGCAGACGCGCGCCAATTACGACAGTATCGAGGTCAACGAGGGGGGGCAGGCCCGGTTCTACTCCAACCGGGGCAAGGCGCAGTCGGTGCTGCTGTTTCTGCCCGATCGGGCACTTGTCCTGGAGGAATGGGCCGATCTGGCGCTCAGTGATTTCGAGGAGAAAGTGCGCGTTGTCATGCCGCGCCTGGGCGAGGCGCGGCAGATTGACCGTTTTCTGGTTCATGCCGCCACGGTGCGCTCAACCTTTGCGCTGACCCACTACACCGATTCCCGGGTGTTTCTGCTGGACGGGGCCTGCGGCTTGTCTGGGCGCATCACCCCCTTCCTCAAGCGTCCCGTGGCCACCGGGGGCCTGCGTTTCGTGCTTCCCGAAACACCGGAGCATGCCGGCGCGTTGCAGGTCAATATCGAATCGTTTCGCCACAGCAACGACGAAATGTTCGTCGAGGTGAAGGGGGTGTTCGGACGGCGGCAGGTGCCTGTGGGCGAGGGTGAAGAGGTCATCCACAACCTGCGCCAGGTGCGACAATTTGTCAGCGAGCGGGTGTATCCGTTTCTGCAGCAGTTCGACCAGCCCGGCGGTTCCGGCGCATGAGCCGTCCTAAGATTAGCCTCTGGCCGGCCCTGCCCAAGTCCGTTATACGTCCGGAGATATACGGCCACTTCGCCGAGCATCTGGGGCGCTGCATCTATGAGGGTGTCTGGGTCGGTGAGGAGGCCCGCCTTCCGAACGAAAATGGGCTGCGGCTGGACGTGCTCGCCGCGCTCAAGCATCTGCGCGCCCCGGTGGTGCGCTGGCCCGGTGGGTGCTTTGCCGACGATTATCACTGGCGCGACGGCGTGGGGCCGCGCGGTGAACGGCCCGCAACCGCGAACGTCTGGTGGCGGCAGGGCGAACCAAATGAGTTTGGAACCAACGAGTTCATGCGGTTCTGCCGTGCCCTCGGCTGTCAGCCGTACCTGTGCGCGAATGTGGGTTCCGGCAGCCCCCGAGAGGCCCGGGACTGGGTTGAATACTGCAATTTCGGCGGTGACTCATCGCTCTCTGCGGCCCGCGGCCGTGACGGCAGTCCCGAACCCCATGGCGTCAAGTATTGGGGCGTCGGCAATGAGAACTGGGGCTGCGGCGGGCGCTTCAGTGGGGGAGACTACGCCAAAGAGTTCGCCCGATACGGCACTTACATGAAAGCAATGGACCCATCCATTGAACTGGTGGCCTGCGGTGCCAGTGTTGGGGACCGCCGTAATCCGATGCAGAACGACTGGAATCATGAGTTCTGCGCGGGCATGAAACACCCTGACCTTGTTGACCATATCGCACTGCACCGCCATTTCTCGCGCGGCTCCGGCAAGGATTTTAGCGACAGTGATTTCCGGGGCCTCTTTGCCGATGTGTTCATGCTTGAACGCGATCTGAAACTGACCGAGGCGCTCCTTTCTTACCACTATCCGGACAAATTGGTCGGGATAATGGTCGACGAGTGGGGCATGTGGCACCCGGAAGCCCAGATAGAGAATGGTCTGGAGCAGGACCATACCCTGCGCGACGCGCTGCTGGCGGCCAGCGTGCTGAACCTTTTCAACCGGTGGTCGCACCGCGTGACCATGGCCAATATCGCCCAGACGGTCAATGTCCTGCAGTGCCTGGCCATGACCCAGGGCAACCGGATGTTCCTGACACCGACCTACTACGCATTCGAGATGATGCGGCCCCACATGGGGGCGCGTTTGATTACCCACGAAACGGACAGCCCGTCCTATTTCGCCAATGCCTCCGGCGGAAGTGGTCCCAAATACTCCTTTGAAGGGCTCGCCCCGACGGACCGGGGGACATTCCAGTCCCCCATTGAAACGGGCGCCCCGACGGACCGGGGGACATTCCAGTCCCCCTTTGAAGGGGGCAGGCCCGAAGGGCCGGGGGATGTTGTTTTCAGCGTTCCGCTGCTGGACGCCAGCGTTTCTATGGCTGGAAAGAAAGTGCTTGTCACCGTGGTAAACCGGTCCCTGGATGCCGACCTGGAAACAGTGATTCAGTTGCGCGAAGCGCGCGCCGCGTCGGTCTCGGCAAAAGTCATGTCGGCCGCCGACCCGCGGGCCGCAAACAGTTTCGCCGTTCCGTCCGGTGTGGCGTCCAAACGTGCCAAGGTGGAGGCGGTCGAAGGCGGCACTATTGTTCATGTGTTCCCCCGTCACTCGCTCACGTCTTTGACAATTACATTGGAATAGGTCGGGATATGCGCTTGATGGGTGTGCCGGAAGTGTCGATCCTCATGCCTGTGTTTAACGCCGCGCAGACGCTTAAAACGGCGCTGGATTCCATACGTGGACAGGATTTCGAGTCATGGGAACTGCTCGCCGTGGATGACGGTTCGAGCGATGATTCGCTCGAGATTCTGGTAGACTGTGCGCGGGAAGACCCGCGCATCCACCCTGTTCGCATGGAACACCGGGGGATTGTGGATGCGCTGCAGGCGGCGGCAACGCAAGCCAGAGGGAAATTCCTGGCCCGTATGGATGCGGATGACTTCTCCGGACCCCAAAGGTTGCGCCTTCAACTGGCCTGTTTTGCATCCGACCCCGGGTTGGGCCTTTGTGGGGGGCGCGTCTGCATGATAGGCGACCGCGTGGGTTCAGGGCGGCGCCGCTACGAGCAATGGATCAATGCCCTGGTCAACCACCAAGCCATCGCGCGTGAGATATTCGTTGAATGTCCACTGCCGCATCCCACTTTCATGATTTCGCGGAGTTGGTATGACCGCATTGGCGGCTATCAGGAATGCCCCTGGCCGGAAGACTACGACATCGTCATGCGCCTTTTACTGGCCGGTGCACGCTTTGCCAAACCCGATGCGGTAATTTTGAACTGGCATGACCACCCCGGGCGCTTGTCCATGAATGACCCACGCTATGAGGAGGCGGCGTTTCGTGCCCTCAAGCGCCACTATTTGGCGCAGCTGCCCGCAAGGATGGGGCGGCCGCTTTACCAATGGGGAGCCGGAGAGGTGGGCAAACGCTGGTTGCGGGAGTGGGGGAGTGCGGCCCCGGTCGCCGTCGTGGATATTAATTCCCGCAAGATAGGCAGGGTGATTCACGGCCTGCGCGTCATCGCACCGGAAGAGCTGCCGTCGCCTGGCGCCTGCTTTATCGTGATCATGGTGGGGACACCGGGCGCCCGCGACGATATACGAGACCGGTTGCATCCTCGGGGATTTCGGGAATGCGAGGATTACCTGTTTCTTGCGTAATGGAAAAGGAAACCATTCGATGCGCCACGATGACGGTTTCTGAAAGAATACCCCGCAAAGTGTACAATGTAATGGAGGATTCAATGGAGGCCTGTCCACAGAGGGGCAGCGGGAATATTTGTTGTAAACCTTTTGTCCCCGGAAAACGTTTGCCAAGATGAGTGATATGAACACAGCCCGTCCGGAACGTTCCGGAACAGACGACACAGCTCTGGCGCTTGCCGCCGGGCGTGGTGATGTGGCCGCATTTGAGGAGATCGTGCGGCGATATCAGGGTCGTGTCTACGCAACGGCTTACCGGGTTACTGGAAATCGCGAGGACGCGCTGGATGTCACACAGGACGCGCTAGTCAAGGCCTATCAGAAGATTGGCACATGGGCGCCGACGGGAAGTTTCATTTCGTGGCTTCTTCGCCTGACGACAAACCAGGCGATTGACCACTTGCGCCGGAGAAACCGGCGGCGGCAGGAACCGCTGGACGAGGCTTTTGTCAGACAGACAGAAGGCGCGGCCGTGGAGCCGACGGTGGACAGCACGGAAAGTGTGGTGCGCGGCCGGGAGATGGAAGCCCGGGTGCGCGGCGCGCTGGTGAAGCTGTCCAGGATGCAGCGGACGGTGTTTGTGCTGCGACATTTTGAAGAATTTTCACTTGCCGAGATTGCCGAAGAACTGGGTTGCACTGTGGGCAGCGTCAAGGTTCACCTGTTTCGCGCGCTGAAAAAGTTGCGCGATGAATTGGGTGATTTGATGCCGGACGACAGTCGAAACCATCGGGGCGAAACGCAATGATTCTTTGGACGAAAAGACGGAAGATTGAGGCACTGCTGGCCGCATCGCTCTATGAACCGCTGGAAAAGGCGGAGCGGGCGGCGTTGGACAGCGCCATATCCGATGATCCCGCACTGCGGCGGGAGGCCGAAACCCTTGACCGGGTGCGGTGCGCTGTACGCCTCGAAACTCCTGAATTCACAGGTGACCTGGTGCCGTTGCTGCACGCCCGTCTTGTGGAACTGGGCGCGCCGCGCAGGGCTGGCGTTTCCTGGCGCTGGGTTTCCACTGCCGCCGTGGCGGCGGGTGCGGCGCTAATCCTCTTTGTTTCGGTGCCGGGTGTTCCGGCTTATGGTCCCCAGCCTGCAGTCAATTCGGCCCGGGCGCCTGTGGCGGTTGCCGATTCTGCGGTGCAAGAGGCCATTTCAAAGGCCAACGGCCTGATGGCAGCACGTGACATGGCCGGTGCCCGGAGCGTTTTGGAGCAGGCCCTTGCCGCCACCTCGGAAGATTCGGCGGCGGGTGAGGCGCTGCAGTTGCTCGCTAACATTGAATTCAGCGAGTTTCAACGGTATCCGGAGGCCTATGCGGCCTACGACCGGCTGCGCACAAAGTATCCGAACGCATTTATGGACAACCCCGAAAGCATACAGCGCTTTAATCTCCTTGACGAGGCCCGGCGTGCGGGATACGCCCCCATGTATGCGCTGGACGCGATACGCAGCCATCCAGGCAATGCCTTTGAGCAATGCGAGCGGCTTATGGCGCAGTATCCTGAGTCATTGGTTGCTTCAGTGGCAATGAACGAGATGCGGGGGATGGTGGGACTGCCGGGACAACTTGACGGCGCATCCCACGTTATGGCGCTGGAACGGGTCCGAAACCGCTGCAGCGACCCGGCCGCCGTGGCGCAGGTGACGCTTGCCCTTGGAAACGCGTGCAGGGATGACCTGTGCGATGCCGGGAGGGCCCGGCTTTTCTATAATGAGGCCGCCACGAGCAAGCATGCCACTGTCGCAGCGAGCGCACAGGAGGCCCTGGCCAAGCTTGTCGTGGACACGCCGTGAGTATTGCTGTTTGCGCTTCGGTTCCTGCTGTGTTAACATGTTGATAAATAAACCACTTGCAAAGATTGGGAGCCTCCGGCGTGGCAGCATACAGCGGTCTTGAACAGTATCTAATCCGTCAAGGCTTGGTCGATGAGACCCGCATGGATAGGGCGAAGAGCGAGGCGGCCAAGAGCGGGGGCAATCTGCTGCCGGTTATCTGCCAGTTGGGCTTCGCGTCACCGGAGCAGGTCTACCAAAAGCTGGCGGACTTTTGCGAGATGCGTTTTGTCCTCCCCTCCAAGATGGAGATCCCCCCGGAACTCATGGCAAAGGTTCCCGCAAGGTTTGCCACCCACTACGGATTTGTGCCCATTCAGGAGCGTAACGGCGTGCTTGTGGTCGCCATCAGTGAACCGCTCAATGCCCAACTGCTCGATGACATCAGGCTGGTGCTGAAGCGGCGGGTTGAGGCGGTTGTGACCACCCCCCAGGAAATTAGCCGGGTCACCAAGGACCTGTACGGCGTCGGCGCGGACACGATGGAGAAGATTCTCATCAACGCCGACGGCATGGAGGGGGTGGTGAACCTGGAAGGGGTGCAGATCAACTCCGACCTCGGTGATGACAGCATTGACGCGTCGATCATCAAGTTTGTAAACGAGTTGATCCTTGAAGCCATACAGTCGGACACGACGGACATCCATATCGAGCCCTTCGAGGAAAGTCTGCGGGTGCGCTACCGTATTGACGGCATACTCCACCAGGCGCCGACACCGCCCTCGATTCGGGGTTTTCATTCGGCCATTGTGTCCCGAATAAAGATTATGGCCAATCTGAACATCGCTGAAAAGCGGCTTCCGCAGGACGGAAAAATCCTGGCATCCTTCGGTGACGCTCATTATGACCTGCGCGTGTCCATCCTGCCGACCCCCCATGGGGAATCGGTGAACATCCGCATCCTGAGCCGCACCTCAATGGCCATGACCCTGGACCAGCTCGGCTTTCTTCCGGAGGATATGGAGATATTCAGCCGGCTTATCAGCAAGCCGCACGGGATCATTCTGGTGACGGGTCCCACGGGCAGCGGCAAGACAACAACCTTGTATGCGGCGCTGGCGAAGCTGAACCAGGTGGACCGGAAGATCATCACCATTGAGGATCCCATCGAGTATCAGTTGGCCGGGATTTCGCAGATGCAGGTGCAGCCCAAGATTGGGTTCGACTTCGCGCTCGGGTTGCGGTCCATGCTGCGCCACGATCCGGACATCATGCTCGTTGGCGAAATACGCGACCATGAGACGGCGGAGATGGCGATCCGGTCCAGCCTCACCGGCCATTTGGTGCTCAGCACGCTGCACACGAATGACTCCGCGGGCGCCGTGACCCGTCTGGTCGACATGGGCGTCGAGCCGTTCCTCATTTCCAGCACAATGATCGCCTCCATTGCCCAGCGCCTGGTGCGCCGAATTTGCCGCCATTGCGGCGCAGAACACGTGCCTGACCTTACAGTGCTGCGCCATGAATTCGGCATCGGGCCCGAACACATGAAGGGCGGCACTTTCCGCATGGGGGTCGGGTGCGACGAATGCCGCCACACCGGCTACCGCGGCCGGCTGGCCACCTACGAAATACTGGCGTTCACAGAGCAGATCAAGGAGATGACCGTGCAGCGGGCCAACGCGCTGGAGATAAAGAAGGTCGCCGTGCGCAATGGAATGAAGACACTGCGGTCTTCGGGCTGGCAGCGCATGTATTCGGGCGACACAACGCTGGAAGAGGTGCTCAGGGTGACCGCGGATTCCGAGGCGATAGGCTTCGAACTGGAAGGTGGCCATGCCCCAGTTCCAGTATGAGGTAAAGAAAGGCCCCGGGGCGGTTGCCAAGGGCGTCATCGAGGCGGAAAACCAGCGCTCCGCCATAGCGCGGCTGCGTGATATGGGTTATTTCCCCATCCGGGTGGAGGAAACCCAGGCGGAGGAAAAGAAGGACACGCTGCGCGAGGCCTTCGCGCGGGTCCGTCTCAAGGACCGCAATCTGTTCTTCCGCCAGTTGGCCAATCTCCTCGAGTCGGGGATGATGATTACGCGCGCCATGCGCACGCTGGTGGAACAGACGGAAAACCCGAAACTTGCGAAGATTATAGACCAGCTTCGCGATGATGTTCAGAAGGGTAACAGTTTGGCCGAGGCCATGGACAAGCACCCCAGCGTGTTTCCGTCCATGTACTGCAGCCTTGTCCGGGCCGGCGAGACCGGCGGCATGCTGGAGGAAGTCCTGTGGCGCATATGTTCCTTTGGGGAGCAGGAGGAGGAACTCCGGGGCAAGGCCGTGTCCGCCATGGTCTACCCGGCCTTCCTGACAACCGTGGGTTCCATAGCCATCTTCATCCTGGTCTCGTTCGTGTTTCCAAAATTCATCAAGGTGTTTGAGGAGTTTCACGCCCAACTGCCCATGCCCACCGTGATAGTCATGGCCGTGTGCAAGTTTATGGGGACTTGGTGGTGGGCCGTGCTGGCCGGGCTTGTCACCTTCGGTGTGCTGCTGGTCCGGTGGTTCAAAACCGAGGAGGGACAGCGCCGGCTGCACGGGTTCCTGCTCAGGGTGCCCGTTGTGAAGTCGGTCATCCTCAAGTATGAAATGGCAAAGTTTGCGCGGACCTTGGGAACGCTCATGGACAACGGGGTCCCCATCCTGACTTCCATAAAGATCACGGCGGAAACAATGACCAATGTGCACATTCGCGACGAGGTCAGCCAGATGCACATTGGCGTGACCGAGGGCGACAGCCTGAGCGAGACCATGCGGCGCGGCAAGTTCTTTCCGCCCATGGTAATGAGCATGTTCGCCGTCGGCGAGGAGAGCGGGCGGGTCGGTACTGTGGCCAAACGTGTTGCCGATGCGTATGATTTGGAGGTGGACCGAGCGGTAAAGGCGATGACAGCCCTTTTCGAGCCGCTGCTGATTGTAATCATGGGCGTGATTGTGGGCTTCCTGGTGATAGCCATGCTGCTGCCCATGCTCAACCTGAGTTCAACCGTGGGAACCTGACGGGTGTCCCCGCCGCGACGGCCCGGTGCGTTATTCCGGGTGTGGCACGGCGAAACATTGGAGAAGGATCTTATGAAGCCAAACGCTGGTTTTACGCTCATCGAACTGATTCTGGTCACGGTAATCATAGGCATTCTGGCCGGAATGGTGGCGCTCAACTACAGCGGGCGCGTCCGGGACACGCAGGTCCGCGCCGCGAAGGGTGACATCGCGAGCTACAGCAACGCAGTGGACATGTACGCGCTGGACAACAATGATGAGTATCCGAAGGCGCTTGATGACCTTGTGGGTGGGAAGCGGAACTATGTCCGCGAGGTGCGGCCTGACCCGTGGGGAAACCCTTACATTTTCACGCCCCCGACGGACATGATGAAGGCCGACTACAAAATATTCTCCGGCGGGCCCGACGGCGTGCCGGGAAATGAGGACGATGTCACCTCAAATTCGGCGGACCCGTCCGCGACCACTAACCGGGGTAAGACTCAATCCCAGTAACCGCGGGTCCGGGATCGCGGCTTGGCGAAGCCCATGATTGCACTGAAAATACTCAAGGCCCGTGCGACGCGGTGCGGTCCGGTTCCGGGACTGCGTGTGCGGACGGGTTTTACCTTTCTGGAACTGATCGTTGTTCTTGCGCTGCTCGCGATTATCTCGGCAAGCATTGTGCCCGTGTATGTGCGCTCCATGAACGGCATCCAGATGCGAAGTGCGCGGAACGGTCTTATCGGAACGCTCCGCTTCATCCAGGAGTTGTCGGTCAGGGAGTCCCGGGAATTCCGGCTCTACATTGACGCGAAAAACGGCCTGTACTGGGTGATGCGAATGGCAAAAGTGGAGGACGGCGAGAAGAGGTTTGAACCCATTGCGGAAACCTGGGGCGCCGAAACGCAGCTTCCGGAGCGCTTTGTCATCACCAATCTGAAGGCCAGGAAAGACCGCGGCGGAAAGGCCCTATTTATTGCCTGCCAGCCAAACGGGGCGTCGGACCAGGCGGTTATCACAGTCCGGGACGGCGGGGCCAGAAACCGCAGCTATAAAATCATGGTGCTTGGCCCCATGGGCAAAATAGAGGTGCGGGAATGAGCGACCGCTGCGGCAGGGGCTACATTTTCGTCGAGACGCTCGTGGCCATGGCGGTGCTGAGCATCAGCACGGTGGTAATCCAGGAGGCCATCCGGCAGGCCATTCTCGCCCGGGGCGAGGCGATGGACTACACGACGGCCCGGTTCCTGATTGAGAAGGTCATATCGGACCGGATGCTTGTCTTTGAACAGCCCGAGGGGAAGGGGCAGGGGATCTTTGATCCCCCCTTCGAAAGATTTTCCTATTCCTGGGAAGTGCTGCGGGTGGAAATTCCAATGCCCGAACTCCCGTCCACAATGACCCCCGAGGAGATGCGGCAGTTCAGGACCAACTACGTCAAGTTCATTGGAAAACTTGGCGTCAAGGTGACATGGTCGCGGGCGGGAACGCCCTTTACGGCCATTGCGGAGACACTGCTCCGGAGGGACCTTGTCTGGATGCCGCCCGATGAGAACGGAATGCCTATATGAGCGCCGTTGCAGACAGGCGGGGAAGGCGCCTGCGGCGAGGCTTCACCCTCACCGAACTCCTTGTCGCCACAATGCTGCTCAGCATCGTTATGACCTCAGTCTATGTCCTGTTCAACTCGTCCCTGCGGGCGTGGAGGACGGTGGAGTCTGGGTTTGACGCGCACCTTGAGGCGAGAGCCTTCATGTCCATTTTCTCCTATGAGTACGGCAATCTGGTTCCCCGGGCGGGCCACCTGTTCGAGGGCAAGGACGACTCCATAACCATGTTTGTCGTGGCCCAGCCCGAAAACCTGGAGGAGGGTCAAAGTCGACGGCTCATGCGGGTGGAATACTCCTACAATCGTGGGAAGAATGAAGTGCTGCGGGAGGAGGCCTTTGTCGAATCGGCCCTGCCCGACATCGCGCAGGATGGAAAGCCGGTCAAACAGGACCGAATGAAACTTGGCAGAAAGTACCGGACAGTGCTGGTGAATAACGCCACCGCCTTCAACATCCGCTACATATGGGTTCCTTTGCGCGAAAACTGGGACCCCAAGACACCTCCCGAACCCGAACCCCCGGTCTACATGGAGCGCCACCTGCAGCGGTGGGGATTTCCCCAGGCGGTCGAAATAACACTGGAGGTGACCAATCCCAAAGATTCCGAGGACAGGTACGCCGTCACCTCCACTTTTCCACTGCGCATTCCAACGAACAGGAATGCACGTCGGGCACTGGAGGAGCTTTTGGGGGGGGCTGAGGAATGAGTCGCCGGAAGGATGGATTTGTGCTCATGTGCGTGCTGTGGGTGGTCGCCATGCTCACCGTTATCACCCTCGGCTTCGGGCAACGGGCCGCGCTGGACCGGCGCGCCGCCGCGTATTCGCTGGACCACGCGGTGGCCATGGCCGCTGCAAGGGGCGCTGTGGAACGGGGCATCGTGGAAATAACCAACCGGGGCGTCAAAATGCAGTTGCTGCCGGAAAACTTGCGCGGCGGAACACATATGGGTGAGGCGTGGGCAAGTCCGAAGAACATCTATAAGGAAGGCAATCTGGGGTCTGATGAATCCCTGAAGAATGATGAGGCCACCTATATCATCACGGATGAGGAGCGTTTCATAAACATAAACAGCGCCCCCGAGCAGTTGCTGGAGGGCATTAAGTCCATGAGCCGGTCGCTTGCGCGGCATATTGTGACCCGTCGGACCAAGGAGGAGCGCGCCGGTGAGGGGGTCATACCGTTCAGCAACGTAGAGGAACTGCGCTATATGCGCGGGGTGGACGAGGATGACTGGTTTGGCACGGAGAAGAAAGCCGGGCTGAAGGACTTGATCACCGTGTGGGGCGGGGGCGGCATCAACGTCAACACGGCGTCAAAAAGCGTGCTGGCATGCATTCCGGGTGTGGGTGCTGGCGATATTGAAATCATTCTAGCCTATCGGGCCGGTCCGGATGGTGAGGCCAACACCGCCGACGACCGCGGGTTTGTCTCGCTCGAAGACATGACCATGAAGACTGGCATCCAGGGGGCGACGCGGGAAGCCCTGAACACTTATTGCACCTGTGATTCCGCGTTCTTTAAGATTACAGGATTGGCGACCCGTCGTGGTGGCCGCGTGCGGGCCGTTTGCGCCGCCGTGGTGATATTGGGCGAGAACGGAATGCAGACTGTGGACTGGCAGGAGAAGGCACTTGGCTCATAAGTTGGAAAGAACAAGCGTGCTCCATTTTGATAGCCATGGTGTCTCCTGGCTGAGGGCCGAGAAGTCCGCCGTGGGGAGCACCGTGGTTGAGCAGGAGTGCGAGCGGGGTGACTGGACGCAGGGCGATGCCCTGGAGCAGGCACTCAGGGCCTTTGTGGCACGGCACGGAATTGGCGCGGACAGGGTCGTGTCCGTGTTTCCACGCTACGATGTGACCACCCGCATTCTCGCGCTTCCCAGCCATGAGCATGAAGAAATTGCCAGCATGATACGGTTGAGCGCCGAGGAATTCGTGCCCTACGGGGCAGAGGAACTGATTATTGACCATTCGGTGCTGCGGCTAATGCCCAACGGTGAGGCTTCCGTGTTTGCGGTGCTGGCCCACCGTGACATGGTGGAGCGGCACCTGTCCGTGCTGGCCGCTGCGGGCATCGAGCCGCAGCAGGTCTACCTGAGCTCGGCATGCCTGGTGAATTGCGCGCTGGCCGCCGTGCCGGAGGGGCGCTATGGTGTGGTCCATCTGGCTTCGGGTGGTTTTGAATTGGTTGTCGTCAATGGCGGGCGTCTGGCGTACAGCCGCGGAGTCGCTTCTGGTCAGGATTGGGAGGGGGTGGCCAAAGACCCGACTGCCGGCGGCGGTCTTGGACTGATTCAGGAAAGCCCCGTGGATGAGCTCGCCGCCGAAATCCGCAGTTCGCTGGCATCTTACCGGCGTGACTCGGAGGACGGCGAGGGCGTTGAGATGCTCTACGTCGGGTGTGACGGCGTGGACGTGTTCACGCTGTGCAGGCACTTGTCCGACGCGTTGGGAAAAGAGTGCCGTCCGGCATCTTTTGGCCGGGACGTGGGCGTTCTGGGCAAAGTGCTGGACCGGGCCCCTTTGGCCGCGTTGGGCGCCCTGCTTGCGGTGGAGGGCGCCGTTCCGGTTACGATTAGCCTGTTGCCCGAACGTATCGCGGCGCAGCGCCAGAGGCAGAGCTCGAAGCGGCTTGCACTTCGCATTGCGTTGTTCGCGGCCTGCCTGTTCATCGCCCTTGGCGGGTTGTATTGGCAGGCCCTGAACGTCCGCAAGAGGGTTGTTGAAGAACTCCGGGGCAGGGTCCAGTCCATGGAGCCCAATGCGCGGGGAATTGCCGAAAAAAGGGAACAACTGACCATACTCCGACGCCAGGTGGACCGGAAGGGTTCGATTGTCGAGCAGTTGGCGACCGTGGTGGATGCTTTGCCCGAAGGCCGTGCGAACATAACCCGCATCAGCCTTGACCGGGAGGAGGGCATCAGCATTTGGGGCCGGACGAAGGCGGTGGACGATGTGGCCGAGTTTGCGCAGAACCTGCGCAATAAGGCGTCAGCGGGACTGGCCTTCTTTGCGAAGGCGCGCACCGTTTATGAACAAAAGGCGGTGGAGCAGGAGTTGCCTGTGTCTACGTATCAGGTGGACATACCGATAGAAGACGACAAAGATGGGAAATGAACCGATGAAATCGGCCGGAAATTTCTGGGGCCGCCTGTCCCTGCGGGAGCGCCGTCTGGCGATTCTAACGGGCGCCGTCATTGGCGGATTCCTGCTGTTTTCAGTTGTCCGCACGGCCACCTCGTCGCTTCGGGAGATGGACAACGAAATCGGGCGGCTGCAGGATGATATTATCAACTGCGCCAACCAGATGGCCCGCCGCGAGGCCGTGGAGGAGCAGTACGCCAAGGTGGCGGCGCAGCATTCGAGCGCATGGAGCGAGCCCGAGATTCACGACAGGCTTAGGCAGGAAATCTACCGTTTGGCAAAGCGGGTGCCACCCGCGCTCGATGCGCGCGGCGTGGCGGTGGACAGTCCGGAGGTCGCGGACAATCTCGTTGAAATCCCCTCACTGGGGAAGGGTGAAATGGCGGAGGGCGGTGCCGGATACCGGCAATACAGAATTCCGCTGCGAATTCCCGCCGTGGGCATTGCCCCGATCATCAATTTCTTGGAGAGATTGCAGCAGAGTCCGCAGTCGTTGCGTGTGGACAAGTTGGAGCTTTACCGGATGCCCGAGTCAGACCAGGTTGCCGCGAGCGTGGTGATAACGCGCACCATTGCGGACGGAACTGCGGGAACATCGGAGGCATCCGCGGGGGGAAGGATTGCCGGGGCCGATGGGGAGCAAAATCCCTCCGCCGGGACCGATGGCGAACGAAGCGCCGGGACGGGCCGTATTCCGCTGTCAGCCTCAGACTGGTCGATGGAAGGGTGCCGGGCAGAATTGGTGGAGGTGGCGGGGGCGAAGCCATATCTTGAAATCAGGGCCGATACCGCCAATGCCACTGCGGAACTGGGGAGGAGAATGCCCGGCGCCGCCGCCTATGAGGCGATTCTTGAGATTAGTTCGAACGGGAAAGCGGAACTTGGCATGGCGATGGCGGGGGACAAGAAGGTTTTTCCTGACAGCGTTTCCTTGAAGGGTGACGGCGCCAAGTACCGGTACCAGGTCCAGTTTGGTGTGCCCGGTGACGGGGCAAAAGGCAAGGTGGCATGTCCGCGGTTGTTGCTTGCGGAAAAGGGCACGGTGGTTCAAATCCACAACATTTTGTTGCGGAAGATGGTGGAGTAGACTGTGGAACGAATAGTAAACATAGTCGGTGCGGGGTTAATTGCGCTGGTGGTCAGCGCCATCGGCCTCAATGCGGTCAACGACCCCATGAACGCGCGGCGCGCTTATCTGAAGCAGGCACTGGCCGATATCCGTGCGACTGATGACGAGGAGGAAGGGGCCCAGTGGAATTTTGAGAAGTGGAATAGTCTTATTACCGGAAAACTGGGGGTATGGACCGCCTTGGTGCCAGCGCCGCCTCCGCCCCCGCCGCCTCCGCCCCCGCCACCGCAGAAGCCGGATATTGGAAAAATGCTCGAAGGGGTTAAGGCAAGCCGCCAAAAGGTGGGTGATAAGATTAAGATAATCACCCCGGACAATCCTAAGGGGGCGTTCTTCGGTGTCGGTGACACCATGAACGGACTTGTGATAAAGGCCTTTGACAAAACGACCGTGACACTTTCTTTGGAATGGAAAGAGGGCAAGCAAGAACTCACGAAGACGATTCCGAGAGAATAGTTGAACGACAGAAAAGGCGACGAACCCTAAGATGTTGTATTCTTGAAGGGTGTTGCGCTATATATAGTGTCGGAGTCGCTTGTTTTCAAGACGCGCTGCCAAGATTGGCGTGCGATTGTATACGGTAGGCATGGGCGGAACCTGTGGTGTCCGCTGCGGATGGAGACTGAACGGGCCGGACTGGCAATACCAGACTGGACCTAATGGGTAGCATATGAGACGTTTCTTGGTGATGTCCTTGCGGGCCTTTGCCTGTCTGACCGTGTTGGCAACGCTTTGCTGGCCAGTTTTGGCGCAGAGTCAATCTCCGACTAATCCATACCCCAGTCCATACTATCAAGGCAACACCGGTCAGTACAGCCAGGGCGGATACGGCTCGAGTGGATACGGCAATCAACAGGGATTAAACAGCCCCATGGGCAGTTCCATAGGGGCAGGTCGAAGCCGTGCCAACAGCGCCAACGACCCAAATGCGGTAGGACAGAATGCAATGGGCATGGGGGGGCAGACAGGCACCAGCTCGCTGCGGGACAGGCACAAGAAAAACAAGGATTCGGCCGACCCTGCGGGTGGTACGGACAAGGCGGCCCCGCCCCCGGGGGGCGCTGTGGGAAAGGCAGCCGCAGATGCCGGTCCTGGCAAAGACAACAGCAAGGCGGCGAGTTCGGGCGGTGGAGCAAAGGGCGTTGGCGGCAGTGGCGACGGCGGTGGGGGCGGCGGGGGAGGAACAAGTTTCACCAAGGGTGAGCCGGGCACCGTGTCTGTTTCGGGCGAGGGCACCTTTGAGCCGATCCTGGAGCGTGAAATAACCTATGGCGAAGTTCCGGATGAGGGCGAGAAACTTACGCTTGAGGGGCCCATGGCTATCGGGGAGTTTCTGAGTTCCATAAACTTGGCCACGAACTGGAACATTCTCGTTTCACCCGAATTGCAGGACGTTCAGTTGAAGTTTTGGATTAGCGACACTTCCCCCATGAAGGCCTTGGAAATCCTCAAATTCTACAAGATTTATTACGAATTTGACGCGGAGGCAAAATGCCTGCGCGTGATGCCGGAGGATGACTATCAGAAGAGAAGCTACGGAAAGCGCCAGCCAAAAGAATTTCGTGTGAAAAACATCGACGTCACTTTTGCCGAATCAATGATTACGGCGCTGCTTTCCTCCACGGGCCGCACGGTCACGGACCAGCGGTCCGGCGTTATCTACGTGTGGGACACGGAGGACAACGTCAAAGAGATGGACCGGATCATTGGGGAGATAGACATTCCGCTGGAGCGCGCCGAGTTCAAGGTCAAGCATGCGGACGTCCCAGACATCGAGTCGGTGCTCACGGCGTTGCTGTCGCCGAACGGCAATCTCATGACCGACACCCGCACGGGGCAGGTGTTTGTCTGGGATTCTCCGGCCAATCTGAAGCAGATACGCATGGCCGTCCAGCGGCTGGACCAGCCTGTTGAGTCGAGGACCTTTGAACTCAGGCAGGTGAACGCGGAGGATGTCACGGACAGCATTGAGTCGCTGCTTACAGAGCGTGGAACCGTCCAGATTGACCCGCGCACCAACACGCTCATCATCACCGACCTTCCGACGCGTCTGGAGCGCATCGCCGACACCATCAAGACGCTGGACCGCGAGCTTGAGACGCGCAGTTGGACCATAAAGTACGCCGACCTTGACTTCATCGCCGACGAGATTGAAACGCTCATACCTTCCGAGATGGGGACCATCGTGGTGAATGAGCAGGTCAACCAGATCACCGTTACCGGTGTTGCCGGCCGTCTTGACGACATTGACAAGCTCATCGCAACTTGGGACATCAAGCGCCGGCAGGTGCACATCGAGTCCTTTATTGTTGAAGTGTCGAGCGATGTGGAGCGCGCTTTCAGCATCAACTGGTCGTACTTCAATTCATTGTCCGGGCAGCCCTTCGGCATCCAGAGCGGAAAAGGCGGCGTCAGCGGCACCAGCGGCAGCTCCAGCGGAAGCAGCATCGGCACCGGCACCTCCACGGGCGGCGGTGTTGGGGTGCTCCCGGGTGCGGTTGGACCGGGGAACGGAGAGGCCATGCAGATTGGCCAGCTGCCCTACGCCGTGCCCCTGTACGGCGCGCTGCAACTGGACTCGTCCGGCAAGATTGTGCGGCCGCAGCTTTATGGCATAAACGGCAAGCCGCTGATCGAGCGCTTCGCCGGGAACAACCTGTCGGTCACGCTTGACTACCTTGACAAGCAGCAGAAGGTCAGCATCCTTTCATCACCGAGGGTCACTGTTCAGGACGGCGAGGAGGCCATGTTCCAGAATGCCTCGCGCGTGCCTTATGTCTCCGCGTCCACCTACAATGCGGGTTACTATGGAGGCGGCGGCGGCATCAACAATCCCTACAGCGGCATGAACAACACGAACCGTGTCGAGTTCATTGACGTCGGCACCATCCTGTCGGTGCTTCCGCGCATCGCGCAGGATGACACCATACTCATGGACATCAGCGCCGAGGACAGCACCTATGTGGACAAGACGATCACCGTCAACGGCCAGGACTCCACGGTGCCGGAAAAGACGGTGCGCCGCGCCGACACACAGGTGCGTGTGACCACGGGTGACACCGTTGTCCTTGGCGGTCTGCGCAAAGACCGCAGTGCAAAGGCGCTGAGCAAGACACCGTTCCTTGGTGATCTTCCGGTGCTGGGCTGGCTGTTCCGCAGCCCGGCGAAAGTTACGAGCAATGCGTCCCTGCTTATCTTCATCACCCCGACGATCGTGGATGAGTCCACTTCGATGGAGGCGGCCGACCTCATGAAGACCGACGAGGAGATGGGCAAGGATGTGCACCACCTCAAGAAGGACATTTGGGGGCGCATTGAGGACAATGTCACCAAGCATAAGAGGGACATAGGTGTATCCGTAGGCGCAACGGGTCGAATCTATTCCGCGGGGCAGCTTGTCACCCTGGAAGCCTTTGCCGCCTCGCTTCAAGGCCTTAAGTCGCCCGAGAAGGCCTCTGTGGTCATTCGCAAACACCCGACTGCCCCGCTGGAGATTGTAAACGGCGTTGCGGAGGCGGCGATGGAGGCCGGTATTCACGTGGAGTATGAGAGCGAGGGCGCACCGCCGATCGTTCCCTCCCCCTCAACCGCTGAAAAACGGGCGGAACAGACCGCGCTTGATTTGAAAGCGCCCGCGATGGACCCTGGTGCGGACCTAAAGAATGGGACAGCGGACAGTACGGTGTCGCCAATAGAGCCGAAGCCGGAGCAGACTGCTGTGGAGGCGCCTGCGGACTCGCCGAAGGAACCGAAAGCCCCGTAACAACGTCATAAGCAAGGCCCGGCGCACTGCGGTTCGCCGGGCCTTTTTCCTTGAAGGCCTGGCGCCAAGATGCGGCCCACGCAGGTCGACCAATGCGCGGGAGACATTGCTGTCTGGGAACCCGCTTTCGGAATATGACGGATTCTGCAGTTCCGGCTGCGGCGCACCAGCCCTGTTTCCGAGCGCTTCGGCTAATGGAGGCTCTTCAAAAAGTCCTGATATTCGGTGTGCTCATCGAGGATGCACCCGGCTGAAGAGCGGAGCAGGTCCACCTGCTCCCTCTTCAGGCTGAAGCTTGTGGGCATCTTGTTCAGTTCAGACTGTTTGCCCGGGTCGGACAGGCGGTCAAAAGCCACCTCGATGAATTTGAAGTCAACGGCGGGCTCCGCTTCAGATCCCGATGCTTTGGCACGCTCCACATGGAGTTCATGGACCACTTCTTGGTGGTCAATCAAGAGTTTCATATATTCCATTTGCGCCAGGCTGAAGTTCTCCATCGGTGTTGTCGAGGCGCGGAGAAGGACCGGCATCAGGCCAAGGAGTTTGTCGCGCAGGTCCCATTCGGGATTGTCACGGCGCTTGGCGTTAACCGTGATGATGACGAACTTCTTCACGGTTCCATCGTGCAGAATCTTCATCTGTTTGTGGTGCTGATCGTCCTGGCGCAGCAGCATCACAACAGACAACAGTCCGAGGTTGTCCGAAACGCCGCCATCCACAAGATGAATGTTCGGTCGCCCGGAATAGACGTAAGAAGCCATGTTCTTGGCCTTTAAATACGAGATGTCATCGGGATCGGGGCTCTTCAGGACCTCGCGCGCCCACGGGGGAAGCTGATTCTCATCCCCTCTTTCATAATTCTTTAAACTGACGGGGGTGAGCAGACCGGGGAAGGCGGCGGATGCGGCGACGGAGAAACCCAAAGGACAACTGCCCAAGTCGGAGGCCAAGAGGTCAAACTGGCCCTGCGTGAATTCAAAACGGGTGCCCAGGCTCAGGTCTGTGGAATTGACGATAAGATAGGGTCGCTTGTTCCGGGCCAGCAGGTCCGCATAGGTTTTGTGCTCGAACACATCACGGTCAAACTGCTCGGAAAGCAGGTGGGTGCGCCCATAGAAAGGGGACAGGAGCTTGGGGTAGTTGGCGACATTAAGCACGGAGCGGATGAGAATCCCCTGCAGGTCCGAGTAAAGAACCTTGTCCGCATAGTCCTGGAAGATGCGGTCCCCGAACATGGCATAATAGGTGGAAGTAAGGCTGCCTCCGGAGACGGACGATATGACATCCACCTCGTCCAGCAGTCGGCGCCGCTTTCCCTCCCACACAATCTCCGTGTCCCGCAACTTCTCCAGAACGCCATAGGAGAATGCCGCGGCGCGGGTCCCACCGCCGGAAAAGGTGAGCACCACGTACAGACTGTCCGAATTGCCCTCGCCCTTGGCAAGGTTCGCAAAGCGGTATCCCCGGGTGCCGTCAATGGTTTCGAGCGGTTTGTTCCGGTAAGGCAGGGTCGTACAGCCGGTTGCCAGCAAGAGGGAAAAGAGCAGGACAATGCACAAAGACTTCCGCATATCGGCAACTCCGGTTGACGCCCCAAGGGGAGGGAGTCGGTGCTGACGCCCCCAAAGGTCGATAGCGTAGCAGTTTGCGTTTGTTTCCGGCAAGGGACGCGAAAAAAAAGCCATCCCGGCCCTGTATACAGGGCCGGGATGGCGTCAAAGGAAGGCGTTAAGACGCGCTTCAGGCCGTGACGGACTTAAGATTGCGAAGGCCCCGCGGCGCTTTCACAAACTTGCCGGCCTTGATGTACCGCGCGCAAACCTTGACACGGTGCACGCAGCCGTTTTCGTCCATGACCCGGATGGTCTGGAGATTCGGCTTCCACCGGCGCTTGGTGATGCCGGTGACGTTCTGACCGATACCGCCCTCGCGCTTCGCCTTGCCTCGGCGGACCACGGTGTTACCAGTTGAAGGGCGCTTTCCGCTGTACTGACAAACTCTGGACATGGCTTGCTCCTGAAACGATTCATTGGGTTCATGCTTTGTGACGTGATATACTACGTCCAAAGCGCGGGAACTATAGCATATGGGCGGACATTAATCAAGTCTGACCTCCGCCTTTGACCCCAGGTCTCCCCTCCCAACAGCGAAAGGTTTCCTCTCTTGCGTTTGCGTTTTACAGCGTTGCTGACAGTTGCGGTCACTATTATAATGACCGGGTGCGCCACTTTGGGCGACAAACTGAAACAGCAGGCGCTCCCCGAAGGCGCGCCCGACGCGGGTCAAATTCTTGCGAGTCTCGCCCTGAACGAACAGGGGATGAAGGGATTCCGGGCATCCGGTACGGTGATTCTGCAGTCCCCGGAACTGGAATCCACACAGATATCCAGGGAAAGCACCATCATCTACCGGCAGCCGCTGGACTTGCATGTGATTGGACGCAAGTACGGAACCCGGTTTGTGGAGCTGACCTGTGCGGGGCAGGCTTTTCTCTTGCAATTCCCCACGGAACGCCAGTTTTACTACCGTCCGCTGGGCGAGAGGTTTGAAACGGTTTCCTCCGCAGACATGGCCAGAGAGATGTTCAAGCCCGAGACATGGCTCGACATCTCCCCAAAGCAGGTGCGGATTCTTTCATACGACGCGGCCACGCAAACGGCTTCCATGGTAATTCTTGACAGGGACAAGGGGAATCGGCCACGGCGGCAATTGACCGTTCAGGGAACCCCGTGGGTGGTGTTGCAGAACTGCCTTCTCGACCAATCAGGAAAAGAGGTTGCGGTGACAACCAAGAGCGACTATTACGAGCGCGACGGCGTCCGTTTTCCGAGGAAGGTTGAGTCGGTGTTTCCCGGAGAGCGGGCAAGAATGAGCTTTACAATGCGAAAGATTGACCTGAATCCGGAGACGGACGGCAAGATATTTGACGTTGACGGCAGTGTTAGGGAACTGCGGAAACGTGGATGCCAACAGGTGGAGACCTTGCGGGGGAGCGGTCAGGAGAAGGTAATAGACGACCGGGGCGACGGCGGCTATGTGGACAACTTCGATGAAGACGAAAAAGAACTGGAGACAACACAATGAATGGACAGCGGCTGCGCCTAATGGGCCTGATGCCCGCGCAAATCGCGGAAGCGCTTGCCTTGAAACCGTTTCAGGGACGGCAGATATTTCAGTGGATCCACCAGAAGGGCGTGTTTGACTTTGATGCGATGACAAACCTTTCAAAACCCATGCGGGAACGCTTGAAGGCCGAATGCACGGTGCAGGACATGCGCGTCGTGAGCGTTCAGGTATCGGAAGGTTCCAGCGCCACCAAAATCCTTTTTGAGCTTGAAGATGGGGAGAGAGTCGAGTCCGTGCTGCTGCGAGACGGCGGCCGGGTGACGCTTTGTCTTTCCTCGCAGGCCGGCTGTCCGCTGAATTGCTCCTTTTGCGCGACCGGCATGGCGGGGTTCAGGCGCAACCTTGACGCCGGTGAGATTGCGGGGCAGGCCCTGTTGCTGTTGTCCGCCGGTGAAGTGCCGCGGGAGCTTACCCCGAATGTCGTGTACATGGGCATGGGGGAGCCTTTCCTGAATTATGAACACATGGTGGAGAGCATTCGCCTGCTGATGCATCCGGAGGGCCTGAACGTTGGCGCGCGGCATATCACCGTGTCGACAGTGGGCGTCGTTGAGGGGGTTTCCCGCTTTGCCGCGGAGGATTGGCAGGTGCGCCTGAGCATTTCTCTGCACGCGGCCAATGACGAACTGCGTTCGAAGCTTGTTCCCCATAACCGCAGCAATGGCCTGAGGCAGCTGCGCGACGCGCTGCGTGACTACGGCGCGAAGACGGGCAGGCAGGTCACTGTGGAATGGACCCTCTTGGACGATGTCAATGACGGGCCGGGGGATGTGCGGGAACTGCTGGCCTTTCTTAAGGGACTCAAGGTGTTTGTAAACCTCATTCCCTGGAATCCCGTTCCGGGGCTGCCGTTCAACGCCTCCTCACGGGCCAAATGTGTTGCCTTTCAGGAGGGGCTGGAGCAGGGCGGGGTCAAAGCGACGCTGCGCCGCGAAAATGGCGGTGACATTGCGGCCGCGTGCGGCCAGTTGCGCGCCATGCATGAACCGGCAGAGCTTGAGTGACAGGCATTCCATGGCGTTGATGGCCGACCACCTCAGGCGACAACGCCAAACTCGTCCTCAATTTGTTCATGCAGGCGGTTTAGACCCTGCTCCACGGCAAGCCGCGTTTGTTCCACATCGTCCTTGCAGTCGGATGCGGGGGGCGCAATAGGTTCGCCAAATGCGGAGATAACCCGGCTGAAGGGGAAGGGTATGGGAATACGGTCCCATGAGTGCAGTCGTTTAGCGCGGAGGGGCACAATGGCCAGCGGGATAACGGGCAACTGCGTCCGTGCTGCCAGTATGCCGATGCCCGGCTTTGCGACGCGGCGGGGACCGCGCGGTCCGTCAAGGGTGAACCCCACCCAGTCGACCTGCTGCGCGGCCAATTGCAATTGGCGCAGCCCCTCCGCCCCCCCCTTGGAGGAGGAGCCCCGAACAGCTTCTATCCCGAAGCGCCGGGCGACACGCGCGGCCAGTTCCCCGTCAAAGCTGTGGCTTGTGAGGGTGTGATAATTGCGTCCACTGTTGGCCCAGCAGGCCACGGCCATGCTTTCGTGCCAAATGGCCATGAGCGTGTGGCCGTGACGGTTGACAACCTGGTCCACATGTTCGCGGCCGCGGACTTCCAGGCGGCAGGTGCATAGGAGCAGTTTCATCAGGCTGGAAACGACCGGTGGAATAAGCAGTAACTGGGTCCGCTGAATAGCGGAGAAGTTGCGGTTGCTGTCATATGTGATTCCGGGCAGTTTCACCGGCTCTCGAGGCCCCGGACAAGCTGGTATATGACGCGCGTGCGGGGAGTGGGCAGCGATGCTGCCTGGGCACGGCGAAGGATTTCACCGCTGATGGCCCGTATTTCAGTCTTCTTGCGGTTGCGCACATCCTGCAACATGGAGGAAATATTGTCCTTTGTCTGGCGACAGAGGTTTTCAGCCGTCTCCACGAGGCTTTGCGGGAAGCGGTACCCTTCGGTCGCGGCAACCTTGGTGGCTTCGAGAACAAGGTCGCGCAGCAACTGGCGCACTTCGGCCGTCTCAAGCAGACGACCATTGGGCACGTCAAGGAGGGCGGTGAGCGGATTAATGCCGGCGCTTATGGCAGCCTTTTCCCAAATGACCTGGCCTGGGGTGTCGGTGAGGAGCACATCAAACCCGGCATCGCGGAACACTTTGTAGGCCAGTTCGGCGGGGCAGGAGGTCCACGCGCCAAATACGCTGCAACCTGGGGCGGCATGACGGACACGGCCCGGCTCTATAAGGGTCACCGCCTCGGAAGACACGCCGGCAATGACCCTGGCACTGCCAACCATTCCACAAAGGGTTTCCACATTACCCATACCGTTTTGCAGCGTCAGGACGGGCACATCGGCCGGAAACCGCAAAGAAGCGGTGCTGTGCGCCTTCGTAAGCACCAGTGCGAGTTCCGTCCCGGCAGGGATTTGGGTTGTCACGGACAGGCGCTCGGTAAAGGAGCCGTCAGGTTCCTCCACGGTAATCCCTGATTTGGCCAGCATCTCGGCGCGTTGCGGCCTGTAGTCGATGAGATGGGTCTTATGTCCGGCGCGTGCAATCCGGGCGGCGAAAAGGCATCCCATGGCGCCGGGTCCAATCACTGCTATTTTGCTCATGTCGGTTTCCAGTCAGATTGGAGTCAGAGGGCCCGCACAAACGCCCCGGACAGACCGGATTTCTTGCGCAGTTCGGCACAGGCCGTGGCGGCGGAGTTCTTGTCAGCGTACCCGGTCAGCACCACACGGGAAAGCATTTCTTTTTCGGAGTTGACGATCTGGGCGTTGAGTCCGTAGTCCTTCTTAATGCGTTTTTGCAGGCTTTGCGCCTTGGCCTGGCGTTGCGCGCCCTCAAAGGAACCCAGTTGTACCGCAAAGGTGCCGGACTTGGCGGGCGCGGCGGCTGGCTGGGGCTTGGCCACTGGAGCGGTGGGTGGTATCGGGGGGGGCGGGGCTGCGCTGGGCTCAGCCTTGGACTCGACAGGTGTCGCTGGTGTGGCTACGGGGAAAGCCTCTGTCGGCGGCGGGTCTATGGGAACGATTTGACCTTGGGCTGCGGGGGCGGTAGCAGCCTGTACGGGTGGCGCATCGGGCACCAAGGGCTTCTCGACCGGGAGGGGGGCGGGGGTTGGTGCCGGCGCGGGCGCTTCCTGGTTGCTTGGAAGCGGAGGAAGGTCTGTGAGCCGCTGTTTGGTGCTGGCAAGCAGCGGAGATGTCTTGGGGGTGTTGCCGGGCTGGCTGACAGGGGGAGCCTGAATTATCTGGGTGGGTTGGGGCGCGGCGACGGGAGGGGCGGGAGTGGCGGCGGGGGCCGCTTCTGCAAGAGCGACTGGGGCTTGGGCTGAGGCAGTCTGAGCAGTTGCGGCGGGTGCCGCTCCTGCGGTTATTGGCGCTGTGGCGGCCGGAGCGGCCGAAGCAGCCGATGGAGGGGGAGCGGTTGCTGTGGCCGGTGTGGCCGCTTGCGAAATTGCCGGCGTTCCGGCACCGGCCTGCATCGCGGGAATGGTATAGGTTTGCGTTGGGCCTGTCTGGACCTGGCCGATTTGCGCCGCCGCCTCCTTGGACGGGGCTGCAGTCGATTCGCTGGCAGAGCCCTCCGCCTTGGCGGTTTCCGGGGCGGGGAGCTTCGCGGCAGCGCCAATGGGGCGGTCGACATGCGCCACCAGACGGCCGACGACAAAGGCCGCGCCCAGAAGCACAAGGGCGCCGCATATAAACATGACGGCCTGGCCAGTGGTGAATTCAGCGACCAGCACACTGCCGCAACCATCGGTGGTCTGTTGTCTTCTGAAAATAGCCATGATTATTTATCCCACTTCGGAAAGAGGAGCGGTATCTTCGGGGGGGTCCGCAGGCGGGGCGGCATCGGCCGCCACACTTTCCGGCACGTCCATGACCGGGCTCGATTCGGTGACAGGGCCCGAATCGTCGGAATGCTGCCGAACCGGTTCGGGATCGGAGGAAACACCCTCCTCAAGTTCCCTTAGACAACGCAGCAGCGTTGCCCGGGCAGCGTCCAATTCGGCATAGGTGAAATTGGGGTCGCGGACCTCTATGAACTGGTTGCCGATACGGTCCGTGTAGAGGGTTGTGCGCGTTTCCCCGTCCAGTTCCCCTGATTCCTTTATCTGGCGGAAAACTTTCTGACGGCGCAGGAGCTGTGCGGCAAGAAATGCCTTGGCCTGTTCGAGGCGGTCGTCGGAGGCGCAGGCCTCGTAGAACAGACGGCGCAGGGGGGAGAAAACTTCGGGGGGCTGCTGGTCGGCCACTTTTGGGTCAAAGAAATGTGTTGTCCATGCGGAGTAGGCGGCGCGACTGATGGTGGCCGTCCAGCAGCGGTCACAGTAGTCCGCACGGGCCAGCGCATCCTGGTCGGAAAAGGAAACCGCAGAATGGATGCTTTGGCCGTGAACGAACTCCGCCGCACAGTGTTCGCAGGACCGCGCGCTCTTTCGGATGCTGAATTCCATGTGTTCTTCTCGTCGTCGCGCATCCCCCCAAAGGGAATGCAATGACCACCCTTCCGTCCGCTGGAGATTATACTTTAGGGCAATATCTGGTGGCAAGGAAAACGGCGCCGCAAGATATCGCTATTTTAGGGGATTCTTTGGCGGATTTTTCTTTGACTCCTGGGGCTGGCGTGAGGCACCCAAAATACCGCCACCGGTCTTGAAAATGCTCATAAGCAGCTGGCGGGGCAGGTCGATGACGCGAACCGCCTGGCTGGTCATTTCGGCTGCGCCGCTCACAAGGGTCACGCCCATGTTGGGCATGCCGGCCAACTGGCTGGTGGGCTTTGACGCGGGACCGGTGATGTGGAAACCAAGGTCCACATTACGCTGGGTAAGGCGCAGTCCCTCCAGATTGAAACTGTCACGAAGAAGGGGGATTTGCTCAGCCGTGTCGGGGCTTACGCTGATGTTGATGTTGTAGTCGATGTCGCCCAGTGTGACCCAGGTGCCGTTGCCGGAGAGGGTCATGCCGGGCAGTTCGACCCTCATGTTGTCAGTGACAATATGGTCCCCCTTGAGCACGACATCGCCGCTGCAGTTGGAGAAGGTCAGCGCTGACGGGTGTAGTTGTGCGAGCGAACCGGCAATCTCGCCACCGAAGGTCGCTGCAAGCGCTTGGGGAAGGAAATGGCCCTCCTTTGACTCGAAGCTGGCTTTGCCGTCCAAGGTTGCGGTGGGATCGTCCGAGTCCATGGAGTAATCGACCGTTCCTGAAATGCGTCCTTCCAGCACCTCGGGAAGGTCAATATGGCGGATGATGTAGAAGGCGGGTATGTTGCTCCACTGCCCGGCCAGGCGCATGATGTTGCTCGACTTTTCATGCGTGTAGCTGCCATGGACGGTGCCGCCGTCCACGTTCGCCTCAAAACTGGACAGGCCGGACTGCTTTCCATTGTCAAACACGTTGCCCTTGAAATCGGCGCCTTTCCATGGCGGCATTTCGAGGTGCCCGCCGCTGAGAATGTAGTTCCAGGTCCGCGACGGTTTGCCATCGTCAATTTTGGCGGGGCCGTTGGTGGGGTCCAAAGGCTCCAGGGGAAGGAGCCATGTGGCGCTGGTCGGGGGAATATGGGCGTCTTCGGCGTGGACGACTATCCGTCCGGTGGGGGTCGTTTCGATGGTGTTGTCCATGGTGACATCGACGCGGGCGTTGCTGCAGACCAGCGGGACTGGGCAGCCTTTGGGCAGAAAAGTCACATTGTCAAAATGTCCGCCCAGGGTGATGACATTGGTTTCGAGCCCGTTGCCGGCGGGCTGCCACTCGTAGAAGCCGTCGGTGGCAAAGGTGCCTGTGGCGGTGTAGGGTATATTCATGCATTTTCCCGCCGTGTTGACGTCCAGTTTGGGGATGTCCACGCGGACGTGGACCTGTTTGAATTTGTTCTGGACCCAGCGGTGGCTCAGGGATGCCTTGATAATGGTTGCGTCTATGGCGGCCTCGCCCCGTATCTCCATGGTCTTGTGCGGAACAATTTTGGCGGACAGGGACTTGATGACGGCACCGGTGCCGATGGGCTTGCGCAGCCACCATTCGAAACCAACCCGGGTCTGGGTCACATCGGCGGACGCCTCAAGTTCTATGAGTTTATCGGAGATGCTTCCGCTGCACCGGACGCTGGCGGTTCCGTCCAGCATGAGTTCAGGCACCGGGGCGTGCAGGGGGGTCTTTTCCAAGTCCGCAAGGGTTCCTGTGGCCGAAAAGGTGGCGCTCTTCTTCTCCAGATCGTAGGAGAAGCGGCCGAAAAAGGGCTGGCCGTTGATTTCGGCGCTCAGGGGGTCGGCGCGCAGCGTTCCGTCCGCAAGCAGGGCGGAACAGGACAGACGGGAAAGGGAGACCCCTTTGAAGGGCTCCGACACGGCCCCGCTGAGAATTATGAGGGACCCGGTCGGTTGGCGGGTGTCGGTGTCCCAAGAAACCTGGAGGGGGCCGAGTTCAATATGGGCGCCGGGTAATCCCAGGGACTTCTTTGCGGAAAACTGGAGTCTTGCCGAGGCGGCCGAAGCCTGCGCAACGAGGGAGGGCGATTTCAGGGTGCCCCGCAGGGCCGCCGAAAGGCGGTAGGGCGCCCCCAACTCCACGGAAAGGTCGCCATAGGCCTCCGTCGCGGTTGGGAGGTATGCGCCCAAGGCGGCGGTAATGGGTAATTTGTCCGCATCGAGCCGCAAGTCAAAAACAGGGCTGGGTCCCGAAAGGGTAACGGTGCCTTCCACACGTCCCGAAGCCTGGTCCGCATCCAAGCGCCCCGCAGTAATCGCCAGAAGGGCATTTTCGCGGTCATACTGGGCGAAGAGGTTGAGTGAACCGGTTGTCGGGTGAAGAAAGGCCGGCTGCCGGGGAGTGGCAAAGTTCTCAAAGGTCAGGTCCAAAGCCGCAGTGACCATGCCGCCCGGGTATCCGGCCACGCGCAGGCTGGGCTTGACGCTGCCGCTTGAAACGTACGTGCTTGCGGCGGGCAGGTATTGGCAGACATCCTCCAATGAGACCGCCCCGGACTGGGTTCGAAGATCAAAATCATCCAACGAGGCGATCCTGCCAAAGACCTCGAATTTCTTCTCCTCGTTTTGGTTGACCATGCCCGTGAGACGCGCAACCAGGTCGGCCGCGCCCGGTTGCCGGGAAAGGTCAAAGTCGATATTGTCGACGCGCAGACCAGTGTCATCCACGAGATTGAAAAGGCGGACGGAACAGCCCTTCCCCTGGACGCGGAAGGGGAAAGTTGGGATGTGCGGCGGTGAACTGCCGGTTTCGGAGGCGGAAAACCATTTTCCCCCGGCTGGTCGGGACAGTTCTATTACGGCCCCTTCAAGGGATACCTGACCAAGGGTGATTCTTCCAGCCAGCAGGTCAGCCAAATCAATGTTTATACGCACCTTGGGCGCGTCAAGCAGCACGGACGGACCGTCGGTCAGGTCAAGGTGAATGCGCACAGCGTTGACAACCAAGCCGCGCAGGCCATTGATGGCCACAGTGCCGACACTGAAATGGCCGCCAAGGCGTTCGCTGGCTGTGGCAAGCAGGTTCTGGCGGATGCTGTCGAGCCGGTTGCGCGCGAGCACCGCCCCGGCGGCGAGGAATCCCGCGAAGACAAGCAACAACAGCAGACCGGCCCTGAGCCTGCGCCCGTATTGGGGCGGGGGAGGGTCGGTCGCTGGAGTCGGCGCGATGTGCGGGTTATGCTTTTGCGCTGCTGTCATCCGTGGTGCCATAGCCTTTGGCCGCCCAATCCATCTTCTTCGTTTCGATGATCCGGCCGCGGAGGGCCGCGGCGATTTCGGGGTTGCTCTTCAGGTACTGGCGCGTGTTTTCGCGTCCCTGACCGATGTTTTCGCCGTTCATCGACAGCCAGGAGCCGCTTTTCTGGATGAGCTTCTCCTCAATGGCCAAATCGAGAAGGTCGCCCTCACTGCTGATGCCCTCGTCGAAGAGGATGTCGAACTCCGCCTGTTTGAACGGCGCGCTGAGCTTGTTCTTGACGACCTTCACGCGGACCCGGTTGCCGACGTTCTCCTCATGGTCCTTGACGCTTGAAATGCGGCGAATGTCCAGCCGCAGGCTTGAGTAGAACTTGAGCGCCCGCCCCCCGGTCGTGGTTTCGGGACTGCCGAACATGACGCCGATCTTTTCGCGGATTTGGTTGATGAAGATGACCAGCGTCTTGGAGCGGCTGATGATGGCCGTGAGCTTGCGCAGGGCCTGCGACATGAGCCGCGCCTGCGCGCCCATCTGCATGTCGCCCATGTCGCCCTCGACCTCGGCCTTGGGCACGAGCGCGGCCACAGAGTCCACCACGATGACGTCCACGGCATTGCTGCGCACGAGGCTCTCGCAGATTTCCAGCGCCTGTTCGGCTGTATCCGGTTGGGACACAAGGAGATTGTCTATATCCACGCCGATTTTGGTGGCAAAAGTGGGGTCGAGCGCGTGCTCCGCGTCGATATAGCACGCAATGCCGCCGATGCGCTGGGCGCTGGCCACCACATGGAGCGCCAGCGTGGTCTTTCCGGAGGACTCAGGACCGAATATTTCAACCACGCGACCGCGGGGCAGCCCGCCGATTCCGGTGGCGATGTCCAGGGAAAGGCTGCCCGTCGAGATGGCCTCGACACCGTCCTTGAACGAGTCATCGCCCAGGCGCACGAGCGTGCCGCGCCCAAACTGTTTTTCCAGCTGCGCAATGGCGATATCCAGCGCCTTTGCTTTGCCCTTGTCTTTTTCTTCCAAGTTGGCTGCCATGAGATGTCCTCCAAGTTATACTGAAAACCTTTTCACCTGCGCCGTAGTGTGACACATTCTTTCGCCCGTGTCAAGTCCCCTTATAATCTCAAAAAAGGCGCGTCATTGTGCGCTTCATGATGACACTATTGACAACGCCGGGGCAAGCGAAGCGGGCCGGGGGGGCACCGCTATCGGGGGCGAATAAGAAGCTGGTTTTCGGTTACTTCATAGCCAAAAGTCGCCAGGGGCCATTGTCGAATGATGAGGTCCATGGCCGTGCGGATGCGCACCTTGTGCATGGTGCAGGGGTAAATGGGCACCGCGGCAAGGGCGCGTTTGGCGGCCACCTCGATATTCATCTGCCGGGTGAGCGGCGTGAGCACGTCCTGCAACTTGGCGGCCTTTGCCGCAAAGGCACTCTGCACCGGGTTTTCCCCGGCATCGGGAAGAACAACATCAACAACGCGCTCCAGAAGCGCCTTCTGCGCGGGAGAAAGGCTGTTTTCATCGGAGAGCAGGGCTGTCTTGGGCGCGGTGTTGCGCAGGGATGCGATAAAGAGGTATTCATCGGTGCAATCGACAGCGATTTCCTGGGCAGGGATGCGGGCAGACATCAAAACTGCCTCAAGAACGGTCTGGAGCGGCGCCTTCTCCATGAAAAGCTCCCCGCAGGCGGCTTCAGCGAGGTAATTGTCGGCGACAATGGTGGTGCCAAGACTTTCGCTGAGCACTGCGAACACGTTTGAAAGGCGCGTTTTCGCGCCGAAGGCGATGCTGGCGTTCATCGCAGCAAAGCGTTCGTGCAGCCGCCCTTCGAGGCTGACCTGCAGGAGGGCCTCGTAGGGTTCGGGATATATGAACCAGGCGTGGCTGAGGGGGGCGGCCTTGCATTCCACGGCGGCGGCCAACTGCTGCACCAGGGATTGGTAGGAGCTTCCCTGAAGAGAGAGGGCGGGCACGGAACGCTCTTCAAGCCCACTCAGGGCCACGATGCCACCGCCGATGTCCTGGCCTATTTTGCGTATCATATCACCGAGGGGTGCGGCCTCATGGCTAAAGCTGGCCTTGGGGAAGCTGGGGGGGATGGCCGATGGTGAATCGGTCGCCTTGGCGGGACCCTTTTCCCGGCCTTGCCGTGCGGGGGCGCACGCGGCAAGCACGGAGAGCGAAAGGGCCAGTGTGGCGTGCATCAAAAGGCGTAACAACATGGTCTGGACTCCAAGAAGGAAGAATTCTGTGCGCTTGGAAATACGCCACCCGGCGCCTTCCAAGCGGGAGCGCTCTATTGTGTTCCCAGCGCCCCCTTGCCGTCAACCCTTAAAGCACGTATAATCACCGCCATGACGCTCTTTCTTTTGACCATACTGGCCTATGCGACCCAGAACGAAGCGCTGTTTGCGGGAAGCGTGCCGGAAAAGGTGCCCACTTTTCAGGCCACGGTGCGCGGGTCGGAGCCGTTTTATGCCGGCGTGCGGGTGAACGGGAAGTGGATCGATGAGCCGAGCACCGAAATCCCCCCCCGGCAGGAGGTGGAACTCGTGCCCGACGCCCCCTGGCAAACGCAGGACACCTATAAGATTCTGTGCTCAAAGGTGGAACTGAAATATGAGACCAGCGCGATGCGGCGCGACCGCCTGCAGAAGGCGCTGGCCGCGCAGGGGTATACGCTGCGTGAAACAGCGAACGGCTGGCGGCCGGTGCGGGACCTGGACGCCCAGTACGCTGAACGCATGCTAAAGATGCAGGCCGCATTGGCGCAGTCTGTGGCAGCCGCGCCGATTGCCGAAATTGCGACAAGCCCCGCCCAGGACAATGCCGCGGCCACACCCACGCGCCGCCGCTTCTTTCTGGCCATGCTTGCGATTCCGATTGTGTGTCTTGCGGCCATAGCCTTTGTCGCAAAGAAGATGGTGTTTGACGGCGGCAGTTGACCGACGGGTAGCCGCCGGGAATCACTTTCCGGCCCGGGACGCGCGCGGATTCGGACTTGAAACGATGCGTGGCGGTCCGGTTAACCCTCTGAACAAGGAATTGAAAGACCATGCTTTACAAGGAGTTTGGACGCACGGGACAGACTGTTTCCCGACTCGGATTTGGGGGGATGCGGTTTGAGCGCCCGGAGGACAAGGACGGCATGGCCGCCGTGGTCAAGCACGCCTTTGACCGGGGAATCACCTACCTCGACACCGCCCCCATTTACTGCGACGACAAGAGCGAGGAGATTTGCGGGCTTGCCATCAGGGAAATGAAGAAGACCGGGCGCCCTTTCCAGGTGGCCTCCAAGACGATGGCGGCAACGCGCGACGAGGTGCGCGCCCAGTGCGAACGCTCGCTGGAACGGCTTGGGGTTGACGCAATCGATTTCTATCATGTGTGGTGTCTTGTTCAGCCTGAAGACTTGCCCCAACGCGCAAAGCTAGGCGTGCTTGACGCCTTTCGCGAACTCAAGGAAGAGGGACTCATCCGGCACATCTGCGTGTCCACCCACCTGGAACATGACAAGGTCGGGACCATGCTGGATCAGGGAGAGGGCCTATTTGAGGGCATGCTCATCGGGCTGAACGCCCTCAACTACCCGCTGCGCTATCCCGGTGCGAAGGCGGCCATGGACCGGGGGCTGGGGGTGGTGACAATGAATTCGCTGGGCGGCGGCGTGATGACGGAATATGCGGACCGCTTTTCGACGCTGTTGGAGGAGGGTGACACGGGCATGGTGGACGCCGCGCTGCGGTTTAACCTGTCGCTGCCCGCGGTGACCGTGGCGCTGGTCGGATTCCGCAACGAGCAGGATGTGGACGGCGCGGTGGCCGCGGTGGAGCGGTTCCGAATGCTGGATGAAAGGGACATCGCGCGGATTCAGGGCGAAATGCACGAGGCGCACAAGGACTTTTGCACCCAGTGCGGCTATTGCAGCGACTGTCCGGCGGCGGTGCCCGTGGTGCGGCTGATGGACGCGTACAACCGGCGCATACTGGAAGGGCCGAAGGCGGCCATGGACCAGATGAAATGGCACTGGTGGACGCCCGATGTGGAGAAGGTGCTTGAGGCCTGCGTGCGCTGCGGCCAGTGCGAGGCGGACTGCACACAGCAGCTGCCCATACTCGAGCGCTTTGATCAGCTCAAAAGAGACTATCAGGAATTCGGTTCGTAGAAACGGTCAAGGGCCGGGCAACATCAGGAAGGTTTTGAAAAATGCATTTTATGGCGGAGTTGTTTCAGGAGAGCGGTGATTTCACGGCGTACGGCGCCGGCTATTTCCGGCGGATGGCCGAGCTTTGCGGTCAGGTGGACCTGGAGGCCGTGGGCCGCGCCGCGGACGCGCTGCACCAGGCGCGGACCGACGGGGCGGCCATCTATTTCATCGCCAACGGCGGCAGCGCCGCCATTGCCTCGCACTGGGTGAATGACCTGCTGGTGGGCGCCCAACTGGGCGACAAGCCGGGCTTTCGCGCGTACTGCCCCAGTGACAACTCCTCATCGGTCACCGCCATCGGCAACGACAGCTGCTTCGAGAACATCTTTGCCGCCCAGTTGCGCGTGCAGCTGAAGCCGGGCGACGTGGTGTACGCCATGTCCGTCAGCGGCAACAGCGAGAACATCGTGCGCGGGCTGCAGGCCGCGAAAGACAAGGGTGCCACGACCATCGGCGTCGCGGGAATGGGCGGCGGCCGCATGCTGGCGCTGTGCGACATCGCGGTTCATCTGCCCTGCACCTCCGATGAATACGGCCCGGTGGAGGACATGTTCAGCATTCTGGAACACCTCATCGCAGGCTATCTGACGATGAAGGGCGGAAAGATGATGCACCACTGAGGCGCGCTGGGGATTGACCAGCGGCTATTTCGCCGGTTCAAAGTCCACCACGGTCACTTTGTCCAGATAGGGGCCCAGCAGCTTGCCGAACTCCTTGTGGGCCGGATGGACGAGATAGGCGTCGCGGTCCCGGGCGCTGTCGAAGGTGAGCAGGAAGCAGTGCGTGTAGCCCTGGTTCAGGTTTTCGGGACTGACATTGGTGCCCCATTCATAGCCGCGGACCACGTCGATGTTCTTCGGCAGCGCCGCAAAGGCCTTTTCAACAGTCGCCACATTTTCCGGGGTTGCGCTGTCCTTGAACTTGAAGAGGACCACGTGGCGCAGGCCCGCCGGTTTTTCCGCGGCGGCGGCGAGGGCGGGTCCCGATAGGGCAAGGTAGGCACCGCAGGCCAGGGCGATGACGATGGTGAGCGAAACGATTGCGACGGGTCTCATGGCGGCTTCTCCTGTGTTGTTGACGGTTGGCGTCCGATGACGGATTGCAGGCGCCACATTTTAGCGGGTTTGGTGGCCGGAAAGTAAATCATTGGCGGCGGGCAGGCTGGGTGCCCTGTCTTTCGGCGTTCTGAGCGGCCAGGTCTGCGGGTGCGCCGCGCCTGTGCGGGGAGACCGGAGTGTGTTTCCCCAGTCTGATATTTTAGCAATTGCTGTATACTGATTTTACGGCGTGTGTCCGCAGGAGCGTTCCTACGGAGTTCTGTGACGCGTTATGACAACGACTGTGGATGTTGCTGTTAGTGGTTGATGTGACCCATGCGGGGCAACGACAGCCGGTGGTGGCGGCGAAAATGACGGAACAGTGTCTGGGTTAGCTATGGGTGTTTACAGACAAGATGCCTGGGGCACGCGGAACGAGGAGAATTGTGCGGCGCGCAGGCTCAATGACGCCGTCATTGACGCGCTCATGGTGAATATCGCCGTGATTTCCGCAGACGGCGAAATTGTGGCGACCAACAAGGCTTGGAACCTGTTCGCCGTGGCAAACGGCGCCCCGGTTGCGGCGGAGAGCTACCTTCACTTTAACTACCTGGACGTTTGCGACAAGGCCGGTGCCGGGGGCGATGAGGACGCTGTCAGGGCGGGCCGGGGCATGAGGTCCGTGCTGCGGGGGGAGACGGACTGCTACACCGGGGAATACCGCTGTGATGCCCCCGAGGTGTTTCGCTGGTTTATGATGCGCGTCACACCGGTGCCTGACGGTAGCGGGGCGGTCGTTGTCACCCATGAGGACATCAGCGAACAGCGGCGGGCGGAGGGGGCCATCAAGGCCTATTCGGAACGTCTTCAGGAAATGGTCGAGGAGCGGACAACTCGGCTGGAAAGAACACAGGAGGAACTCGTCCGGAAGGAGCGCCTCGCCACGCTGGGACAGTTTGCCGGCAGCCTTGGCCACGAGCTGCGCAATCCGTTGGGGGTAATCTCCAACGCCGTCTATTACCTGCAGGCGACCCTCCAGAACCCGGATGACACCACCAGGGAATATCTGGAAATGATCGCCCGCGAGGTGCGCAATTCGGAGAAGATTATCTGCGACCTGCTGGAGATATCGAGAAACCGTCCGGCGGAAAAACGGCTCGTTTCGGTGGGGGAACTCGTCGGTGCGTCACTGCTGCGGCAGTCTTCCGCAGCGGGTGTCGAGGTAAGCACGGACATACCCGACGCGTTGCCTGGCGTCAATGTTGATTCTCGGCAGATGGGTCAGGTGATTGACAATCTGATGGCAAACGCGCTTCAGGCCATGCCCGACGGCGGCCGCCTGATGGTGAGCGCCTGCGGGGAGGGCGCGTCGGTGGTGCTCTCAGTGGCGGATACGGGAGTGGGCATAGCGAAAGAACTTCTGGAAAATATCTTTGACCCGCTTGTCACCACAAAGGCGCGGGGCATAGGGTTGGGGCTTACGCTCTCAAAGAGGCTGGCCGAACTGAACGGAGCCCGCCTGGAAGTGAAGAGCGAGATCGGGAAGGGAAGCTGCTTTAGTATTGTCTTTCCCTCGGGGCAGTAGACGAATGGTTTGCGGGCATTATTGCATGTGGGCAGGCGGGGTGCCTGCGTTAAATCGTGTATAGGCATGACATGATTGCCGTGTTGGGGGCGCATTGTGTTTGCGGGTTTGGCGGGCGGCGTGGTATTGTTAATCATGCTTAACAGAAGGTGAATGTTACATGGACAAACAGTGCATTTTTGCGCCGCATGGCGCTCCCGCAGCCGGGCCGTACTCGCATGCTG
>CAIUWO010000045.1 GCA_903902895.1 Candidatus Hydrogenedentota bacterium | reverse complement strand
GCCGACCTCGCCCTCGATGTCGCATATCTTCACCGCCTTGAAGTCCGGCGCAAGATAGATGTAGGGCAGCCCCACAATGTCCGGCTTGCCGTCGTTGTTGAAGTCGCCCACGCCGCAGGCCTCGCCCCGGTACGTGCCGATTCGGTGCATGCGGAAAGAGGGGTCCGGCGCGCCGGGATCCTCCGCCGCCTGTGCCGGTGAAAAAGCCGCGGTTCCCGTCAAGATCAGAATAAGCAGCCCATTCGCGCGCATCGTGTTTCCTTACTGTTGAATCTTCGGGGTTTCACCGCCGCGCCCGCGCAGCAGCACACAGCCGAGTCCGGCAAACAATACCATTAACACCGCCGCCATTCCCACACCAAAGACCGGGACACTGTCCGCGGCCAGCACGTTTGCCGTGAACGGGCCGGTAATCCTTAGGTTGAGGGTGTTGTCACTGTACATGCATTCATACTCGCCCGAGTCCGCCACCACGAGCGTGTTGATAAACAGGGACGGCGTGGTTGCGCCCGTAAGATGCGGCGGGTTGTCGTCGATTGGCTGGCCGTTTTTGAACCACACGTGGTTGAGGCCGGCCGGGGCGGAAAGACGCAAAGGCATGTCCTCCTCGACGGGACCGGCAGGGCTGGCCGACAGGGGGCCGTCGGCGCCGTTCTGCCGGGCATTCTGCCGGAGATGCACATTGAGCAGGGTGGTCATCTGTTTGAGCAGGGCCGGCTGCTGCTGGGCGAGGTTGACGGCCTCGCCGGGGTCGGAGGCGATGTTGTACAGTTCCACAGCGCCGGTTCTGCGGTTGCAGATCACTTTCATGGCGCCGAGGCGGGCCGATTCAATGTCCAGACTGTAGGCGATGGACTTGGTGCAGGAAAACGCGGGCCCCTGCGGCGGGCGCGACGCGAAAAGGCTGCGCCCCTGCCATGCGGGCTTTGCCGAAAGCCCAAGCAGGCCGGCGAGCGTGGGCAGCAGGCCCACGGTGTCCACGAGATCGTCCACATTTTCCGGCGCCAGGCCCGGCGCCCTGATGATGAGCGGCACGTGCGCCAGCGGCTCGTACACACTCACCACATGGCTCAGGAAATTGTGCTCCCAAAAGTGGTCGCCGTGGTCGGATAGAACGACGACAATGGTGTTCGGAAAGCGCCCGAGAATGTCATCCAGCAGGATGCCCACCTGGTCGTCGGCATAGCGCGCCTCGCCGTCATAGAGCGCGCGCACCGATTCCTTGCCCACGGCGGACAGCACGGGAAATCCGGGGGCCGGCTGCAATCCCATGACGTAGTTGAGGTGGTCGGTAAAATAGGGCATGAAATCTTCCACGACGGCCTTTTCAGCGGACGGCAGCATGGGGTCTGGATATCCGAGCAGGGTGCGGTAACTTTGGGGCGGTATGCACGGCAGGTGCGGCTCCATGTAGTGCGCATAGAGGAAGAAAGGCTCGCCCACGGACTGCGTGGCGGCCACCGCCTGCGCGGTTACCGTCGCGGCCGGGGCGCCGTCGTTTGCCGTAAGGTCGCCGTATTGGTCAAAACCCTGGGCGAAACCCTTCTGGGCCGTCAAATTGCCGTTTGTCTGGATGCCGATGGTGGTGTACCCCGCCTCCTTGAAGTAGGCCGCCATGGACTGAACGCTTGGGGGAAGCGACGCCCCCGCGGCGAACACCCCGTGCGTGTCGACATACTGCGAGGTAAACAGGGAGGCCATGGCGGGAAGCGTCCACGCCGCGGGGGTGACCGCGTTTCTGAAGTGCACCCCCGGCAGGCCGTTCAGGTAGGGCATGACCGGGACACCGTTGCGGGTCGCGTCAACGCGGTCCGCGCGCAACGCATCGATAAGGACAAACACCACGTTCTGCAGCGCGCCGGCGCGCGCTGGAACAAGGCACACCATCCCCATGCACAGGAGCACAAGGATACTTACTGTCTTATGATTGGCCATTCCTCTATCCTCCTCTTTTCTTTTGGTCCTGACGCTTTTCCACCACTGCACTCAATCTGCCGCTCTGAACAATTTTACCATCATGTCACAGGATTTGCCTAGTGGCGCGGGAAAGCGCGGGTGGAACTTGAAAGGATGCCCGGGGGCGCATATCATCACGCGGAGTACGGGTCACGGCAACACACGGAGAAACGGAATGACGCCCACGGATGCGAAGATTGCGGGAGCGGGGGGCACGGTCGCGCTGGTGCGCTGCCCGGACTATGACGAGGACCGAGTTTTCGAGGCCATTGGCAGGGGACTGGCCCTGCTGGGCGGCGCGGAGCGGTTCGTGCATGCCGAAGAGCGGATTTTGCTCAAGGCGAACCTGCTCGCCGGCGCCGAACCGGACAAGGTGGTCACGACCCATCCCGCGGTCTTTAAGGCGGTGGCGCGGCACCTTGGGGCCACGGGCGCGCGCATCTCCTACGGCGACTCGCCGGGGCTGGGCCGTCCGGACGCGGTGTCACGCAGGGCCGGGCTGGCGAAGGTGGCGGAGGAACTGGGCATACCCATGGCCGATTTCACCGTCGGCGAGACGGTGTCATTCCCCGAGGGCCGGCTCATGCGGCAGTTCAACATCGCCAGGGGCGTGCTCGACTGCGACGGGATGGTTTCCCTGCCCAAGATGAAGGCCCATCAGCTGACGCGCTTCACCGGGGCCGTCAAGAACCAGTTTGGCTGCATCCCGGGCCTGCTCAAGGGCGAGTTCCACGCGCGCATGTCGGACATGGACCGCTTCGCCCATATGTTGGTGGACCTAAACCGCTTTCTGAAGCCGCGGCTGTTCATCATGGACGGGATTGTGGCGATGGAGGGCAACGGCCCGCGCAACGGGAAACCCCGCCAGGTGTCGGCGCTGCTGCTGTCCACCGACCCGGTGGCGCTCGACGCGGCGGCCTGCAACATAATCAACCTCGACCCCGCGCTGGTGCCCACCAACAAATGGGGCCAAGAAATGGGGTTGGGCTCCCACACCGGAATGACCCTGGTGGGCGACCCGCTGGCGTCGTTTGTGGTGGCCGATTTCGACGTGAACCGCAAGCCCGGCTCCACGACGGGCAGCATGAACGGGTTTGCGGCGCGGCTGGTGAAAAACCTGGTGACACCGCGGCCGGTGATCAACGCGTCGCTGTGTACGCGGTGCGGCACCTGCGTGCGGGTGTGCCCGGCGACGCCGAAGGCGGTCGATTTTCGCCTGGCCGGAAAAACCGCGCCGCCGACCTACGAGTACGGCATCTGCATCCGCTGCTACTGCTGCCAGGAACTGTGCCCCGAAAACGCCATCACGGTGAGCACGCCGCTGGTGGGCCGGCTGCTGCACCGGTGAGGACGGCCCGCCCATGAAACGGCTTGGCACAGCGGCGTTTCTGCTTTTTGCCGTTGGCTGGAACGGGCTTGCTGCGTCGGACGATGACGGTCTGCGCCGGTTGGTGGGCGCCTACCCCGACCAGTTTGAAGCCACCGAAAAGGCCAATGTGCTGCGCTGGAAGGACGGCACCGAAACGGTCTATGACGACGGGGTTGCCAGGTCCAGTCTTGATGAGATGATGAAACAGGGAAGCCCCAAAGACCAGATGTCACTCCCCTACCCCTGCGGATGGCCGATGCGGGAACCGGGCACCGACGAGGACCCCGGGCGGGTGCGCTGCGAGGCGCTGTTCCGCAAGATGTACGGAAATTCGGCGGCCGAGGTGGAGCGGTCGCTGGTGGACGTTGCGTGGCCCGCCGCGGGCGCGTCGAAGAAGGTGCGCTTTACCCGTGTGAATGGCGCGGCAAGCGCGCTGCAGCGGGTCGGCGAGGAGGTCAACGCGCTTCCGGACGACCTGAGGCGCTATGTCGCCAAGCCCATTGGCACCTTCACCTGGCGCACGATTGCAGGCGAGGACCGGCCCAGTCCGCACAGCTTCGGCATGGCGATTGATTTTCAGTTGCCGACACCAGTGCACCGGTACTGGCGCTGGGACGCGAAAGGCGGCAAGGATGTTCCCGCCTTTCCGCCGGAGATCCTGGATGACGCGCGGCTGGGCCGGATTATGGCTGTTTTTGAGCGGCATGGGTTCATTTGCGGCGGCAAGTGGCGGCACTACGACACGATGCACTTTGAGTACCGGCCGGAGTTGGCGGGGCCGCAAAAGTAGCGCCCGCCCTTGTGGCGGGCGT
>CAIUWO010000044.1 GCA_903902895.1 Candidatus Hydrogenedentota bacterium | reverse complement strand
GGGCACCGGACCCGTCCGCCAGGCATTGGCCTCGAACGCTGTGCGAAGATGGGCATCCAGAAGGACCGGCAGTTCGTGCCCGTGCTCCAGAAGCAGCGCTTCGGCGGACTTGCCCGGAAAGGACTCCTGCAGCAGCCGCAGTGCCTCGTGAAACACCGTGCCGCGCATGAGCGGCTCCAGTTCCTCGACCGGTTCGTGCAGGTCCTCGACGCCCAGCACGTGCCGGACGAAGAAGGAGAACGGGCAGCCAAGGTACTTTTCAATCTGGCTTACGCTGAACTGGTGCCCCTCACCGAATCGTTCCGCGACCCAGGCAATCGTATCCGCATCGGCCAGCACCCCGTCATAGGCGTCAAAGTCCGCATCGCTGTGCCTGCCCATTTCCACCGCAAGCGCCGCGGCCGCCTTCGCAAAAGTTTCATCAAAAGCCTTGGCCAGTCGCGGACAGTCGCGCAGGAACCGCGCGTTCGCCACGTCCCGCAAACAGGCCGCGTCGCCCGGTTTGGGCACCAGGCTGTCCGCGCGCGGACTGGGCTTGACGGTATGATCGCCAAGCAGGTCGCGCAGTTCGGCGACAAAGGCGCCGGGCAGCGCCTCGCGCCCGTCACTGCCCTGCATGCGCCAGGTCACGGTAAAGGATTTCTCCGCGGCGCACAGCGCATGATGGAACAACAGCCGTTCCAGGCTGGAGTGTTCGGCGGCACCATTCAGTTCCACTCCGCCATCACGCAGCCGCTCCACATCCGTCTGCGGATAGACGGCGTTGGACGACGGCGGACGCGGGGCCACCGCCTCATTTGCGCCGCAGTAATATATATGGTCAAACGCTTCATGTTTCAGCCGGGTCGCCTCGCCGCACCACACCCCCGCGCGGTCGTCGGACCAGGCAAAGGTTTCCCCGTCCATCGCCCGCGACAGGATGCCGGCGAACGCCGGCCTGGACACGCTTTCGCCGCTGCGATCCGCATCGTGCAGCGTCTCCATGACCCGCCCCAGGGCCAGCAGCGCATCCTGCTCCGCCCGCCGATGCTGCGCATCGGTCAGCGATTCAAGACCCACCGCCAATCGGCACGTGTTCATGGCCGCGGCCAGCGCGGCCGCATGCGCCTTCAGGCTGGCGTTCCTCGGCAGCGCATCGTCCACCTGCGCGAGTGCCTGCGCCCGCGACTGCATCGCGGCCAGTGCCACTTTGGCCGCCTCGCCGGGCAGCGGGAGCCGTCCCGGTCCTTCCTCCTCCGTATCGCCGCGCCGTTCCAGCCGCCCCGCGAGCCAGGCCGTCCCGGCAAACCACTCGCCGCGCCCGGTGACATGGTTGGCCTCGCGGGCCAGCATCGGCGCCGCGTCCACCGGTCCGGCCGCGCCTTCCGGCTGGAACCAGCCGGAAGCCATCACCTCCACCACCGCCGCACGATCCCAGCCATTGACGGCCTCCAGCAGCCGCAACAGAAACGCGCCCGCCGCGCTTTCGCGCAGGGGCGTGCGCTGATGCACCCGGCACGGAATGCCGAACTCGCGAAACACCTCGCGCAACGGCCCCGCCACAGACCCAAACTCGCGGAACGCGACCGCAATGCGGCCCGGCGTTACCCCCCCCTCGAGGATGCGCCGCTTGACCTCCCGGGCCACCGTCTCCAGTTCGTGCTGTCCGTCCAGGCAGGGAACGAGTTCAACGTTGTCCTCAAGGGTGTTCAACTTCCTGTCGCGATCCGCCGCCGCCACGCTGTCGCGCGGCACCAGCCGCCCGGCCGCATACTGTGCCCAGTTGCGGGGCTCGGGCGTTTCGAGGGCATACGTTTCCACGATGGTATCGCCCCGTGCTGCCAGCGCATTTTTCAGGCGTGCATGGGCCTGCGCGGAAAGCTCGAACAGGTCGCGGCGGTCGGGCTTCATGTCGTAGTTCAAGCCGATGACCAACCGCGGCACATGCGTAACCAGCGCCGTAATAAGCCGCATCTGGGACGGCGTGAAATCATCGAACCCGTCCAGGGCCACCAGTTCCACGCCTTTCAATATCGTCGGAAGTAGCTTCGCGCAGATGTCGCGCGCCTCCCAGTACAGACCCGGCACGTCGTAGGCACCCGACGCATGCAGCGCGGCCTGGTAGCGGGTGTACGCCCCGGCCACCAACGCGTCGAAGGGTCCGGGGTTCTTGAACGCCTTCACGCGGGCGGAAAATTCTTCCGGCTCGATGGCCGCCTGTTTGAGTTGCGTGACCACTTCGAGCAGGTGGCGTGGCCAACCCGGCGCGGCCGGATCCGGCCCGGGATCTTCGGCGGCGCGTTCAGCCGCCATTTCCGCCAGGCAACCCTCCATCAACAACAGGCGGTCCAGACTCTCCATCCGGTGCGGACGCCGCCCCTCGGCGGCAAGGAGGTTCTCCACAAACCCGGTGAATTCACACAACGGCGCGCCGAACCCGCCCGGGAGGGTGCCGTCCGCCAGCAGCGCCTCCATGCGCCGCGTGGCGAGCCCGTGGGTTGGTGTGATGAGCAGCGCCCTGCTCCAATGCGCGGCCACCAGCGCGTCAATTCTCGCCTCCCGTCCCGAACGGTGCGTGCCGCAGTAGAATTCAATGTGGGTCATGATGCTCCCCCCGGGAAAAAACAGGCCGGTAAGATTCTGTGGACGGTATGGACGAGATGGGCGGCATGGACCATCTGGACAGGAGGAAGCGCGGTCTTAGGTCCCCCCTTGAGGGGGGTGACCGCCGAAAGGCGGTCGGGGG
>CAIUWO010000043.1 GCA_903902895.1 Candidatus Hydrogenedentota bacterium | reverse complement strand
GGTGACCTCAACTGCGGCATAGGTAAGCGGGAGCGGGGCGGTCTTGACCAAAAAACCGCCGCGATCGCCCGCGGGAATCTCGACGTGGCCGTTGAACGCCTGAAGCGATTGCAGCGGCGGTTGTGGAAGCAGCACGCGCGGCGACTTCGGGTCCTGAGGCAGCCAGAGACGGCAGGAGCGGATTTCCACGGGCGAATCGGATGCGTTGGCGACATGGACCACCATGGTATCGGGCTGTATGGCCGCATCGGGGGCAAGAAACGTTACGGCAGACAACCAGTACTTTGGCTTGTCGATGGAGATGTCCTTCGTCAGCCATGGCGCGGTTTCAGGGCCTGCTTGAATAGGGAACCGGCCTCCCGGCCCAAACGGTGCGACCCGACCGTTGAACGACCACACCGTCAACGCTCCGGGCGGCAATGCAAGACAGTCATCTGGTATCGCGGCGGGCGTGTCATGCCACGCCCATGTGTGCGATGCGAGCAAGTCCGCCGGGGACTTGCCGTCAAACAGTATCCGCATCTTGCTGTCCAACACCAGTGGTGTGCTGTCTTGTGCAGCGTCATTTCGCACAAATAGCTGCACGCGCGCTCCGACCGCCGGTTCGGGGTCCTGCGAATATCGCATGGAGTCCGCAATCATGTGCGGAGTGACCATGACTCCTGCAATATTACCGGAGGGACCGTCCGCCATTGCGCAAACCGAAAAGGACACTCCGGCCAGTATCATTGCCAATCCATATTTCATTCTTGCTTCCACCTCTATTTGGCTTCTGTCAGTGCTTGCTGCGTGTCATCTCCGAACCGCCAGTCATCACACAGGCATTCTCAAATCGGCGTCAATTCCAGTCTCTTATCCAGTTCCCGGCACGTCACAAGAAACGCATCGCCGGTAAACTTCGAACCGTGAAATGTCACCTTTAAACTGAGGACAAAAGTGAGTCGCAACGCAGCTCCTTTTTCGCTTCAGCCATGGGATTCCTTGCTGTTTCCAAACGCCGCCGTAGGACTATCCCCAATGTCATCGTGTTGAACGCCGATCCTCGATCTATGGAGTGACTTGTCAAAGGGACGCCAAGGGTTCAATGAAGTTCCTGCGAGAATCATGATCTGCCTCGACAGGAAATACATTCCTCTCTTTAGAATCTTCGTACCTCATCCGGCTTTCCTGTTTTTGGATCAACATAAAAAAGCTTCATCCCTGAAATTGTCAAGGCTACGTCTGCACTATATCCGGCAACGCTGGCGCTTGCATGCAATTTGTCACCCTGGACATTCCATCGGCCCTCAACATAGTCCATACCCGTCAGCGCTTTGGCCATGGGATGAGATGCATAGCATACACCGCCGGGCCCGAGTGTAATCTTAATCTTGTAATTCTGGGCAATAACCTGCCATTCCGTTCCCACGAGATTTCCCTCGTTGAGCAGGGGGGGCTCATTCAGTTCAGGATATTTGTGCACTGCGGATTCTGCGGATGTTCCCGCTGGGACTCCCTGCGTTGAAACTTTTGCAGGGGCTGCGGTGTTGGCTCCCTTTAGTTGTTTCATGACTATGGGAAAGGCCAAGAAAGCAACGAGAAGGACCACAAAAACTATAACAAAGATATTGCTGTTCACCTAAGACTTGACCTCTGCAGTTAATTCCTTCGTCGCCGTAGTAGTGTTGCCTCGAGTGTTTTCGTCAAGAGTGTCAGTAGTTGCATTCCAATACGGCAACCACCCGTAGAACCTCTATTTCACCGAAATAGAAATCTGCCTGACAAACTGAACAAATGAAAGATTGCAAAACCTGACAATGCGCTTTGGCGGTAAGAACAGACAGGAGCTTTCGCGATATGTCAACGTTCTAGTGACCTCTCAGTCATCGGAGTATTCAGTTCCAGATGAAGAATTGCGTGTACTTATTCGGGACTGCAAGCGAAGACAATACGAATGGACGGTTCTTTCTATTAGGCGCGCAAACGACCATTCCGAATTAACATCCACGGAAACCGACGGCTCATGACGCAGCGGGCGTGAAGGCCGGTACCGTCGGCGGATTGAGCGTGAAAGGGACGGGTCGCCCAGGCACGAAGGAGGTGATTTCGTGCCCGGGCACCCCGTGGACTGCCTGGAAAAAGTTACAGACAAGATCAGACATCGCCTATGGCACCGATGGCGGCGGCCACCGTGGCAAGTACCGGTTCCTTCGATCCCTGCAGGGCCTGTTCGGCCTGCTGCCCGGTCATGGTTGCAAGACCGGAAACCGGGGCGTACTTAATGAACTCCACGTGGCCGTCCATGAAGAGTACGTTGCAGCCGCCGGGAACGTGGTTAAAGTTCGTGTCCTTGCTGCCCGTGGTGAACATGTCTGACATGACCCATAATGAGCTTTGGGCCATATTGCCCGCGCCGGCGTTGTTGATGTCTGTAATCAGAAAGCGTTCTATGCCTTCGCGCATCCGGTAAAGCTTGTTTGACCCGCCATTGCCGTAGGTTGACCAGTTGGTGTTCGAAAGGTCCACGTCCTTGTCAACTTCGGCAGCCAGCGCAAAGGCGTTGCCGCCGAGCAGGTTGGCAATGTTGAATCCGTCAATCGCGGCGCCCAACTGGATTGGAATCAGGGAGTTCCCGGTAATGGTCGTGCCTGCGGCGGCGATGAGCGTCATGTTCGTGAAACTGGAGGCGGTCGCACAGGGCTTAAGCCGGTCCAGACACCAGCCGAGGTAGATATAGTCCGGGGCCACCAGCCATGGCGACTGCACCAGGCCCTCTTTCTTGATCCATTCCAGATGCTTTCCCGCCATGGGTGACGACGGGCAAACGCTGATGTTCGGGTCCGTCAGGTACTCGGGGTACACCGCCTCCGCCGCAGGACCCACCGCCATTTGAACATCGTAGGTTCCGCCGGGCCTTTGACGCTTTACCTGCAGCGGGGGGAACGTACCGCCAGCCTCGTTGGAGTACATTTTCAGTACCAAGCCCCACTGCTTGAGGTTGTTTTGGCAACTCGAACGGCGCGCCGCCTCCCTCGCCCGTGCCAGTGCAGGCAGCAGGATGGCGGCCAGAATGCCGATAATTGCAATAACTACCAGCAACTCAATCAGCGTAAAACCTCTTTTTGCCATCTCTTTTATTCCCTTTTTATTGCTGGGTTCCTGCCCTTGC
>CAIUWO010000042.1 GCA_903902895.1 Candidatus Hydrogenedentota bacterium | reverse complement strand
TTCGTAGGCGCGGCGCGCCTCGTCGCCGTCCCAGTCCATGGCCAGAACGCACAGCACGTGCACGTTCAGCGCGGCCATGCGACCGGCGTATTGGTCAATATGCCCCAGCAAAACCGCTTCGCGGTCCGTGCAGTCGCGGCCGTACTCGTCGGGATACATATAGCCGCCGCCGAACATGACCACCTGGTCATTGCGCGTCTGCGTTCGCACCAATTGTGCAAGCGCCTGCGGCGCGATTTGGGATAACTGGTCCGCCGGGAAGGTCCAGCCCATGGGGAAAGCGCCGCGCGCGGGACTGGCCCAGTAGCTCGGGCTGTGGAAGAAGTCCCCCATGGCCCACTGCACGTTGTCGCCGTCGGTGGTGATGAAGGATGTGAAGTGGGCGTCCGGGGGCCAATCGAGGTCCAGTGGGTCCACCGTCGATTTTGCATTCCGCAATGCGTCCCAAGGCACATCCCCTCCCGCACGCACCGTGCTGATGGCGGGCAGGTTGAGGCACCAGTTCGACGCGGTGTGGAAATGGCCGAAACGGCTAAACTGAGAGGTCATGACGTTCTCGTCACCGCCGTTCCAGCCGATAACCGGCGCGTTGGTTTCGAGCCATCGAAACACGTCCTCGGTCAATTTGCCCGTGCCAAAGATGCAAAGGGAACGGGTTGCAATGCAATAGCCGCGCAGATGAGGCACTTTGGGGTCGACGATATGCACCAGCTTTCGCGTGCATTCGTCCCTGTGATTGTCGAAGAACCACTGCTCGTCCCGGTCGCGCGCGTCGAACAGGCAGCTCAGGCCCAACTCCTTCAGCTTTGGCTCGGCCCGTTCGTCGATGATGACCGCGCCCAGTCCGGCAGCAAGGCTCGTGGCCACGTTGGCGGAGGCGTTGTAGTTCTTCCCGTCCTTGGGCGGGGCATCAAAGGGGTTGCGATTGCCCGTGTCGGCGCTGTAGAGGATGTATCCCTTCACGATGCCGGCATCGCGGAAATGCCGCACGAGGTCGATGGGGCCCATTCCGTCGACCCGTCCCGCCCCAGTTCGTTTAACCGTCTCCTCCAGCCAGAGCGCGTAGGAGGGGTTGTTGGGCAGGTTCATCCACACCATCGCGTCGCCGCGCCCCTCGGCCACGGACAACGCCGCCAGTCCCGAAAGGGATTCGACCATGAACGCCGCCGCGCCGCCACCGCCGCCCCGGTCCCCGTCAAAGAGTGGTTCAAGCGCATCCACATTGCCCGTGACATACAGCACTTTCGGATGCGGGAATTTGACCCACCATGCGGGGAGGGATTCGGGGTCGGCTGGTTGCTCGGCAGCACCCACGGCCGCCAAGGCCCACAACACAAGAAGCATTCTGGTCCGCATGCGCATCTCCCGGAAATAGAAAACAACTTTTCAAGAGCGGTGAAAAGTGTAGCATACCGTTCCCGACATTATGTGCAACGCAGCCCGTGCAAGTGTCTGGGCTAATTATACTGAGTGGGTAAGGATTATATTGACCACCGCGGGGAAACCCAGACGTCCCCGAAAAGCGGACTGGAAGGAAAACCGCAAACCGGTTAGAATACCGGCATCGTTCAAATGCTTGAAAGGATTGTCTCCATGGTGCGCGTTCTGTTGCTGTCCCTTTTGCTGGCCCTCTCCACCGGGCTGGCCCAGGCGGAAGATTCAATTCAGGTGGTGATGAGTTGCCAGGACGGGTCGAAAAGCCTGTCTGCGGACAAGCCGCTTCACTTTGGCAAGGTGCGCAAGACGAAGGATCCGACCATTGAGGTGGACCTTTCCAAGACTTACCAGTCCATTCTGGGGCTGGGGGCTTCCCTGGAGCATTCAACCTGCGAAAACCTATCCAAGCTTTCGGAGGAGAAGCGCGCGGAGGTTATAGAGAAGCTGGTAAGTCCTGAAACGGGCATAGGTATGAACCTGATGCGGGTGTGCATCGGCACGTCGGACTTTGTAGGCGAGCCTTATTACAGTTATGACGACCTGCCGGAGGGGGAGACAGACCCCGAACTGGCCAAGTTCTCGATCGAGAAGGACAGGGCCTATGTGCTTCCGGCCATCAAGATTGCGCTGAAGAAGAACCCGAACCTCCTGGTCTTCGCGTCCCCATGGAGTCCGCCCGCGTGGATGAAGACTTCGGGCAAACTGGGAACCGGCCGGCTCAGGCCGGAATGCTATCCCGTGTTTGCCAGGTATCTGCTCAAGTTCATCCAGGCCTACGAGGGCGAAGGCGTGCCGATTTACGCAATTACCGTCCAGAACGAGCCGGACATGAGTCATCCCGACTACCCGACAACCTCCTGGAACGGCGAGGAGCAGCGCGACTTCATCCGTGACCATCTTGGGCCGCTGTTCAAGCAGAACGGCGTGAAGTCCCTGGTCTGGTGCTGGGACCACAACTGGAACAAGCCGGCGTTCCCGCGCGCGGTGCTTTCCGACCCGCAGGCCGCGCAGTATGTGGACGGCACGGGATTCCACCTGTACGAGGGAAAGGTCGCCGCCCAGTCGGCGTTCAAACAGGAGTTTCCCGACAAACACATCTATTTCACCGAGGGCTCCGTGTTTCGTCCCAGCGGCGCGATTCGTCTGACCCAGATTTTGCGCAACTGGTCCCGTTCCTACAGCGGATGGGTTATCATGCTGGACGAGCACCGCAAACCCAACCGCGGTCCGCACGATGCCAGCGCCACCTGCATCGAACTGATGGACGATGGGGCGGTCCGGTATAATTTCGACTATTACATGCAGGGGCAGTTCATGAAGTTCATCCAGCGCGACGCGGTGCGGGTGGAGTCATCGCTTCCCGAAATGCGCACGTTCAGCAATGTGGCCTTCGTCAATCCCGACGGCCGGGTGGTCATGGTGGTCGCCAACGCCGGCCGCGAGGCGCAGCCGTTCGCGGTGAAGTGCGGCGGCAGGATGTTCAACACGGAACTGCCCGGCGGCACGGTGGCCACCTACGCGTGGCAGCCGGAAAAGTGAGCCGGCAAGAGAGGCGTTTCCCATGAAACATGGATGGATTACAAGTCTGGCGCTTCTGGCGCTGACTGCGGCGTTCCTGACAGGGACGGGCCGGGTTTTGGCGGGGGATGTCCCGCTGCCCACCTTGGCACACCCGGTGCACACGTCCCTGCTTCAGGCGGCCAAGGCCCGGGACCTGTACGCGGAATTGGAGTTCGTTCAGGCCAGGCAGGGGTTGGATGATCGGGACGAGGAGGGGCGCGACCCACTGCTGGTTGCGGCGGCGACGGGGCAGCCGCATCTTCTGAATGCGCTTCTGGCTGCGGGTGTGGACTCGGGCAGCAAGGACAATGCGGGGGATACGGCGCTGCATCTTGCCGCACGGGCGGCCGATCTTTACACCATCCGGATGCTTAAGCAGAGAGGCTTTGGCCTTGATGTGCAAAACACCTCTGGGGAGTCCCCCCTGCACCAGGCCAGCCGCGACGGCCTGGTTGACGTGGTGAAAACACTGCTGACACTGGGCGCCGACCCCAACATCTCCTCGCGCAAAGACATGTTTGAGGCGCCCTGGATGATGGCAATGGATGGCCAGCACTGGGACGTGACGGCCGCGTTCCGCGCGCTGGGCTATGACCCCGGCCCCCTGCTGGCGGCCGGGTACGGCGACCTGCCCGCCCTCAGGGAATGCGCCGCAACCAACCCGAAACTGCTTGCGGAAGTGGACAAACTCGAGCGCAGTCCCCTGGTCTATGCGGTGGCAAGCGGCCGACTTGAAGCGGCGAAGTTCCTAATGGACCAGGGGGTTCCCCTCAATGAGGCCACTTTCGACGGAGACACTCCGTTCTTTCTTGCCGTGCAAAGGTCCGACAAGGCGATGATTGAGGCGCTTATCGCCCACAATATTGATGTCAACCAGCGCGACACGACCGTGATTGGCAATCTTGCCCTCAACCGACTTGCTTCGGTTGACGACCTGGACATGATGCGCTTCCTGGTGGAGAAGGGTGCCAGAATCAACCAGGCGAACCAGCGTGGCTACACGCCGCTGCACACCGCCGTCGACTTGAACCGGATGGAATCGGTGAAATTCCTTGTCAGTCTGGGTGCCGCCCCAAACATCAAAAACCGGACAGGTCAGACACCGCTGCACATTGCCGCTTTCCGGGATGAGCAGGACATCGCCGCAGTGCTGCTGGACAACGGCGCGGACATCGGCGCCACCGATACGGAACGGCGGGCCCCACTGCATCTGGCCGTTGACGGTGACAAGACGGCAATGGCGGCGATGCTTCTGGACCGTGGCGCCAACCTGGCCTTTAAGGACAAGAACGGCAGGACGGCCCTGCACTTGGCGGCGGCGAAGGGCCTGCAGGATTGCGTGGCGCTGCTGTTGGAGCGCGGCGCGGACCCCAACGTTAAGGACGGCCAGGGAGAAACGCCCCTGCATGCCGCGGCCACCGCAAAAGCGTCAGCGGTGGCGGCGCAACTGCTTGCCAAAGGGGCGGACCCCAACTTTGCCAACAAGAGGGGCCAGGGCCCGCTATATAGCGCCCTGTTGGCGGACGGCCTCCCTTGCGCGGAACAGCTTCAGAAGGCTGGCGCCCGCGTCGACGTTACGGATAAGGAAGGACGCACGCCCCTGTTTGAAGCCGTGCACAGCGCAAATGGTCAGTCGGCCAGTTGGCTGGTTGGTCTGGGCGTCCCCGTGAACGCCAAGGCTGCGGACGGGCGAGGCGGCCTGCACGAGGCCTCCCTGTACGGATGCCTGGAAACGATCCAGTTCATGCTCGACCAGGGCGCGGAGGTCAACGCGCCCGACGTGAAGAGAGTCACACCGCTGCATCTCGCCGCCGAACGGGGCAACGTGATGAACGTGAAACTGCTGGTGGAGAAGGGTGCGGACATGCGCGCCCCTGATGAGGGCGGCCGCCTGCCAATCCACTATGCCGCAAGCCGCGGGCATTGGGGCCCCTGCCAGCTGTTCATTCTGCGGGGTGTCGATGTGAATTCCGCCGACGGCAGGGGGAACACCCCCCTGTATCTTGCCGCAGACGGCGGCCAGCAGCGGACAGTCCGGCTGTTGCTCGGACGGGGCGCGGACTTCTTTCTAAAGAATGCGGACGGGGACACCCCGCTGGCCATTTCCGAGCGAAACACGCTGGAGGGACGCGGGGCGGTGGGGCTTACTCCCATCCAGGTGGGACTCCAGCAGGGCCGGGAAGCGACGCTCGTTTTGATGCGGGCGGTGATTATTGATGAAATCGCCCAAGCCGTCGGGCGCGATGATGAGGTGGGCCTGAAACTGCTGCTGGACTCCTTTCCACAGTTTGTGAATTCACGCTGGCTTGGAAAGACTCCGCTGCACCGCGCCGCCGACAAACCCACGCCAAAGCTCATGGAACTGCTGCTGGCCCGCGGCGCGGATGTTGGTGCGGTGGAGGACTCCGCCGCGGGATTTACGCCCCTTCACGAGGCCGCCGCAGCGGGACAAAGGGTCAATGCGGAGAGGCTCATCACGGCCGGCGCGGTCATTGCACAGCCTAACGCTCTTGGGCTTACGGCCGAACAGGTTGCCCGTGACGCCGGGTTTATTTCGGTTGCCGACTGGCTTCAAGGCAAGACATCTTAGGCGGTGCGTGCGCAAGGCAGGCGTGCCCAATGTTGGCCAAAAAGGAGGGAGGGCGGGGGTCTTGGGTACCCACCGCCCTCATCTGCGGGGTGTGTTTGAAACCGTTTTCCTAAGAACTACCGGAAACGTGTACAACTGAGTGTCCGAGGCCCCTGGGCTGCATGGGTTACCTCGGTCTACGCTGGGCTAAGCGTAGGCGTCTCAAACACCGTTAGCATTATAACACAAGATGTAGTGGCTTGTCAACCCATATATGTGGTGAAGGAATCGATATTTTGTGCTAATCTGCAAATATTTTCGAAACGGGTACAATATATTGCGGTTTAGGTTCTGAACAGCGTTTTGAGAATAAATCAATATGTAGTGTCTTGTCCGTGAGATTAGGCAACCCGATTCTTGAGCGAAGAGGGGGCAACGCCAGTAGTGCCGGGAAAGAATACTTCGCGGCGCTTGCACTTGCGGTACTCTTTACGTCTGTTTGCTTAGGCGCTTGGCCGGGTCTGTTCCGGAAAGCCGGGGTTGCCCTATTTGCCGCTGCCGCGCTTGTTCTTGTCCGGCTTGGCGCCCCGGGCCAGACGCAGCGCGTCAAAGCCGTGCTTGCCGCGCATGGTGTCGACCTGTTTCATGACGCGCTCCCATTTTTCATCCTTCTCGCGGGTGAAAAGGGACATCTGGTGCTGGTTCCAGGACAGGCTGGACAGGTTGACCCCGATGAGCCGGACCCGGGTGCGGCGCTCCTTTGCCTTGGGAATCAATTCGCGTACCGCGGCGATAATGTGTGCATCAATGGTGGTGGGCTCGGCCAGCGTGTGGGCGAAGGTGCGGGTTTCGAAATCGCCGTAGCGCACCTTGAGCGTGACGCGCCGGGTCTCCAGGCTTTCCTCGCGCAGCGTGTGGGCGCAGTGCTCCGCCAACTGTCCGGCGATGGTTTCTATTTCATTCCAGTCGGTGAGATCGCGGGGAAACGTGGTTTCCCGGCTGATGGATTTGGGCGTGTGGTCCAAGGTCAGTTCGTCGGAACCAAAGCCCTGGGCGGTATGCCGCAGGACCGTCGCCATCCGGTGCCCGAAGACCGGTTCCAGCAGCGCCATGGAGGCCGTGACGAGTTGGCCGGCGGTCAGGATACCCATGGCCTCCAGGGTTTGGCAGGTCTTGGGGCCCATGCCGGGCAGTTTACCCAGGGGCAGCGGGGCCAGGTACGCCTGTTCCCCGCCCAGCGGAATGATTAGCAGGCCGTCCGGCTTGACCTCGTTGGCGGCCACTTTTGAAACGAGTTTGTTGGCTGCCACCGCGACCGTGCAGGGCAGGCCGGTTTCGGTCCGGATGTCGTTCTTGATCTTGCGGGCGATGGCCTCGTCGCCGCCGAAGAGTTTGAGCGAGCCCGTAATGTCGATGTAGGCCTCGTCTATGGAGGCCATCTGCACGAGCGGGGCGACGCGCTCCAATATTTCATGGATGTGCCGCGAAACCTCGCCGTAGAGTCCGTGGCTGCCCCGGATGAATATCGCCTGGGGGCAGAGTTTGCGGGCCTGCACGATGGGCATGGCGGAGCGCACGCCGAAATGGCGCGCCTCGTAGGAGGCGCTGGAGACCACGCCGCGCGTGCCCTCGGGATCGCCGCCCACAACAACGGGCTTGCCGCGCAGGGAGGGGTTGCGCATGACCTCGACGGACGCGAAGAACGCGTCCATGTCGATGTGCAGTATGCGCCTGGGGTCGCCCACGGTCTTCCCTCCCGCGGCTACTCCAGCGCGGCGGCCGGGATTTGCCAGCAGCGGACGGTGTCGCGGTTGTAGGTGTAGCAGACGGCAATGCCTTCGCGCGTGCGGACGATGGCGGGATAGGAGTATTCGCTGTCCAGATTCGGGTCGTCTTCCAGGTGGGCGACGGTGGTCCAGGTTTCCCCGTCATCCCGGGATACGGCCAAATCCAGCGGGGTGCGGGGGCCCCAGTTCTTGGCAACGGGGTTGTACACGAGGTAGAGCCGGCCGTCGTCATAGCGCAGCAGGTCTATGCCGCTGTCGTTGTTGGGCAACGGTGTGGCGTACACCGGCCCCCAAGTCTGGCCGAAGTCCTTGGAATCAGCGCGCCAGACTTTTCCTCCGGCGGTGCGGAGCAGCGCGTGGACCCAGCCTTTGGGCGATTCCCAAAACGTGGGCTGGATGGCGCCCACGCCGGGAAGCACCGATTTGTCCCGCTGGAAATCGGCCGAACGGGTCCACGTGGTGCCTTGGTCGGTGGAGCGGTCGGCGAAAGGCTTCCAGCCGCCGAGTTCTGTGGAGGCCGGGGCCAGCCAGGAACCGTCGGAAAGAATAATGGGCTTGTTCTTCACCGGGCCACGTCCGCCCTTGTCGCCGGGGACCAGTTCTTTCGGGGCGGTCCAGGTGAGGCCGTTGTCGGTGGTGCTCATCCAGTAGGTCTGCCAATAGGGGATTTCAGGGCCGACTTTGAAGAACAGATGGGTTTCACCGGAATCGGGAACGGTGAACAGCACGGGATTCCAGTGGGCGCAGTCCTGGGCCCGCGCCACGCGGATGGGTGCGGACCACGCGCCGTTCACAAAGCGGGAGAGCCAGATGCTGACATCGGGGTTCTTTTCCTCCGTGCCGCCGAACCATGCGGTCATGAGCGTGCCCTGGGAAGTCCGCACCACCGTCGAGGCGTGGCATTGTGAGAAGGGGCGGTCCTTGCCGAAGACAAAATCCACCCGGCCGCCGAGCGCCTTGACCCTGGCTTCATAGTCTTTTGAGGAGAGCAGTTTGGAGTTGTCCGCCGCACCAGCCTCCTCTTTCGCCGGAGCCTGCGCCTGTTTCGCTTCCTGCGGTGTCTTGTCGTCCTTGGCTGCCGCCGTGGTTGCGGCGCAGCCCGCCGTGAGGAAGAGTGCCGCCGCCAGACAGACCGTTGTCATCCCACGCATTGTCCATTCTCCCGATAGTGATTTCATCCCGACAGGCCCGCACCCTTGCGGATTACGTCGGCGAGTTGTTCCGGTTCCTGAGAACCGATAACCAAATGTTTCTCTGAACCATAAACCAAGAACACGCCCCGGTCTCCGCGGGCATTCAGGAAAGCGCAGCGCTTTCCCTCAAATCGGCCCCGGCGGATGCCCCAGCCGCCCGCGTCCCAGATCGGGCGATAGTATACCGGTCGGGCCTCCTGAATGTCATGAAGTTGGATGCGCTTGCGGTATATTGTGAACCATCGGCCAAAAGAGACCACCACCTGCTGTTCAGTGACTTGGGTGACGATGAAGAGCATGTTGAAGGGGAGCGCCATCAGCACGGCCACGAACAACTCCACCAGCAGCACCGGAATGATTGCGGATGGGTCTTTGGCGAGCATGGCGGCTATTGGCGGACCGGCAAGTCCCGCAATGGCAGTGCCGATTGCGATCCAGTACACCCACGGAGCGAAGCGTTGTTCCTCTCTGAAGTTCGGCAAGGTCGGGCCTCCTGATTCTGTAGGACTCTTTGAGCATAGCTTTGCGGGCCGGCAAGGGGCAAATCGAAACGGTATGGCGCTGTTTGTGGTCCAAGGGGAGCCTTGACGCCCGGTTGGGAAAGTGCCGGGTGCGGGGCGCATTACCTTAGAGAGGATCGTTCATGGGCGACACATCATGTTGTGAGGCGGGTTGGCGGCATATGAGACTCGAACCCTTTCCCAACCGCATTCACGGCTGGGTATGGGGGCTGTTTCTGGCAATCATTATTCTCTTGCTGGGTCTTCAGGCATCATTTCAGGGCACGAACCCGTGGGCGGGCTGGCGGGAGGGCAACGAATTGCGCAAGCCCGTGTACGCTGAGGCGGTGCACGTTGACGCGGTGTTCCGCACCCAGGCAAACACGTGGTCCAACATGTTCTATGTTGCCGTCGGGTTGTATGCCGTTGTGCTCGGGGTGTACGACGCGCGGCGGCGGGCCCAAAGCAGCAGCGGCTACCTGGTGTTCACTCCGTCGATGAGCATTCTCTTCGGTGCGGCTTGCTGTTACCTGGGGTTTGGGAGCGGACTGTTTCATGCCTCGCTTACGTACCGCGGCCAGCAGTTGGACGTGGCGGCGATGTACTCCCCGCTGGTCGCGCTGATTGCGCTCAATATTGGCCGGTGGTGGCCGGAGACGGGGGAGCGGCGGACTTGGCCGTTGCTTTGCGCCTTGGCCGTGATTGCAAGCGCGCTGTTGTACATCTACAAGTGGTCCATGGCGTCTGGAACGGTGTTGCCGGCGCTGATTCTGGCCGTTGTGATCTTTGGCGTGCTGGACCGGTTCCAGAACCGCACCCAACTGGCGGTGCGGTGGCTGGCGGTGGCCGTAGTGATGCTCGTGCTCGGGGTGCTGTGCCGCAACCTGGACATTGAGGGGCGGTTCTTCCCGACGGGCGACGCGTGGCTGCAGGGGCACAGTTTCTGGCATTTGTTTACCAGTTTGGCGTTGATGAGCATGTATTTCTATTACCGCTCAGAGAGGGATTGAGGGGGACTGGCGGGAATGGGAATTATGGGAGGGATGGGAAGAATGGGAGGAGTTCCCGAAATGGACTCCGCGCGGGGCTGTGCTATTCTGTGACGCGTACAGCATAAGCAACGAGGAGACGGTGACATGAAACGCTGGACGGCGATTGTGTCGGTAGTGCTGCTGGGTGCGGTGAATGCCACTGCCGGGGTGGTGCTTGTGGAACAGGGTCAGCCCAATGCGGTGATCGTGGTGTCGGCGGAGGCGACCGACCAGGCCCGGGAGGCGGCCGGGTTGCTTCAGGGCTACCTCCAGCGCATGAGCGGGGCAAAACTGGAAATTCGGGAAGATACCGCGCCTGTGACGGGGCCGCGCATTCTCGTGGGGGACAGCGTTGCGGCCCGCGATCTTGGTGTTGAGGTGCCCGCGCGCTTCACAAGCGCCATGGACGAGGAGGAGTACCGTATCAAGACCGTGGGGGACGCGGTGGTGCTGGCGGGCAATGAGCATCCGTTTTACCGGGGTACGGTGTATGCCGTGGACGACTTTCTGGAGCGGCTCGGGTGCCGCTGGTTCTTCCCGGGGGCGTTTGGCGAGGTGATTCCCAAACGTGACACCATCGAGGTAAAGGCGATGGATGTGCGGGAGCATCCCGATTTCCGGCTTCGCAACATCTGGTACTCGGGATGGATGCCTGTGCAGGGCAATGACGGGCAGGAATACACGACTTGGATGGACCGCAACCGGATGAACTCGCTCAAGGGGCTGAGCCTGCCCGGCGATGGGACGGTGAAACGACTGGCTCCGGCGGAGCAGTACTTCGACAGCCACCCGAACATCTACGCGTTCAACAAGAAGGGCGAGCGCGACAAAGAAATGCTGTGCCTGACCGAGCCGGAGGCGGTGAGTATTTCGGCGGAGACGATCAAGTCGGCCTTTCGCTCAGACCCTTCGCTGGTGACTTTTGGTTACGCGCCGCCCGACGGGCATCCGCAGTGTTTTTGCGAGTGCTGCCAGAAATCGAGCCCAAACTTCTGCGGCAAGGGCTACGGTGAGCCGAGCCTGAGCGATGTGTGGTTCCGTTTTGCCAACGCCGTGGCACTGGACGTGTACAAGGAGTTTCCCGACCGCTGGCTGCTGACGAACGGCTACGCTAACCGGGTGCGCGTGCCCGAGGGCATCGACACGCTGAGCCCGAATGTGGGCATCCAGTCGGCCATGCTCGACTCCTGCACCTTCCATCGCATCGGTGACCCGAAATGCTGGCAGCGCCAGTTGTACAAGTCCGTACTGGACCAGTGGACCGAGAAGCTGCGCTGCGTGTTCATCTATGACTATGACCCCGGCAAGTCGCTCGACGGTATGCCGTTCCCCATGGTGCACAATCTGGGGCGGGACTTCCGCTATTTCAAGGACAGGGGCGTGTGGGGGTTCTGGACCGAAGGGCAGAACTGCTGGATGGTCACACACCTGAACTACTACATCCGCGCCCGGCTCATGTGGGATGCCGATGCCGATGTAAAAGGATTGGTGCGCGACTATTGTGAAGCCTTCTATGGCGCGGCCGCGAAGCCTGTGGAGAAGTACATTTGGACCATGGAGCGGGCCGTGGATGAATCGACCATTCACGAAACCTTTGGGCGCATGGTGCCGTGGCGGGTGATCTACACCCCTGCTATTATGAAGAAGCTTGACCGGCTGATGGCAAGGGCGGTTGAGCGCGCGGCCGACGGACCGCAGGCCGGGCATGTCCGCGTGCTGGACCTTGTGCACCGGTATGTCCGTGGCCATCTCGGCATGGAGGAAGCGGCGGCGGATGGCAACTTTACCGGGGCCGTTGCCAAGGCGGACGAGATGTTGCGCCTGCGCGGCGAACTTGGCGCCATTAGCCCGTCGTTGGTGCCCGTCACGCCCGAGTGGTGCAGCAAGGGCGATGGCGCGCTGGAGTGGTACCGCGAGACCTATCAGGAACTGGCCGAACGCACCAATGGGACTGCAGGCACGCTGGTAGCCATGACGCCGCGCGAATGGCAGTGGCGCAGGGACCCGGAGGACATCGGCGTATTCCACCGCTGGTATGTGCCCGGGACGGATGGCAAGTGGGCTGACCTTGACACCGCCCTCTACTGGGAGGCGCAGGGACTTCAGGACGAGAAAGGCTACGGTGTGACCGGCAAGGCTTGGTATCGCAGCGATTTCGAGGTGGCCGCGGACGCGGTGGGTAAACCCATGACACTGACCTTTGGCGGGGTGTACAGCGCCGAATTATGGGTATGGGTCAACGACCGGCTGGTGGACCACCGCGAGCGCCAGAACACCAAGGAGCCTTTCGACATCGATGTAACCAGATACGTTCGCCCCGGCGAAACGAACCATGCCGCCATACTTATTGAGACGCTCGACCCGGGCCGGAACGCCCGCGGTGGGCTGCACCGCCGCGTGTTTCTATGGAGTCCCGTGGGAAAAGGGTAGGGAGGCATTCTCCCGGCAGAATGGAGATGATGGCGGTATACAAATTCGCATCGGCGTGGTATGCTTTATAGTGCAGGCGGGTGGTAAGTCGTCTGCAGTGAGAGCGTCCTATTCAGGAGGTCCAGAGGAACAGCCGTCCCAAGTCGCAGGGGAGTTGATTGCGGCGGGGCCGGTTTAGGAGGGAAATGCGCATGGCAGTATGCCGCAACCGCAAAACGGGGTTTACCCTGGTTGATGCCCTGGTGGCTTGCGCCCTGCTGACCGGGGGGCTCGTTGTCGTGGCCGGGGCGCTGGACGGCCTTGCCGCGGCCGACAGCACCACGGAGGCGCGGGTGCATGCGCGGGAACTGGCAGTCAGTGTGCTGGCCGAGTTGAAGGGGCTCCCCATAGACGCCGTCCTCCAATATTCCCAACGGGAAGACGCACCCGGCCGGGTGCGCGTGGAACTGGTGAACGGCGCCGGTCAGGCCGTTGCCCTGCCGATACAACCGGCGGACCTGAATGCCTTCCCCCCCCAGGTCGAAACCCGCGTGAGGGCGGTCGTAAAAGACCGACGGGGCCATGCCATTGAGGTGCAGACCGTCGGCTTTTTAAAGAGGTAAGCGCACATCATGAAAAACAGCAGAAGCGGCTTCACGCTAATTGAGTTGCTTTTCGCGGCATCCATCTCCGTCGTTATCCTGGGGGCGGCGCTGGGCGTCATGATGCAGGTTCAGGACACGGCCGGCGTGTTCAAGATGCGGGCCGCGGCCCGTGCCGAGGCGGAACGCGCCGTAGTTGCCGTCAGCCGGGAGTTGGGCCAGGCATCGCTGGCCTCGTTGGGCCCGCTTCCCGGCGCGAGCATCCGCTACCGGGTTGCCGTGGACGCGGACCGCGACGGCACGGCACTGGACACAAAGGGACAGGTGGAGTGGTCTGCAGAGCGCATCATCCAGCGGGACACAGAGGATGCCAATCATGACGGCATTGGCGCGGAGCAACTGGTACTTATAAACGGGTCCTTGGTTGTCGTCTTGGCCAACGGGCTCGCTCCGGACAAAGCCCAGGAAGGCGCGGCGGTCGTGCCCGGCCTTTGGTTTGAACCCGTGCCCGGCGGGGTGCGTGCGACCGTGCGGACCGAGAAGACAACCCGGCCCCGTCAGCATTTGCTCGCCGAAGAACTGGCCGAAACCATTTTCATGAGGAACCCATGATGAGACAGCGTCCCCGTTCCGGGAATCAGGGCTTCGCCATGTTTCTGGTCATGGTCTACATTTTTATGGCTGTGGCCGTCGTGGCGGGCGTGTCGACCGCAGTTCTGTCGGCACACCGCACGACCGACAATCTTGACGCCTCCCGCAAGGCACTGGAGGCGGCGGAGTACGGCGAGGTTCAGGTTGTTTCGGGTTTGAGCGGGGGCAGCGGGGTGGACCTTGGCCTGGCGGCCTGGCGCAAACTGCAGGAGCAGACGCCCGCTCCGGCACCACTCCGGCAATTGCCCGCCTTCAGCGCGCCCGGCGTTGCCCCCCTGCGGGTGGCGGCACTGCCGGGGGCGGAGTATGTCGCACTGGCGGAGCCCTTAAAAGAACATGCCCAAGGCGGTGATGCGGGCGCGGGTGCCGCGTCTCCCGAGCAGGCAGAGCTGGTCGTGGTCTATGCGGCCGGACGCTGCGGCAATGCCGAGCACCGCCTTGAGGCTGTCTACCGTGCGGTTCCTGCAAGGCAGGACGGAATGCCCAAAACCTTTACCCGGATTGCCTGGCGGGAAATTTCCCTGCCGCGTTAGCGAAGTACCGGTCCCAAACAATGAAAACCGAACCATGAGGTGAGGAAAAATGCCGACCTTCGAATTCGAGGGATGTGACCGGAACGGCCGAACCATAAGCGGGTTCCTGGACGGGTTGAACGCCGCCCAGGTGGAGGAACAACTCCTCGAGCAGGGAATTCGCGCCGCCGCCATTGTGGAGCAGGGCGCCTGGGTCCGGTTCGTACGGCCCGGACAGTCGCTGAAGGCGGAGGAGGTCGTGCTGCTGAGCGACCAGTTGGAAACCATCGCCAGGAGCGGCATGCCGCTGGCCCCGGCGGTGGCCCTGCTGGCCGCCGACGCCGGAAGCCGCCGGGTGCGCCGCATACTGGGGGAAATGCAGAAGGTGCTGGAGTCGGGGGGAAGCCTGGCCGAGGCGGTGAGCCGCAGCGGTGCGGGGCTGCCGTCCGCCGTGCTGAGCCTCATTCGGGCCGGCGAGCAGACAGGCAATCTCGCCGCCGTGCTGGCCCAGTTGTCGAAACATTACACGCGCCTCTCCGAGGCGCGAAACGCCATCCGGCAGGCGGCGGCCTATCCCGTGTTTCTGGTGGTGGCCGCGTGCCTGCTGCTGGGTGCAATGTCCGTCGTGGTCGTGCCCGAATTTGCGGGGGTGTACGGCACTTTTGGAAGGTCTCTCCCCCTTCCGACCCGGCTCGTTTTTGACCTGAGTTCGGTGATTGGAGCGCTGTTCAGCCAAGACATGCTTGGCGCATGGGTCGCCCTGCTGTTGATGCTGTTGGGAATACGGCTGTATTTTGGCATGAGCGCCCGGGGGCGGGTTGTCAACCTCCGGTTGCAGGAATGGCTCCGCTACCGGTGCCCGTTCTTTGGCCCGCTTTATGAGGTGGCCGTCGCGGAGCGTTTTGCCCGGGTGCTGGGGTTGCTGATCACGAACCAGGCCCAGGCGCCGGAGGGCATTGCGCTTGCCGGCGTGGCCAGCGGAAGCCTGCGCATGGCGCGGGCCGCGCAGAACGCGGCCGTGATGGTGAACAACGGCAGCCGCCTTTCCGAGGCGCTGGCGGCGATGCGGGTGTTCCGGGCCAGTTTCCTGTGGGTCGTCAGCACGGCAGAAAGCCAGGGCGAACTGGGCCATTCCCTGTTGCGTCTCGCGGACACGTATGAGCGGGAAGTCGAGCGGCGCGCGGCCGCGGTCGTGTCCCTGGCCGCCCCGGCGGTGATTGTCGTGGTGGGCCTCTTTTTCGGCGGGCTCGTCATTGCCCTGCTCATGCCCGTGTTGCGGCTGAGTTCTTTGGTGGGCGGATTTTAACCGGAAGGAGGAGCGGCCCCATGCCCTCCCATGAGACATCGCACCGATACGGACCGGGATGGCGCGGTCCCCGCTTTTTCCGGCCCGCCTGTCAGCGCAGGGCGTTGCTGGAGTTGACCGGCCAACTGGCCGACCTTGTCCGATTGCGCGTCCCGTTGGGGGAGGGCATTGCGGCGATGGCGCTCGACGCACCGGACCGCAAGGTGCGCTCGTTGCTTTTCGTGGTGAGTCTGGACCTGAAGAGCGGACTTTCCCTCCACGCGGCGCTGGCCCGGCGCGCCAATTTCTTCCCAGCCTCCTATGTGGACCTGGTCCGGGTGGGCGAGGAAACGGGCCGTCTGGGAACGATGCTGGACCGTCTGGAGAGCAGCCTGCTGCAGGCGGGACGCTTTCAGGATGCGTTGGCCGGACATCTGTTCTATCTGAAGGCCATCCTGCTTTCAGTGGTCTTGGTCGGCACCTTGGCCGTGCTGATGCTCAGCAACCAGTTCAGGGAGATCTTTTCCAGTTTCGGGAGCGCGCTTCCCTGGACTTCGCTATGGCTGATAAGGCTTCACGAACCGCTGTCCGCCGCCCCCGCATGGGTGGTTGTTCCAGGCGTGCTCCTGTTCGGGTTTGTCCTCGTCTGGATGGAACGGACGGTTCCGCTGCTGTCCGTGCGGAGAAACGGCCCGAGCCGGTTTCTCTGGCGAATTCTGATGCGCATGCCCTGGCTCGGCCGGCTGTATCGTGCGCGGGACCTCTCCCACGCGGCGCGGCAACTGGAAACACTTGTCTGGGCGGGGATGCCCCTGGACAAAGCCTTGGACGATGCGGCCGCGGGCGACGTCAGCCCCATGATGTCGGCGGCCATGACCAGACTGGCCAGGGCGGTGCGCCAGGGACAGTCGTTCGACGCGGCACTCGGCCGTGAAAGCATCCGGCTGTTCCCGCGCACGTTTCGCGGGCTGGTGCAACTGGGCGAGCAGGCCGGGGCGCTTTCCGATTCGCTTGGGCAACTGGCGCAACTTTACCAGAGCGAGGCATTAAACCGTGCCCGCCTGCTGCTGAATGTGGGTGCGCCGTTAGGGGTGTGCTGCGTGGGCGCCTACGTGTTTCTCGTCTGCCATGCCTTCTATGGCGTGATTTTCGGCCTTTCCGCCCTGGTGACCCCGTGACCGGCTTGACCGCGCACTGGACGGAGCCGCTGGCGCGGGGGGAAGAGGGGGCGGGTTGGCAAGTTGTGGTCGTATGCCGCCCACGGCCATCGTCCACCGCTTGACAAATGTGCAATAACATTGCATAATATATGCAATGTGGATTCAAAGAGACATATCGGCCGTGGTCAAGAAGGCCTTCGCGCAGTTTCCCATACTGGTGCTTACGGGGCCCCGGCAGGCGGGCAAAACGTCCCTGGTCCGGCATCTTTTCCCCAAGGCCGGGTATGTCACCCTTGACATTCCCCGGGAGGCGGAGGCCGCGCGCCTGGACTTTGAGGGCTTTTTGCGGAGCCATCCCGACCCCCTCATTATTGACGAGGTGCAGTACGTGCCTGAAGTGCTGCGGCATCTGAAGGTGGTGGTGGATCGCGACAAGCGGCCGGGGCGCTTTGTTTTGACGGGTTCTCAAGATTTCACCGTCATGGCCGGAGTCACCGAATCGCTTGCGGGGCGGTGTGCCGTTTTGTCACTGCCCACGCTGACGCTGGCGGAACTGGAACGGATGGACACGCCGGGTGATGCGGATCAGCTCTGCTGGCGGGGTGGCTATCCGGAGCTTTGGCAGCGTCCCGAGTTGGACCGGGACCTTTGGATTGGGTCCTATCTGGCCTCCTACCTGGAGCGGGATGTCCGAAATATCCTCAACGTGGGAAGCCTGCGCGATTTCGACCGGTTTCTTCGTGCGGCCGCAGCCAGGGCGGGTCAACTGCTCAATCTTGCTGAGTTGGCGCGCGATGTGGGTATTACCGTCAATACGGCCAAGAGCTGGCTGTCCATATTGGAGACCAGCCGGCAGGTGTTCCTACTGGAGCCCTACCACAGCAACGCTGGAAAGCGGCTGGTCAAAACTCCAAAGCTGTATTTCTGCGACCCCGGACTGCTGGTCTACCTGCTGGGATTCTTAGACTGGCCCGCCGTGATGAAGAATGCCGCGTGGGGTGCTGTCTGGGAGAACTTGGTCATCAGCGAGGCGCGCAAGCATTTCCTCAACAAAGGGAAACGTCCGCCTTGCTGGTTCTGGCGGGAGGCGCAGGGTGACGAGGTGGACCTGCTGGTGGAGGTGGGGCCGCGCCAGTTTCTCGCTTTGGAATGTAAGGCAGCGGCACAGGTGGACGCCGGGGCACTTCGCGGTGCCGCATCAGTGGTGAAGGCCTTCGGGCCGGAGGCAATTGGGCGCAGCGCTGTGGTGTGCCGCACGGAAGGAGCCTATCCTCTGGCGGAAAAGGGGAAGCTTGTGGCGATTCCCTTGGGCGGCGCGGACGGGTTGCATGCTTTTCTGAATCGTAACTCGTAACTCAATCTTCCAGGCAAGGGACCTGTAATACATCTTCTAGTGACGCAATTTCTCCTGCTCTACCTCTTTTGCCTTTTCTATCAAGCTTCGGCACTTCCGCAGTTGCAGCCAGCCCAGGGGTTTTGCCTTGACCGTGGCGTCGACAGGTTCGCGTCTACCCTTTGCAACTACCATCGGTCCGCCCTTATCAGAGAGAATGTGTTCGATTTCATCGCTCCGCGCCTTCAATACTTTAGGTTCGTTGTAGTTATCACCTACAGCAAACACCGTCATCGATGAAAAACGATAGCCACAATAATAAACGTTATATGTTATGGCACTATTATTCTGATAATCATCAATGCGTTTAGAACACTTTGCTGTGACAAAGTCACTATCCGATGTCCAGGCGAGTTCCGCCAAGGCGAGGTCGTCATCAAAACAGACAGTCCCAACCCACCGCATGTCTTTCATGGAACCCGTGGGGGAAACGAAGAGTTCCAGCGGAGTGGCCATGCCAAGATTAAGGGTACTTATGAGGAAAGCCGCCCTGTTCCCGTCGGGTGAAGGGAAGGTATAATAGTCGGGACCAGCCATCCTATAATCTACGATATAAAATACAAAGAAGGCACCGGCAAAGAAACACAAGAGGAGGGTCGCAACGCACCCAATCCCCCTCTTTTCTTCTCCACCCAAGGGTTCGTATCCGCCAACCTCAGTCATGCTAACCTCCCGAGTGTCAAATCTCTGCAAAGACTCACATTACTTCTGCACGAATGATACGCCAGCATGCGAAGAGTCAACAAATGAATCGCTATCGGCAACGAAAACGCCATTTACCGCTTGCCTGGGAACGCCAATCTCCTGATTGGCTCTTTGTTTTCAAGCCGGCCAATCGGGAGATTGGCGTTCCCAGGGAAGGGCCAATCCATCGTGTGTCTTGGGTCCGGTCTGTTGTTTGGCAGTTGCTTGGGCCGTTGTGGCACTATTCTGCCGTGACCCCAGAGCCAAGCGAAAGGACAAGCGCCATGGTATCCCCCAAGATTATGTTCAGCGTGATGGTGTGTGCGGCGGCCGTGGCCGCCGTTTCGGCGCAGGCCAAAATGGAGGTGAATGTGATTCCCGCACCGGTGAAGATGGAATTGGGCAAGGGCGAGTTCAAACTCAACGCTGAGACGCGTGTCCTGTTTCAGCAGGGAAACGCCGACGCGAAGAAGACTGCGGGATATCTGGCTGGGGTGCTGCGTCCGGCGACGGGACTTGCACTGCCGGTGAGCGCGGCGTCCGGTTCGGAGGACAGCGCGATTTATCTCGGCAATGAGGGCGCCGATGCGGGTGCGGAAGCGTATCACTTGGCTGTTTCCAAGGACCGCGCCGTTATCACGGCGTCAACCGGTGCGGGGGTTGTTCTACGGAGTGCAGACACTGCGGCAGTTGCTGCCGCCGGCGGTATTCAGCGCCGCGCCTGTGGACGGCCAGAAGTGGACCGTGCCCGCAGTGTCTATCGAGGACGCGCCGCGCTTTGCCTGGCGCGGTATGATGCTCGACCCGTGCCGCCATTTCATTCCCAAGGAGTTCATCAAGAAGTTCATAGATACCATTGCCGTGCAGAAGATGAACCATCTGCACCTGCATCTCACCGATGACCAGGGTTGGCGCATTGAGATCAAGAAATACCCGAAACTGACGGAGGTTGGCGCGTGGCGCGCGGAGACGGTGGTGGGCCATGCCGGCAAGCCGAACGCCAAATACGACGGCATCCGGCACGGCGGGTTCTACACGCAGGACGATTTGCGCGAACTGGTGGCCTATGCGGCGGACCGGCACGTCACGGTTATTCCAGAAATTGAAATGCCGGGCCATGCCCAGGCGGCCATCGCGGCCTATCCCGAACTGGGCAATGTGAAAGAGCCGCTGCCGGTGTTCACCACCTTTGGCGTCAACAAAAACATCTTCAATGTCGAGGAGTCAACCATTCTCTTCCTGCAGGACGTGCTGGGCGAGGTCGTGGAGATATTCCCGAGCACCTACATCCACATCGGCGGCGACGAGGCCGTGAAGGACCAGTGGAAGGAAAGCGAAGCGGTGCAGAAGCGCATGAAGGAACTGGGCATCGCCGACGAGGCGAAAATGCAGAGTTACTTCATCGCGCGCATGAACGACTTTCTCAAGGGCAAGGGACGCAAGCTGATCGGCTGGGACGAGATTCTGGAGGGCGGCTTGGGCAAGGATGCCACCGTAATGGCCTGGCGCAGCGTCGACAAGGGCATCGAAGCCGCCGAACTGGGCAACGACGTGGTCATGGCGCCGACCGCCTTCACGTACTTGGACTACTACCAGGGCAAGCCCAAGGACGAGCCGCTGGGCATCGGCGGCAACCTGCCGTTGAGCAAAGTGTACGGTTTTGACCCGCTGCCGAAGAAGCTGGATCCAGAAGCCCTCTCGCACATCATGGGCACGCAGGGCCAGTTGTGGTCGGAGTACATCCCCGGCCCGGACCACCTGGAGTACATGGCTTTTCCGCGCGCCTGCGCGCTTGCCGAGGTGGCCTGGACGCCTCAGGCACAGCGGGACTTCAAAGACTTTTCAGAGCGGCTGAAGACGCACGTGGAACGGCTGGACAAGATGGGGGTGAAGTATCGGCCGCTGGAGAAGTAGGCTGCGTTAACCCGCATATCTCACCAGTCATTGCGAGGAGGGCTTTAGCCCGACGCGGCAATCTCTTGAAACGATGACCGGTGGGGTTCGGCGTGTTGCGGACACGAGATTGCTTCACTTCGTTCGCAATGACAGAGTGTGTTGGGTTGATACTGGACAAGTCTATCGAATGTCCCGGCTTGCGGGTAGGTCGCAGTGGATGGTGAGATATGCGGGTTAACCCTTCAATGCCCCGCTGGTGATTCCTTTCATGAAGGCGCGGGTGAAAAGCGCGAAGAGGATGGTGAGCGGGATGGCGGAGATGACGTATCCGGCGAACATGGGGCCGTAGTTGTTGAGCACGCGGCCCGTGGCGTAGCGCAGCACGCCGACAGTGAGCACGGTGACGCTTTCGTCGGTGGCGGTGACGAGCGGCCACAGGAAGCTGTTCCAGACGCCGAGCGCGCTCATGATGGCGACCACGCCGAGGACGGGCTTGGACAGGGGCAGGGCGATGTGCCATATCTGGCGGAACAATCCCGCGCCGTCGAGCTGGGCCGACTCGAACAGGGCCTGATCGAGTTGGGCAAAGAAACTTCGCAGCAGGAACATGCCCAGTATCTGCATGCCCGCAATGTAGGGGAGCACCATGACGGCGTAGGTGTTGAGGAGATTCAACTGCTGCACCCAGACAAACTGGGGGATGAGCATGAGGATGCCGGGCACCATGAGCATGGCCAGCATCATGTAATAGATAAATTCCTTGCCCGGAAAGCGGTAGCGGGCGAAGAGGAATCCGGTCATGATGGAGAACGCGAGCACGCCGAGCACGGTGAGCGTGGTCACGATAAGGCTGTTGATGACATAGCCTTTCAGATCGACGCAGGCCTTGGCGTAGTTGTCCCATGCCGGCGGCCAGGTGGGC
>CAIUWO010000041.1 GCA_903902895.1 Candidatus Hydrogenedentota bacterium | reverse complement strand
TGCTGCTGACAGGAACCTGGAAACCCCTGGTCCTGACGGACGGAACACAATAGGAGCCGAAAAAAGAAGACCAAAGAGCCGCACCGGGCACCGCAAACCGGCGCCGCGCACAAAAAAAAGCGCACAGGAAAAGTTCGCGCATAATGGACGCGTATAGTAACACTGTTCGGAAAACGATCCGCACGGATACGCACTTCGTGCGGCAAAAGGCCTTTTTGGAACATCCCGAAAGCGGGAATCCATGCTTGGCAAGGACTTGCGCGTACGCCCAAATACTGGATCCCTCCGGAGGCGGACAAGCCCCGCTTTCGCGGGGATGACGGAGGGTGAGGTCCTGTTGTGGCACCATTTATGGAAGGCCGCTTTCGCGGGGATGACGGAGGGGGCGGTCTGGGTTCTTGCCAGTTCAGGGTCGCGGCCTCCACTCCATCAGGCGGCGCACTTCCGTCTCGCCGGTGACCACGAATCCGAGCCGCTCGTACAGGCGGACGGCGCGGTTGGTGTTGGCCACGTGCAGTCTCAGGGGCTTGCGGTCGGCGGCGCACTGCGCCTGCAGCCCGCGGATCAGCTCTGCGCCAATGCCGCGTCCGCGGACTTCGGGAGTCAGCGCGATATCGACGAGGAGCATGGCCTCCGCCGTGTTGTCCGTGATCAGGCGCCCCACCGGCTGCCCATTGAAACAGACGAGTTCATGCGCGGCCCGCGGATAATCCGCCGCATACGATTGGGACTGGGCGGTGAACTGCATGCGCAGCAACGGTTCAAGCTGCGCCGGGGACCAGTTCAGGGCGGCGAAGTCCTCCTCCTTCACGCTCATAAACAGCGCAAACAGGAATCCGTCATCCTGGCTGTCGCAGGGGCGGAGCTCAATAGCGTAGTCATTCATGGCCGCATATCCCACCGGCACGGGCCCGTCACATCCAAGGCGAAACAGGCACCAGACTTAACTCTCACAACAGAAAGACAGACCGTCATTGCGAGCAAAGCGATGCAATCTCTTGCTCGCCATATGCCGTTCGGCAAACGCCAGCGCTTCAAGAGATTGCCGCGTCGGGCTGAAGCCCTCCTCGCAATGACTGGTGACATATGCGGACCAGAATCTGTTTCCACTTGGGCGCTCCTGTGAAATCATGGATTGGGCCGGAAATTGCGCCCAGTATACCCCCGAAGCCATTGGGGAGAGCCGCGCTCCACCGGGGAACGCCAGAATTATATACAAATGGGAAATAGTTGCCGCCATACGGGTGTTGCTTTTGACTCATTTCGGTGTGTTGGTGCCCTTTATTGTCAAGGCACAAAGGAGAAGAACTGATGCGAGAACCCGTCGAGTTTACCAAGATGCCGCGACGCGCGTTTCTGGCGTGGGGTTCGGTGCTTGCCGCGGGCGCGCTGGGGGGAAAGGCGCTGGCCGCACCCGCGATGCCCGCCGTCGCCGCCACAGACGCGCAGGCGCAGCTGCTTGCCGTTGGATACGGTGCGCCGCTGCTGGCGGACGCTTCGCCCATCATCGAGGCGGGCGCGCTGTCCGCGGGTGATGCCGAGTTTGTCCTGCGGGGCGCCCGGGTGACTATTTTCGGCCTGGAGGGCATGGAATCCACGCTCGCCTCGGACGGCATAAAGTCGCTGGCGCTGGACGTGGCCTACCCCGGACCTGAGGGCGGGCAACCGCTTCTGGTCCATGCCTGGCGCTTTTTGAACGGTTCGGCCGCGCAGGTCAGCCCGAGAAACTCCTTTGTGGTTCCCGTTGGCCCCGATTCGGGCATGAGCCTGATTCTGGAATCGGAAGACTGCACCGGGGTGCGG
>CAIUWO010000040.1 GCA_903902895.1 Candidatus Hydrogenedentota bacterium | reverse complement strand
TGGCCAAATGCGCCATGACGCTGGACGGCAAGATAGCGACGCGTACCGGCCATTCGCGCTGGGTGAGCGGACCGGAGGCGCGGCGAAAGACCCATGAACTGCGAGACAGTATGGACGCGATCATGGTGGGCAGCCGCACGGTCATGCTGGACGACCCGAGTTTGACCACCCGGCTTGAGGGTAAGGCTGGGAAGGACCCGATTCGCGTGGTTCTTGATTCGGGCGAGTACCTTGACGGGGAGCGGAAGGTCTTCCACCAGGAGAGCCCTGCCCCCACCTGGATAGCGACGACATCGGTGGCGGAGTATCCCTTTGCTGATGACGTTCTCCGGCTGCGCAGCGGACCTGGCGGGGTGGACATGCTTGGGCTTATGCGGTTGCTCGGCGAACGGGGCGTCACATCGCTGCTCATCGAGGGGGGCGGCACCACGCTTGCGTCGGCCTTTGAGTCGGGCGTTGTGGACAAGGTGTGTTTCTTTATCGCACCCAAAATTGTAGGGGGCCGGGACGCGGTCACGGCGGTGGAGGGAGAAGGCCGGGCGACCATGGACGCCGCGGTCCTGCTGCGGGACATGCGCTGTGTGCCGGTGGGGGATGACCTGATGGTGGAGGCTTACGTGGATAGGGCATCAGGGACAGGCGCGAAGAATACAGGAGAGCTTTAACGCGGATGTTTACAGGAATCATAGAAGAGGTGGGCGCTGTAACGCGGCGCTCCGGGGCGGAACTGGCCATTCTTGCCGAGACCGTCCTGCCGGGCCTGGCCTTGGGCGACAGCGTGGCGGTGGATGGGGTGTGCCTCACTGTCGCGGTCATCACGGCGAGGGGCTTTGTTGTCCAAGTTTCCCCGGAAAGTTTTTCCAAGACGACGCTGGGGGCGCTTCAGGCGGGTCATGCGGTCAACCTGGAACGGGCAATGCAGCCAACAACCCGCTTCGGGGGGCACTTTGTCCTGGGGCATGTGGACGGCGTTGGCCGCATCGAGGAGGTGCGCGACCAGGGCGAATTTTCGCTGTGGCGGTTTCGCGCCCCCGATGAAGTGGCGCGCTATCTGGTGCCCAAGGGGTCTGTGGCCATTGACGGCATCAGTCTGACCGTGGTGGAGCCCGTCCGGGACAGCTTCAGCGTGGCCATCATCCCCACCACCGTGAAGAAAACAAAACTGGCCGGCAAGAGGGCCGGTGACCATGTCAACATGGAAGCCGACATTCTCGGCAAGCACATCTACCACTACATCAACCGTGAGGACCGTGGCGTTACGATGGATTTTCTGCAGCGCCACGGCTTTGCGTAGGAGACGACAATGCTGACACCGATACCGGAAATACTGGAAGAATTGCGGCAGGGACGCATGATCATCCTTGTGGATGACGAAGACCGGGAGAACGAGGGCGACCTGGCCATTGCGGCGGAGTTTGTGACGCCGGAAATTGTGAACTTCATGGCAACCCACGCGCGGGGTCTGATTTGCATGCCCATGGAGGAGGACCGAATCAAGCATCTTAATCTTCCCCCCATGGTGGCGGAGAACACTTCGCGGCTGAACACGGCGTTTCATGTGACCTTCGAGGCGAAGGAGGGGGTGACGACGGGGATCAGCGCCCAGGACCGCGCGCACACCATCCGTGTTGCCGCCGCTCCGAACGCCCATGCGGACGAGCTGGTGCGCCCGGGGCATGTGTTCCCGCTGTGCGGGCGCAAGGGTGGCGTGCTTGTTCGGGCGGGGCAGACCGAGGGATCGATAGATCTTGCCAAAATCGCGGGGCTTGTTCCGTGCACGGTCATTTGCGAAATCATGAAAGATGACGGCACGATGGCGCGGATGCCCGAGTTGGAGGAGTTTTCGAAGCTGCACGACCTGAAGATATGCGCGATTTGCGACATAATCGAGTACCGGCGCAAAACGGAGAAACTGGTCCGGCGCGCTGCGGAGGTGAATCTGCCCACGGAATACGGGGATTTCCGTCTGATCGCCTATGACAACGATATTGATGAATACCAGCACATGGCGCTGGTCAAGGGGGATGTGGATGGGCGCGAAGATGTTCTCGTGCGGGTTCATTCCGAGTGTTTCACCGGGGACATCCTTGGTTCGCTGCGGTGCGACTGCGGAAAACAGCTTCACGCGGCAATGGCCGCGATCCAGAAGGAGGGGCGCGGGGCTGTTTTGTATCTGCGGCAGGAGGGCCGAGGGATCGGGCTTATCAACAAGCTGCGCGCCTACGAACTGCAGGAAAAGGGCATGGACACGGTGGAGGCCAATCTTCATCTCGGCTTTGACCCTGATCCGCGCGAGTACGGTATCGGCGCGCAAATCCTGTATGATCTGGGGGTCAAAGGTATGCGCCTGATGACCAACAACCCCGTGAAACGCGCCGGCATTGAGGGTTACGGCCTCAAGGTCACGGGGCGCGTGCCGATTGAAATTCCGCCGAACGAACACAACCGCGAGTACCTGCAGACGAAGAAAGAAAAATTCGGACATTTCATTTCAGACTAGGGCGCAGCGAAGCAAGAACAAGGAGATATTGTCATGCCGAAGGTTATCGAGGGCGGATTTACCCCCGCCCAAAAGCGCTATGGCATTGTGGCCAGCAGATTCAACGAATTCATCACGTCCAAGCTGATTGGCGGGGCGGTGGATGTGCTTACCCGCCACGGCGTGGCCGATGACAGCATCACGCTGGCGTGGGTGCCGGGCGCGTTTGAGATTCCGTTGGTGTGCAGGGCCATGGCCGTTTCGGGAAATTATGACGCCGTGATTGCGCTGGGCTGCGTCATACGCGGCGCGACACCGCATTTCGACTATGTCGCCGCCGAGTCCGCCAAGGGGGTGGGGCAGGTGGCGCTTCAGACGGGCGTGCCTGTGATTTTCGGCGTTCTCACCACCGACAGCATCGAGCAGGCCATCGAGCGGGCGGGCACAAAGGCTGGAAACAAGGGCTCCGACGCGGCGATGGCAGCCATTGAAATGACGAGCCTGCTGGAAAAGTTGGAGCAGGCATGAGCTTTCGGGAACGCAGCATGGGCCGACGCCTGGCCCTACAGTATATGTTCGCTTTGGACCATACCGGTTATGACTGGCAGGCCGGTTTGGAGTCGTTTTGGGAAATGGATCCTGTTCGCCTGACGCGGGAGTCCTTTAAGGAGGGGGAGAGTCCCGTGTTTGAGGCCGACACTGCGAATATTAGCAGGGCAAAGGCTTGGGCCTATGCCAAGCGCCTGGTCGAGGGTGCATGTGTAAACGAGGCTGAGATTTCGGAGCGCATTGCCTCGGCTCTGGACAACTGGTCGACAGACCGGCTTGGACACATTGAGCGATCCGTGCTGCGGGTAGCCATGAGTGAACTGCTTTATGGTGCCGGAGTTCCGGCCGCCGTGGTTATCAGTGAGGCGGTGAATGTGGCCAAAGAGTTCGGGGCGGAGGATGCGCCGCGCTTTGTGAACGGCGTGCTGGACCGCATGCGCAAGATGCTTGAGGCGGATGACTTTACAAGCCCGCCGCCGCGGCCGCAGGCGCCTGATGACGGCGAAGGGTGCGAAGAAGGGGATGAGTAGCGGGGGGCGCGTGGGGGGGGATGGTCCGGGACTTTCAGGGGGATGGGTGGATTTCCACCTGCACAGCAACTGTTCAGACGGTTCAGACGTCCCGGCGGAGGTGGTGCGCCGCGCGGCGGCGATGGGCATGCGGGGTTTGGCGCTGACAGACCACGACAGTGTGCGGGGGTTGGAGGAGGCCGCCGCGTCGGCGAAGCTGTCCAACCTGGGCTTTGTGAAGGGGGTTGAGATAAGCGCCGGTCATGGCAGCGTGGAGGTGCATGTCATTGGGCTGGGGATAGACCCAAGCGAAGGTCTTTTTCGCTCCACCATAGCAGCGTTGGCGGCAGGCCGGGCGCGGCGTTTTCTGGACATGGCGCGAAGATTGCAGGAGACCGGTCTTCCGGTGCTGGAATATGCAGAGGGCGTTTTGCGCAAAGGCGAAGCCTGCGGAAGGATGAACTTGGCTGCACACCTGCGGGAAAAGGGCATAACGAAGACGGTTCAGGAGGGGTTTGACAGATACTTGAAGCCCGGCGGGGCGGGTTATGTCGCAAAGCCGCTCGTATCGGTGGATATCGCCGTGGATGCGGTTCATGCGGCGGGGGGACTGGCCTTTGTGGCCCATCCGGGACTTAGCAAGGGCCTGCTGCGCATTCTTCCAGAGTTGCTGGCGCGCCCGTTTGACGGAATCGAGGCGTATCATGTCAGCCATTCTGCGGCACGCGTGGAGGAATTGCTGCGTCTTGCCCGGACCCGGGGGCTTTATGTTTCCGGGGGCAGCGACTGTCACGGAAACATAAAGGGACACGCCCCGGAAATGGGGCGTGTCCGCGTTCCGCTTGCGGTCGTGCGTCCATTGCTGGAACGCGTCGGACATGACGATTGGGGCGTTGTCAGCCCCCAGGCGTAATCGCGCAGGAGGGCATGTCACGCGCGAGCTGGCCGAGCTCGTTCGCAGAGACCGCGCTGTTTGCAAGATGGAGGCGCCTGAGTGCCCGAAGTTCGCGGAACACGGGCAGGCTTAACGCGGTGATGTTGGGGGCCCCGTCGATATAGACGCGCTCAAGGAGCGGTATCTTCTTGAGAACCTCAATCCCGGCGTCACCCACACGGGTGTTGGTCAGTTTGAGTTGCTGCAGGCCCACGTTCCGGGAAAGTTTTTTCATGCCCGCGTCGGTAATGGCCGTGCTGTCAATTTCGAGCACAAGCACGCCGCGCAGGAAAGCCGGACCCTCCATGCTGGCATCGTTGATCTCGGGGCCTTTGACCACGAGTGTGTGAATGTCGGTGATGCCCAGTGACCGGAGTGGGGAGAGGTCGGAGACGCCATCGGCGATGGTTAGTTTGATTTCCATGTTGGCGGGGATGGTAACCCGGCCCTTGGCAGCGCCGAATTTCATCCACTGCTCCTCGACCTGATGCCATGGCCGCAGGTCCAGGAAGCCGAGGGATGCGTCATCGGGGAATGTCAGAACCCTCTCGCCGGGAGGGGCAATGTCGCGGATTACCGCATCTGGCTGCCGGCAGGTGATGGTTCTGCCCTTGAGAGCTGCACGTACCTTGTTCAGGTCCTCGTCGGACATTTCCTGGTCGATAAAGATGACACCCGCACCTTTAAGGTGGTCCAGCGCGGCAAGGTTCTTCTCGCTCAGGTCAATGGAGGGCAGTCTCATGGACTGAATCATGTCGGGGGGGACTTCATTAAGCGGGCTCAGATCGCCAACGCTGTCCTTGCTGACTTCCAGGTGAAAACGGGCGTTCTCCGGAAATTCTACCGTGCCCTTTGCAGGTGCGTACAGCGGCCAGTCAGTGTCGCTGGTGTGCGGGGCCCCATGGTCGTAAAGATTACCGAAGACCCTGTCCTCGGGAAACTTAACGGTTTTGAGCTTCTCTTCTTCCGTTTTCTTGTCCGGTGGTGTCTGCGCCGGCGGGTTTGGGGTGTTGTCCGTGACGGCTTCAGAGGGGCGTGACTGCATGAAATAGGCGACAACGCCGACTACGGTGAGAAGGACAAGGCCGAAAGCGAGGACAAGGACCCCGCCATGTCCTTTGCGGCGTGTGACCGCCATGGATATCGACTGATCTGGGAAAACAAAGGCCACATCGCGGGGTTTGGGGTAATCCTCGACAATATCGCTTTCGAACTCGTCGGCGTCCAAGGCACTTGGAGGCCTGCCGACGGAAACCGCACTCTGCTGCTGTGTTTGGCGCTGGGAGAGCTGCTGGGCCGCGCTTAATGCCTGTTGTGCGGTTTGGCGGGAAGGAGGCTGAGGCTGGGGGGGGGCTGCAGCCGCACGGGCTGCCGCGCCGCCGGAGCTTTGCTGCATGGCGGCGTTGAGGGCGTCCAAGGGCGAATTGCGCTGGGAGGACTGCTCCATGGCGGCTTCGATGCCCTGCTGCTGCTCCTTCAACTCCGGGTTGGCCG